>JBEKKN010000094.1:0-9682 GCA_050010675.1 Verrucomicrobiota bacterium | reverse complement strand
ATCTTGGAATATGAAGTGCGAAGCGCGACACGCCTCAGTGCTGATGGAGAAGTCAAAGCGCTAACACCACAGGAGTGGAATGAAACTAAAGATTTGTTAGCTCAAGCGAAAGCATCTCATTGATTTCATTTAGCCGCCGCGTTTCAATGTTTTCTCGACCCACCGGAATGAACCCAAAACATTCAGTAAAACCTTCAGTAAGCGAGTTAGACACGGTAGGTGCAGGTAGTGCAAGAGTTACTTGCATTTGCTGGGGGAATAGTATATTTTTGCACAGCAAAACGGGCATGAGCCGCCCGATTCCGACCCTCGCCTTTCAGGTTATGTGGCAGCATCGCCGCTTGGCCGGGCTTTCTGCGGTGCCAGCTGGCTGATTCAAAGACAAATCGAGCGCCAAATTGCGTGGTAAAGTGTGTGATAAACTGTGTGAGAAAGTGTAACGACGGAGTAGGGGAGGTGTAGCGACAGATTATGGTTGTGTTATGGCGGAGTCGCGCTATCATCAAAAGAACCAATGCGTTGAGCGTTGTGAGCCACGGACGCTTTGGAAGTTATTGGTGCTCTTTAAGAAGGATAGATAGGGCTTCAGCGGCAGACTCGTTACGAGCCCTACCTCTGGAGCCAATCCGTGCCATAGAAAGAACCTCGTTTCTACGGTTTCTGCCAAGTCCTATGGGGCAGGTGTATTCGATTTCCGCCTCTGAATCCTTAATGTTAATGCGTCGGATGAAAGAATTCAAAAATGCCTTTCGTTGCATGATGCTCCCCTCGTTTAACGTGCTTCGCAAATCTTCGACATAGGCCTTGACGGTTTCCTCTGATGGTTTTGCAAAAGGCACCGCACGCGGCGTCTGCGCACTAAACCATAGCACGAATTATCCAATCGGCACAAACGCGATTCTATAAGGCTTTCCGCGCCCTGAAGGACCAAGTGATACTGTGAATTTAAAAGTTCTTTCTATGGAATGACCTAGGGAGCCAATCCGTGCCATAGAAAGAACCTCGTTTCTCTTCGCCGTTTTCGAGTTCTTCACAAACCATACAAACCATAGTACAGGGCGATTTTCAGGTTGCATTATGATCGGAAAAAGCGTAGAAATGGCACTATCAGAGCACAGAATCGTTCAAGTGAGAAACACTGAACTTGAATCATCATGCAAACCAAACTCGCGCCAAGGAACCACCGGCTCACGACAGGCTCCAACGCAAGCACGGCCTGCGCAATGACTAAGAGCCTGCTGATGCGTCTGCTCTGGGCAGCCGCGCTCGTGCTGCCGGTTCTTGGAGCCCATGCCGGAGTAATCTACACCAACTTGCATTCATTCAACAACGCGGATGGCGCCTATCCCGATGCCGGGCTGGTGCTGGCAAGCGACGGCAATTGCTATGGCACGACGTCTGGCGGCGCGGGCGGCGGCTACGGCAGCGTGTTCAAGATCGGCACCAACGGGGTGTTTAACAGTGTATATTCATTCAATTTCTCTGATGGCGACAGTCCCGAGGCCGCGCTGGTGCAGGGCAACGACGGCAATCTCTATGGCACGACTTACAACGGCGGCACAAACAACCTCCCTCGGGGCTATGGCACGGTGTTCACGAGCAGCACCAATGGTCCGCCGACCAGGTTGCATTCATTCGGCAGCATCGAAGACGCGTTTAGTGTCCCGCTGGATGGGGGCGACCCGACCGCGCCCTTGATGCAGGCCAGCGACGGCAATTTTTATGGCACCACTCCCTATGGTGGAACTAACGCAATTCCCGCCGGCACTGTGTTCAAGATCGGCACCAACGGCGCATTCACGACCCTGTATTCATTCACCGGCGGCACTGATGGCGAGAGTCCCGAGGCCGGGCTGGTGCAGGGCCCCGATGGCAATCTCTATGGCACGACCTACGGCGGCTCCTATAATACCTATGGCAATGTCTTCAAGATCAGCACGAACGGGGTGCAGAACAATGTGTACACCTTCACTGGAGCCGACGGCGCAAATCCGTACGCCGGACTCGTGCTGGGCAGCGACAGTAATTTCTATGGCACGACAACGAGCGGCGGCACCTATACCAATGGCACCGTGTTCAGAATCGGCACCAGCGGGGGATTAACAACCCTGTATTCCTTCACCGGGGGCGTTGATGGCGCAGCTCCCTATGCCGGACTGGTGCAGGGCAGCGACGGCAATTTCTATGGCACGACGGCAAGTGGCGGCACCTACACCAATGGCACCGTGTTCATGATCGGCACCAATGGGGTGCTGACCAGCCTGTATTCCTTCTCCACCGGCCATGATGGCCGGCATCCTTATGGGGGGCTGGTGCAGGGCCGTGACGGCAGTTTCTATGGCACGACTTTACAGGGCGGCGCGGGCAACGGCTATGGCACCGTTTTCCGGCTGACCGTAGTGCCGGGGCCGCCTCAACTGGCCATCACCTTCGTCGGGCCGGACAGCGTGGTGGTGTCATGGCCGGACACTGCCGGTTACACATTTCAAACGAACGGCAACCTGAGCACGCCGGGTTGGGGCGCTTATGGCGGCACGGTAACCACCGCCAACGGCACCAACAACGCGACCATCACCCCGCCGACAGGAAAACTGTTCTTTCGGCTGGCGAATCCGTGATCAAATCAGTTGGCTTTGTTTTTCTCCGATTACTGCACAATCTTGCATAACTTCCGAAACTTGCTCGGAAAACCGCCGGAAACCGCATCGGCGTTCGCCATTATCCGCTATACTGACATGGGGTTAATTCGCGGTTATGGCTGCTGGCAACCGTATGATGTTTTCTGCCATCACTCGTGAGGGCAAAAACTCAAACACTTTTCGGAATGTAAGGTTTTCCGCGCGTCGAATTGCCAAGCAAAACCCTGATTTTGAAAGTTCTTTCTATGGAATGACCTCGGGAGCCAATTTCCATGACGCAAACGGAGTCGATCGACTGTTCTGGGTTTATATCCTCGAAAACGCCGAGTCCACATTTTACATCGGGCAGACGGACGATCTGCAAGCCCGGCTTCAATCGCACAACCGCACCGCTAGCATTGAAGGCAAATTCACGCGGAAGAATGGGCCATGGAGTTTGGTCTGGAGCGAGGAGCATGGGACCCGGGCAGCGGGGATGGTGCGCGAGCGTCAAATCAAGCGTATGAAATCAGCCCGCTGGATCCGGGAGGAGTTGCTCCAAGGTAGAGTCCCGACGGGTCGGGATTAACCGATGGGTTGTAGGTTCGAGCCCTATCGCAATTGAAAACTCAAGGCGCAGTGGCCGTTGGCATGGTGTTAGGCGCATGGGCTCTATGGATTTGCCGCTGTTTTTTTGAGACAAATTCCAAACGACACCGCACCCAGCGCAAGTGCCATATCGGATACAAGTTTCCGATAATCTGAAGCGCCAGGAAGCACAAAAGCACGCCCCAACGACCTTGAATGCATGCATAAACCATGTATGGAACAACCAATACCGCCGCCCATAAATGGGCCGCTTCGGCACCTTCAATCTGGGCGAACAAAGCCGCATAGTCTTTTGAGGGCTTCTGCAAATAGACCAACGGCTGCAAATAGCGAAGAGGCGTCCGGCGCAGCAGCACACCAAACACCGGAACCCCACATCTCTGATAAAGTTTTCCACGCTTCTCCCAGGCGCGCAAAGGTCGCAACCAGGCAGGCAATCTCAAAAGAAATAATGGACGTGCCATGCCAACTATCCCCAGGAAATAGAACATCATCGCCAAGGTGAACCATGGGGAAGTAACACCTATGCGTGCGACACGTCGGAGAAGCGTGAAACTGACAGAGAATACAAGGACAGCAGACAAAAGGGAAATCCAGCCAGCCAGTTTCTTCATATAAGCCATAAGGCCGAAAAATCTCATCACTGTACGGGGCGCTCCAAAAGATACTCGCGCAAATTATTAGTGGGACTCACTGGTGTGTTGGTAATGACACCGACCAGCGTCCAACCATCCCTGGCAAATTTTTTAAGTTCTGTATGCGCCTGGCCGGGAGGCAAATATACCGGCTTCAATTCCCACGCCGTGGCCTGGGGTCGGGTCGTGCGGCAGGCGGCCAGAAACAGTGCGCCGGCCATGAACGCGGGCCCAATGAATCTTTTCATGGCGCCATTGGGTAGCGGATGAGCGTCAACAAATAAAGCTCATACTGACGTTGAACAACCTCGGCGCGACTGCCGGATTGCCGGTGAAAGCCTGACCGACTGATGCCGGTCAGTTGCCGGCTTTTTTGTCAGCCTCACGAATCATCTTCATATACCTGGCGGGGTCTTTGTCGAAATCTTTTTTACAGACCTTGCAGCACAACCCCACCTCCTGGCCTTCGTAGGTGAAGTAATAAGGATGAGGCTTGTCAGCGAGTTTATCGCCGCAAATGGGGCAGGTGGCCAGCAAATCTGGCTTCGGCGGCGCGTTCGTGGGGTCGGCAGCCATGGCGGTTGACGCCAGCATGACCATGCCCAAAACCAGCCCGCAAACCGTCTGGCGGCTGATCTGATTGAATAATTTCATAGGCCGGTTTTCTTCGGTTCTTCGTTTGAGTTGGCCAACATCATAGGCATGACGCCGAATTTTATTATACACCACTCCCCTCAGTATTTCCAGAGACTCCTGCGGTTGGTGGTGTCCTGATTTAAGCGGAGCGCGAGTGGTCCCAACGCGCAGCGGTTGCGTCAGACCTGACGCGATGGGCTTGATGGGGACGCGCGGCTGGCTGTCCGCGCGCGGCGGATTGAGGACCATCCGCGCTCCGAATATTGGCAACCAAGGACACTGCCGAACGCAGTTCGCAGGTTGCTGATCATTCGTTGGGGCGGCCAATCTTGCAGCCCTTGATGCCGTAAAACGCAACGTACGCGTAGGCGATGAGCGGGACGATGAACGCCACCTGCAGGTTCCAGGCGTCGGCCATCCGCCCCAGGATTTCGGGCAGGACGGCGCCCCCAACCACGGCCATCACCAGCAAGGATGAAACCTGACTTTTGAGAACCCCCATCCGGTCGAGCGCGAGCGAGAAGATGTTCGGCCAGCCGATGGAGGTGAAGAGGCCGACGCCGACGGCACACCACATGGCGAGTTTGCCGCCGAAGAGGATGGCCAGGGCCAGCAATACGACAATCGTTCCTGAAAAGATGAACAGGGTGCGATCGGGGAGCCCCTTGCCAAACTGGAAGAAAAGCCAGCAGAGGGCGAGCAGGGGCAGGTAATTCTTCACGATGACCCAGCCGGCCGAAAAATCAAATTGCTGCTGATCCCCGTTCCAACTGCGCAGGATCCAAAACAAGCCAAAGGCCAGGATGGGAATCCCAGCCAGCAAAAGCCGCTTTTTCATTTTCTCCATTTCGCTCAACTCCACGGCGCCCATGAAACGACCGATCAGCATGCCCCCCCAAAAAAGGGCCACGTATTTACTGGCCTCCAGATGACTCAACCCGGCGATATGGGGTTCCCCCAAAAAGTTGATCAGTGAACTGCCAATGGACACTTCGCCACCGACGTACATAAAGATGGCGCCAACGCCCAGGACGACATGCGGATATTTCAACGCGCCGATGCCGGGCTCAACTTTGCCCTCGCCGACATGCGGCAGGTGAATGAAAAAAAATATTGCTGCAATCATCAAAAACACGAGGCAAAAGGCCAGGTAGGGGATTTTCACCGATTCCGCCTGGTTGACGCCGGCGTGGGCAAAGTATTTAAAAATCAGGTAGCCGCCGATCAACGGGCCGGTGGTGGTGCCGACCGAGTTGAACGCCTGCGCAAAATTCAAACGACTGGATGCAGTTCGTTCCGGACCCAGAATGGTTACGTAGGGATTGGCCGCGATTTGTAACATGGCAAACCCAAGACCGATCATGAAAAGTGCACCCAAAATCAGGGCATAAAAATGAGCCGTGGCTCCGAGCCAAACCAAAGCGGTTCCAAAGGCTGCAAACAACAGTCCAAGGACGACACCATTTTTGTAGCCGATGCGCGCAATGGGATCGCCTTTGGTGGCGGAGATGACAAAATATAAAATGGAGCCGATGAAATAAGCCCCGAAGAAGGCAAATTGAACCAGCATCGCCTGACGATAATTCAATTCAAAAGCATCCTTGAATTGCGGGATTAAAATATCATTGATGGAGGTGATAAATCCCCACATGAAAAAGAGGACGGTCATGATCGCGAACGGGCCGCGATGGGCGCTGCCATTTTCCGGGGGGGATGCAGTTCCGGGTGGTGGGATGGTGGTGCCGGTGCTTGCCATAAGGATTTGTGCGTCATCATTGGGAGACTTCCGGAACTGTCAAACACAATTGTGGGCCGGCCTTGAGCCGAAATTAAGGGACATGACCATGGCTTCTTACGGGTTGCGCCCACTTTTAAGAAAGCGTTTAATGACCTCGCATCCTATGAGTCCCAACCGGCGCCGTGGCCGTGACGGGAACCGCTGGCGAAATAAAAATATGAAACGATTTATCCTGTGCCTGATCATGCTCCTGATGGTTTCTCCCATGGCTCCATTGCGCGCGCAATCCTTGTTGCATAACTTCATCACGGTTCAGGGCGACCAGTTGATGGACGGCAAGGAACCGTTCCGGTTTATTTCGTTCAACATTCCCAACCTGCTCATCGTGGAAGACAACACGCCATTTACGGAGACCAATTCCTGGCGGCTGCCCGATGAATTTGAGCTTCGCGACGGCCTGGCGACGGTGCGCCAGATGGGCGGCACCGTCGTGCGCACCTACTCCATCCCGGTCTGGCGGGGCAACGATCCGCCGGCGGAATCGTCGTACGTGCTGGGGGTTGACCGATACAACGAGAATGCCTTCCGCACATTCGATCTGGCGCTCAAAGTGGCCAACGAAGAGGGGGTCCGGCTCATCATTCCCCTGGTAAACAATTGGAAATGGCAGGGCGGCCGCGGCGAATTGGCCGGTTTCCGGGGCAAATTGCCGAACGACTTCTGGACTGACCCGCAGCTCATCGCCGATTTCGAGAGGGTCATCCGGTATGTCCTGTTGCGGACGAACACGCTGACGGGAGTGCGTTATTGCGACGACAAGGCGATACTCTGCTGGGAAACGGGCAATGAACTCTCGTCCCCGCCGGCTTGGGCCGGCGAAATCGCCCGTTATATCAAGAGCGTTGACCATAATCATCTGGTCATGGATGGGGTCAGCGGGGGCCGTTTGCATCCCGATTCACTCACCGACCCGAACGTGGACATCGTCACCACGCATCACTATCCAAGTTTTCGAATGAACGAATCCTTCGCCGAACTCATCCGTGAAAATTGGGCGCTGACGAAAGGCAAGAAACCTTATATTGCCGGTGAATTTGGATTTGTCAGCACGGCGGAAATGGCGGAGGCCATGAAAGCCATCCAGGACACCGGGATGTCGGGCGGTTTGCTATGGAGCCTGCGTTTCCGCGACCGGGACGGCGGATTTTACTGGCACAGCGAGCCGGACGGCGGCGACCTCTACAAGGCGTTCCACTGGCCGGGTTCGGCGGCGGGCGCGGGGTACGATGAAATCGCGCTGATGGCCCTGGTTTACAGCAATGCCTTTGAAATTCGGGGCCTGACTCCGCCGCCCATTCCCGCGCCGGAACCGCCGGCCTTGCTGCCAATCGCGGACGCGGCGGCGATTTCCTGGCAAGGTTCCGTGGGTGCCGCCAGCTACACGGTCGAACGTGCGCCAAAGGCGGAGGGTCCCTGGACGGTTGCCGGGACGGACATTGACGAAAGTTCAGTCCAATATCATCCGCTGTTCAATGACGAGTCTGTGCCCGGTGGCGAATGGTTTTATCGCGTCCGGGCGAAGAACGCGTCGGGTGTGTCCGAGCCCTCCAATGTCGTCGGTCCGGTTGCCGTGACGCACGCAACCCTGGTGGACGAACTGGCCGACTTTTCAAAAACCCAGGCCCGGCAAGGCGGCGTTGTCATCTCCCGGCACGACTCGCGCAAGGCCAAGGAAGATGTGGCCCGTGCCGCCGGCGGCGCCGGGGATGCGCTGGTTTACAAGCTGCCCACGGCCATTGAAGGTTTTCGCGTCTTTACGTTCTTTCCCGACGCGGTCGCCGACCTGAAATTTTCCGTGTCCGCTGACGGCCAGACCTACCGGGAGATTCCCGCCAGCCGGACCGACTATTTCAGCGGCGCGGGCGATTACAACTACTGGAAACCCGTGTTATATCATGCCGAGGATGTCAGCGGGTTGGAAAAATTCCTAAAAATCGAAATGACCGGCCAAGCACAAATCGGTCGGGTGGAAATCACCCGCGCGCTCGACAAAAATTAAACTACTGTTTTTTTGCATGGACCCGACCACGCTTAAAACCTTTTCCGGGCGTGTCAGTGACCAGCTGTTCGGTCACCTCATGCCATTCTGGTGCGGACCGGCCGTGGATCACGAACAGGGGGGCTGGATGGGCTGGTTGTCCAATGACCTCAAGCCGGACCGGACGCAGCCGAAAGGACTGATCGTCAACAGCCGGATATTGTGGGCGTTCTCGGCGGTTCATCAGGCGCGGCCTGAAAAGCTTTTCCGGCAAATGGCCGATCGCGCGTTTGATTACGTGATGAACCGGTTCTGGGACACGCAACATGGCGGCGCGTTCTGGCGGTTGGATGACACCGGACGGGTGGTCCTGGACGATTCCAAAAAAATCTACGGCCAGGCGTTTTATATCTACGCGCTCTCGGAATATCACCGGGCTTTTGGCTCACCGCCCGCCTTGGCCCGCGCCCGGGAGCTGTTTGAGCTGATCGAACGGCACGCGCATGATTCCCGGCACGGCGGTTACCTCGAGGTGCGCCGCCGCGATTGGTCGGAGGCCGATCCCGACGCCCGGCTCAGCGACAAGGACATGAACGAGAAGAAATCCATGAACAATCATCTTCACGTTCTGGAGGCGTACACCAATCTTTACCGGGTTTGGAAGGAACCGCGCGTTGCCCAACGCCTGCGCGAGCTGATTCAGCTTTTCCAGCAGCGCATTCTCGATGCCCGCACCCGGCATTTCAACCACTTCTTCGATGAGGCATGGCGGGTGCGCTCCGATTCCTACACCTTCGGTCATGATATCGAAGGCACGTGGCTGCTGTGTGAAGCCGCCGAGGTGCTGGACGATGCCGCTCTGCGCCAGCAAGCCGGGGCGTCGGCGCCGCCGATGGCGGACGTTGTGCTCCAGGAGGGAATTGATACCGACGGTGCGCTTCGTTACGAGGGCAGGGGAGGGAAAATCATTGATGGCGGCAAGGAATGCTGGCCGCAAGCCGAGGCCGTGATCGGTTTGCTAAACGCCTTTCAAATCTCCCGTAACGAGAAGTATCTCAAAGCGGTGCTTCGGGTCTGGGATTTTATCGAAAATCGGCTGGTGGATCGTATTCATGGCGAATGGTTCTGGCGTATCACACCGGAAGGCCAGGTGGATGCCACCCTGCCCAAGGTCAGCGAATGGAAAGGCCCGTATCACGCGTCCCGGATGTGCCTGGAAACGCTTCACCGACTGAAAGCCATCGGTGGTTGAACCTGGTAACAGAAGTTGCAGCATTACGGTTTTTGGTAGGGACGGCGCGCTGCTGTAGGGTATCAAGACATCGGTAACAGGTTGAGGTTAGGCTTTGGCCCATGCCTTGGCTTGATATCCGACCGATGGATCAGAAGATTGCTTTCATTTCGATAG
>JBEKKN010000093.1:0-9794 GCA_050010675.1 Verrucomicrobiota bacterium | reverse complement strand
GGCTTTGGTTTCAAACAGCAACGGAATCACGACCACGGCCAGCGCGTGGTTTTCCGTGCGCCAGGATTCAACCTGGGCGAGCCAGCCTTCGCGAATGCGCGGATGGAGAATGCTTTCCAGTTTCCGGCGGGCGGCGGGGTCGGTGAAGACAATTTGCGCCAGGGCCTCGCGGCGCAATTGGCCGTCTGGGGCAACCACATTTTGGCCGAAAACCGTCTGAATCTCCACCAGGGCCGGCTGGCCGGGCTCAACCAACTGCCGCGCCAGTTCATCCGTGTCCACGAGCTGAGCGCCGCGCTCGCGCAAAAATCGGGCGGCGGTAGATTTCCCCATCCCGATGCCGCCGGTTAAGCCGAGAGTTTTCATTCGGGTCGGCGCTTGTCAGCACCGATGATTCATTAACGAATCGGGGATTTTGAAATCAAGGGGCAACCGCGCGATAGAACTGCGCCGGGTTGGTCCGGTTGGATGGCAGCGGAATGATAATGGATCCGCCGACAGCGGTATTCGTCGAAATATTCTGCCAATGGACCAGGTCCGTTGATATCTGGATGACGTACTGCTGATTGCTCTGTCCCACCAGATTCACAGACAATCCGCCACCCGCCTGCAGCTGCAATTCAAGATGCGCCGGCGCGGCGTTATTCAAGACGGTCCCAATGGGCAGGTTCACGTCGTCAAGGAACGCAGCGTCCATGCCCAGACTGATGGTCTCGTCCTTGGCATAGGTCCATTCCAGCGTGTGCGTGCCATTGGTCAGCGAGAAGGAATAATTCGCCCAGCCGATTTCCCCCGACCATGGCTGGAGGGCCACGCCGTCCACATAGAAACTCAAAAAGTCGAAATTCGCTTCCGAACTGACTTTGAAATCAAAAGAACCGACGCCGTTGGTAAAGCTGGTGGTTAGAATCAACGAACTGCTCTGGTCGTTGCTAATCACCCCGGAACGGGCGGCGTATTGCCCCACGTCAACCACGTTGGTTTGAACAAACCAGGGTACGTCGCCGGCGGTTGTCCATGGAAGATGCGACAGGTCCCCGGATTCGAATCCGTCGGTAAACTGTCTGGCCGTAAAATTGGCCGTTACGGTCAGGTTGCCGGTCACCGGAATCGACAAGGGATTGTTCGGCGCATTCACGCTGCCGCTCCAGGTACCGAACTGATCATTGTGATCGGGGAAACCTGTGAGCAGAACGTTGGCACCGCTCATAAAATCCGCCGAGGCCGACGGCAGAATCACTACGCCGCCCAAGGTGTTGGAGGTCTGCAATTGAACGGTCCCGCCGCCGGACGCGGTCACCGTCAAATGATAGATCGTCGCCGGGCCAAATGAATAACCCAGGGAAATGGCCCCCGAGGCACCCTCATAACCGTCCACGAGGATATAATAGGTCTGGCCCGCCCTGACGGCCTGTGAGATATAGCTGAAACCACCCGGCGCGTTGCTGTAAGCGTCGTCATTGCCAACGATCGTGGTGAGGTTGGCCACATTGGTGCCGGTGTACAAGCCCAGGATCGTATCAAACGAGGAATTGGTCGTGTTCAAGGTAAACACACCGTCTGACGGCGGGATAAACGTCCACCAGAGCGATTTGCCGCCAGGGTTGCCAGCGGGGTTGGGCTCGCCGACTTCCTTCGTGGCGGCGGTATTGGTGGCCAGGATGGTGCCGGAGTTACCGCTCAACGGAATGGCATTGACAAAAAAGTCATTGGCGGGCGGCTGGACCAAATAATTCACTTCCACGGTCACGGTTGCGGAAACATTGCCCGCCTGGTCCACCGCGCTGGTCTTGATGAGGTTGAGTCCCGGCTGCAACGGCACGACGGCCATCCAACTGGTGGTTCCAGCGGCAGTCAACTGGGTGCCATTAACGGTCACGAAAACCTGATTGACGCCGCTGGGATTCACCCCGGGATCGGTGGCCGCACCAAAAACGGCCAGAATGGGGTTAAAAACCGTCAAACCGCTCTGGGGATAGGACACGGATACAACGGGCGCATTCGTATCAGGCTGGCCGCCCGGCACGACATTCAGCGCGACGGTGCCCAGCGAGTTTGAACTTGTACTGGCAACAGCCAGGTAATAAGTCGTGCCAGCCTGGGCACTGAAGTTCAGTTGTGCCGGTTTATAAAGAATCAAATTGCTGTTGGTGGCCACCACGGATTGGAGGCTGGTCAAAGCGCCACCGGTGTAAACTGCCAGGGCGTTGTCCACTTTGCTGCCGATGGTGTTAATGAACACATTCGTGTCGGCGGCGGGTGTCCAGGCCCACCATAGTGAACCACCGTCGTTTCGAAAGCCGTCGTGTTTCGGTTCACCCGGTTCCAAGGTGGCAAACCGGTTGTTCTCGACATACGACGCGCCCGTGATGGGAACCTTGGTTGCATTGGAGAAATTGTCATTCGGCGGCGGGCCGACAATGGTGTAATTGATGACGTTGGTGATTCCGATTTCTCCCGGTGCGGTAGCCCGCACGGTCATGGTGAGCGGGTTGGCCGCGGCGGGCACCGACAGGGAGGCGCTGTAAACAGACTGGCCGGCGGCGTTGGTGAAGGTCAAACTGGCAATGGAAATCCCCAGGTTGTTGGTCACTGCCCCCGTGATCGTGGCATTGGTGACACCGAAAACGTCACTGACAGCCACCGAAATGGGCTGGGCGGTGGATTGCAAGAGGGCCGAACCCGTTGGAGGATTCACGCCGATTTGCAGGATGCCCGTGCGCTTGCCAATCAGATCCGCGATCAAGCCGGCTCCATTCGGCGTCCCCCAGCCGGTGCAGAGGTCATAACCAGCTGCGGCGGAAAATTCGGTGGGGCTGTTGGGACTGAAATTGTTGCCGGTCGTGATGTCATGAAAAGCGGAGGTGTAGTCCGACCCCTTGCCGATCGCGTAAATGGCCGGGTTGGCAAAACCGAGGGATGGGTGACCGGCTGCGGTAGCCTGTTGATTAACCAAGGCCGCAAAGGCGGCCCACAATGGTGCCGCGCAACTGGTACCGCCCGTGCCCGGCTCCTGTAAACCATTGTCTGCAATGACGTAGATATTGTCCGCGGTGAAGGCCACATCCGGGACGTTCCGCATGGTCGTGGATCCCTGATTGACCGACATATTTATGCCTTGTTGCCAGGAGGGGATCGGGTAGGTGGTGCTGATCCCGCCGCCGCTCCCGATACCGGCACCGGCAGCGCCAAATTCATTGCCCCAATTCCAAACCGTTTCCGATACATACGCCCCGGCGGGTCCGCTGGTTGTCAAAGTCGTCCCGCCGACCAGTGTAACATTCGTTCCATCCTCAGATTGAAATATTCCCGGATAGTATGCGTCTTCGTCGCCGGAGGCTTGGAAAAAGGACTGGCCTTGCGCAGCAAATTCCTGATAGAACTGTCCATATTGCGGGCTGTCGCCGATCAACCAGGAAGAACTGATCTGCTTGGCCGAGTTGTCCAAGGCGATGCGGGCCAGCATATCGCCATCGTATGCCGTGGTATCGCTGGGAGTTTCATAGACGATGATTTTGGACAATCCCGGGGCCATGCAATTGACCATCTCGATGTCGAGGGCCACTTCCACGTTCACCCCGTCACCGGCCGCGGGCGCGGGTTCGGATCCTTCAACCAGCACGCGCTGCAACGGAATACCGGGCAGGCCGGCCAAGGCGACATACCTGGTAATGTCCGCATCGAAATAATCCGCGCACTCGAAGAGAGCAACCGTTTGTCCGGTACCGGTCAGCGACACGCCCGGAGTGTACGCATCTCTGAAATCGTATCCGAAATACGAGCCGGAACCGTCCGGCGCGGAACCCGTTAAGGATTGGCTGGCCAAAGGCAAACCGGTGGGCGGTCTTTGAATGAAAAGCGGACGCGGCAGGACATAGTTATTAAGGCCATTAACGTCCAAAACAGGAAGCGAAGCCGGGACTGAGGGTTCAACATCCGGCGCGAAAAAGGTGCGGTGTTCCGTCGGGTGATGATAAAGGCGCATCGAGACATGAAAAGCCCTTTGTATGTCCGCCACGGCTCCGCTGACATCCACCAACATGCGATTGGAGTAGGTGCCGGTAACCGTAAAGCCATTTGTTTTTGCAAAGGCGAGGACCGCTTGATAATCCTGTTCCGACGGGCCGAACATCTCCGTGAATTGTTCCGGCGTCAGATAGTGGTGATAATTGGGGCTGGCCGGGTCATAAAGCTGTTGAAGCAGGGCGGTCAGCGCATCCTGGTTGCGCAGGGGCAACCCGATGGCCAGGTGCAAACGTTGCGTATTGGTCAGACTGCCCGCCGGTTGCAGATTCAGTTTGGCAACGACGCTCAGGACATGACTGTGCAAAGTCTTCAACCCTGCCGCCTGGACCCGCCCGGTGGACAAAAGAGACAACGCCAAGCCCGTCACCGCCAGAAAACCCCTGAAAAACTTTTTGTTCATAGGCTCAAGATTTTAGTTGGCTGTAATCACACAGGCTTACCTGTTGATGTGCCGCCGTCATGGGTGACTCACACGATAATACCGCTGGCTGGAAACCGCGTTGGTATCCCAAACCGTAACGGTGGCATTTGTAGATGCCGTATTCGTATAGTTCAACAGCGGCTGCCAATTTGTGCTGAACAAACTCGGGCTATACTCGACCTGATAAGGGATGTTGGTCTGTGCCACCCACGTGATGGCGAACGCCTTCGCAGGCGGCGGATTGGTTTGGACCATTGAACCAACCACGACAAAGGGAGGAGCGCTAAACGGATTGGGATCAAACCCGTTCGGGATGCCGTTGCCGTTCGAATCTATACTCAGACTGTAACGCAACGCATAATTGACCGCGACCGTCTGGCCGTTGATGATGACATCCACGGAGCTGTTTGGCCCGGCGAAACTGCTGACCCAGCGCAAATGCCCGTTCAACTGGCCATTCAAGACCTCCTCCGCTTCTTGCGGGACCTGTCCGCTTCCGCCGTTGGCAATCACGTAATAAGACTGGCCATTGAGGGGACTGTTGGTTTCCACTTCCTGCTGTGGAATCCCGTTGCTACTTAAGACGGTGATACTGGAGGGAAGCTTCGCAGCGGCATAATAGATGACCAGATTCGGATCCACCTCCAGCATCTCCGTCAAATTGGTGATGTGCGAGAGATCGAGCAGGTCCACATATAGGGCATTGCTTACCCCGGCGCCACTGAAGTGGAACAAAGGCGGGAACGACGCAGAACCCTGCGGCGACAACACCAACGTGCCCAGGGCGACATCGTTGGAATAACCGGCCGGTGTCGCCCCCCGATCTTGACCCGCCCAAACCGAATCCACTTCCGCCCCATTGAAGGCCTGGCTGGCAAGCGCGGTACCCAGCAGATCGCCGGTGGCCGGTTTGACCCATAAATTAAATCCGGACCCGCACGTCAGCGTGTTGGGGAAGGACGCACCCGAGTCATAGAGCGCGTTGGTGAGGCTGAAATTCAACTGGTTGCCAACCGACAGCGTGGAATCATCCAGCTTTAACAGGCCGCCGGAGAAATCCATGTCCCGGCCGGAAGTGATGCTGGCATTGTCGATCTTGCCGTTTGCGGTGATCACAAAGTATCCACCTGGCGCGCTCTCGCTCCCTCCGCTCAGATAGAAAGCGCTGTTGATCGTCTCACTCCCACCAACACTGATGGCCCCGTTGTTGACAAATGCGGCATAATTGGTGGGCCCATCATCCCCGAAATGGGCATCCTGTGGAACGATAAGGGTGCCGTTATTGGTGAAGTAAAGCAGAGACGGCGCCCGCGTGCTGTTCCAGTTTTGGACATTGCCGGAAAGACTAAGCGCCCCTTGCAAGGTCAGGCTTTGGCCGCTGAACAAAAACGTGTGCACCACGTTCATAGAATCGCTGATCACGGCATTGGTTTGCAAAATCAAATCCTGGACCAGCACCGGCACCGTCGAAGCCATGGCCGTGGCGTCCACCATCAACACATGAAAGTCCACTTCGGTGAAGTTGGTGAAAGCCGTGTTGGTCAGGCTGCCGTCGGTATTCGTGCTATAATTGGTAAATACCCCCGTGATCATGCCATTGGTCCAGCGACCGCTCCACGCGTAAATATTTCCGTGCAATCCGGGCAGGGTCGAATTGGTGGCCAGGTTCACCACTGTAACGTTGCCACCGGTCGAACCGAGGTTGAAACTCAGGTTTTGACAGGACACCACTGCACCCGTGCTGCCTTCGAAATTGTTCGCCTGAATGACGACCTCTGCCCCCGAATTGGTAATGGTCGTCTGGGTGAGGTCCAGATTGGTGGCATTGATAATAATCCGGCCGGGCAGATTCGTGACCGCCGCACCGAACGGGTGTTGCACCAGATCGTCGATATAGGCGTCGTACCCCGCGTACTCGGCCTGGACCACGAGGTTGGAAAAACTGGCCGGGTCATAGAAAAAGTTGGTGGCGGGCGGACCGAAACCGGTAGAGCCCGACGCAAACGTCCCCGGATCCAACCGGGACAAAACATAATTGGCCGGGCGGAAGGTCGGGTCGGTACAGGGAGACTGGGGATTGTTGCCGAGGTTTATAACCACGTTCGGCAGCAACCCTCTATTGGTCCTCGATCCCAAAGCATCCGCCAGGTAAAGCGTGCCTCCCAGGCTCGATGTCAATTTCACCGTAATCGTGCGGAACAAATTCGAGACGTTGTCGCTGTCGGCTACAAACCTGTCGTCCGGGATGATATTCGGGTCGCTGACCGCGACAAACACCGCCTGCCTGAATATTTTGACGGGCAGATTGGTCATGACCGGTTGCAGGGTTATATTTGTATAAACAACATTGGTCAGGTACATCGCCCCCACGATATTTGTGGAATCGGCCAGAGTGGGAGCAAACCCCAATTCAGCGGCCGCGTTTACCAAACCACACAACCCGTTTAAATAGAAAGTGGGCGACAAGCTGACGCTGCCGTTCCATATCGCCGAGCTGTCGAAGGCATAGGGAGTTGTGCTGTTCGGAAACGTGTTGGTCTGTTGCCAATCTTCGTCATAGATGGCCATGTCCGGTCCAAAATTCGTCTGGCCATTGGCGCTGCCCACGGGCGTGAGAGCGCCGATTTCCAGCGTGCTGCGGCGGAGATTCACGTTCGCGCCGGTCAACACCATTTCGCCGCCGGCGCCGGCGATGAGCGTGCCTTTATTGACGAGGTTGGTGGCGGACACCAACAAATAACTGCCTAATGAACTCAAATAAATTGGGTTAATAATTGTTCCGTCACTGGCCTGAATGGTTCCCCGGCTGTCATTGAAGAAGCTGGCGGACAGGCCGCGCTGGCCGGCGCCGGCCGGCCCAAGATCAAATTCCCAGCCCACCGAACCGGTCATGGTGCCCACATTGGTGTAGTTGAGTGTATTCGCGGTTTTATAAGGAGCGGCGGTGGTAATATTCCAAGTGCCCGAATTATAAAAATTCGTCGCGTCCACATTGGGTGGTGTCGTGATGATACCACTGAAACTGGCAATTGAATCCGTACCCATCACCACCTCGGGCGAGAAAATCAAACTGGCCAGAAGGAGCAGCGACTGGAACCGGAACCGCCTGACGAATTGGGGAAAATTGAACTTCATAGGATGCTCATCGTTAGTTAATTGTCAGCGAGTAGGTCATCTGCAACGTGCGCGGCGGCGTGCTGGAATCCGTCATCTGGATAATAATGTTATCAAATGTATGGCTCTGTGTCGGTGTACCAGAAATTACACCCCCGGAGGACAAATTCAAGCCGGGCGGCAATCCCGCCGAATAGGGCGCCAGCGTCCACGCATAAGGCGGCTGGCCGCCCGTGACCGTCAGCGTGACATTGTAAGCCACCCCATTGGTGCCGCTGGGCAAATTCGGAGGCGGCGGAGAAATCTGGACCAGCGCCTCGGCCGCCAGATTTGCGAGGCTGGCGCCGTTCGGATAAAGCACCGGGTCATTGGTTGTTCCATCGAAAGACGCCCACTGGAAAAAAGTGGCAGCGGCCCCGCCCGGCCCGGTTAAAAAGGAGGTGCCGGTATTTTCGAAAATCGGACCAACCTTGTCAAAGGCGATGTACGCGCCGGGATTAATGGTGCCGGGACCGGCGAGGCCCCTTTGTATGTTGGCCGTGTTCAAAAGCGGGGGGTCGGTTCTGCCAAACCAGCTAATGACCGGATCGGCAGACGGCCCCGCCGCCTGATCGGATGCGCCAAACAGGAAATCAGGCGTCGTGACCACACGCTGAAAGGCCCGGGTGACGAGCTGGCCGTTGGTGAAGACCACCATGGTGTATTGGTTGGTAATAGGCGTGAGAAATTGCCCGCTCTGGTAATCGTAATTGTCATCCAGCACACGCAAGAATTGCATGCTGCCAACGCCATGATAGTCCGCGACCGAGTTGGTCACCAGCGTGCAGGGCTGCACCACCAGGGCATAATTCGTGAAGTACGAAATTAGGTTTTGCACGATGGACGAGCCGTCCGTATTGGTCACCCCCGCGAGGGTGTTGGTGACGATATTCACAAAGGTTTGCTGGGTCCGAACGATATTGGGCCCACAAGCGCCGTTGGAAATGATAAAGTAATCCCCCGAAACCACATTGGACTGAAACGACTGGGTGGTGACATTGGTGGTAAACTGACTGCCCACCGGCCAACCGATGGGCGGCCCCACCATGACGGTTTGAAGGGCAAACGAGGTGTTGGTGTAGGTGTGGTTCGTCACCACGTTGCCGAAGGCATAATGGTAAAACTCCACGATATTGGTCGTGTACGTGGTCTGAAGACCGACATAGCCTTGTCCGGCAATCCCGCCAATCGGATAATTGGTGACGTAGTTCATACTGGCCGAGACCACGTTGCTGAAGGAATTGTAGATGAGTGTGGCTTGCAGTCCTGGAAACAAACCCTGCAGCGTGACTGGATCATTGGTCAATGACGCGGCGACCAGGGCGTTGTAATTGGAGGTGTATAGTATTTGTTGCTGGGACGGGCTGAAATTGGTGCTGAAAAGAACACTTCCCGCCGCTTGCGACTCGAGATAACCAGTGCTGGGGGTGTCATAATTGTTGGTGCTGTAGAGCCAGCGCAAACCCGCCACGTCGTCCCGGGTCAATCCGGTGTAAAAAAAGCCGTACCCCAGCGTGCCTTCACCAAAACCCGAGGCGACCGGCGGGTTGTTGTTCAAAGGGTCGGCAGGAATTTCCAATGCGTCCGCACCTGGAGGAGAAAGCGGTGAGGGAGCATCACAGTCTTCGTAGATGTAATAGGTATAAAGTTCGCCGTTAACGTAGGCCGAATATTGAACCTGGTTAAGCGGGCTGCCGGTGATGTCAAAATTTCTTTGAATCACCGTATAAAGCTCGCCCACCGGACAGGGAACAGAGCCGGTATGTTCCCGGTCATGCAACGCCCAGGTATAACGAATCGCATCGGTCAACCCCAACTGTTCCATAAGCTCGGACAGCGTCACCGATTTCAAATCGAGCAATCCCAACGCATTCGCCTGGTAATTTTCACTCTCCGAATTCAAGGGGAATTCCGTCAAATTCGCCAGGTACCGGTCAACGCCGTTCGTCGGATTCAAGGTGATGGCCGGAGCGCCGTTGGTATCGCCCAGAACGCCGTTGTTCGGGCTGTACAAAAACACAGGGGTGTTGGTCTGGCCGTTCAACGCGCCATTGACCAGATCAAACGCCTGTTGCACGGCAAATTCGCCGTTGGCACCAAACCATTCAAAACTTGGATCAAAGGCATAATACATCACCGGCGCGTTGAAACGGTAGCCCTCGCCGAGATTTTTGGGGCCAATGTGATTGGGATC
>JBEKKN010000092.1:0-9972 GCA_050010675.1 Verrucomicrobiota bacterium | reverse complement strand
AGGATTCTTGTTACTTCGCAACCTTCGCGCGGGATATTTATTTGCTGCCCGGTTTGACGGCGGGAGTTTTTGCCAGGTCCGGCGGCAATTTATCCGGTTCGAAGGCCTCGACTTTGAGCGCAATCAGGCTCTGGAACGGCACGCCAAAGCTCACCGTGCCGTTCGAGCGATCCACGATGGCCGTCGCGCCGACCACGTTTCCGCCATGCGCGCGAACAATATCAATCGTCTCCTGCAGCCGGCCGCCCTTGGTCACCACGTCCTCGACGACGAGCATTTTCTCGCCGGGCGCGATTTTAAATCCGCGCCGCAGCACCAGTTTGCCATCCTCCTTTTCCGGAAAGATGAACCGCAGGCCCAGTTGCCTGGCGACTTCCTGGCCGATGACCAGTCCGCCGAGTGCCGGGGCGATGACGGTGACCGCGCCGAGGGATTTGACCTTGGTCGCGAGCGCCGCGCCGAGTTTTTCGACGGTTGGCATTTGCTGGAGCGCGAGGGCGCATTGAAAGAACTGGCGGCTATGCAAGCCGCTGCGAAGGATGAAATGGCCTTCGAGCAGCGCGCCGCTGGCGCGGAAAATTTGCAGGACCTCGTCTTGCGTCATCGGACGAATATTAAGTCCAAAGTCCAAAGTTCAAAGTCCAAAGTTGTAGCGGCGGTCTGCGACCGCCGGAAATCAGAGCTTGAAATTTTTCTCTGCGTCTCTGCGCCTCTGCGGTTAATCTTCGGGCGTGCCGAAGTGGATCAAATTCATCATTGCCATCCTGCTGCTGCCGGTGTGCGCCGGGGCGGCAACGGCCTTGTGGCGGGTATTGCACGCCAGCTACGGCGCGGACACGGTCTGGGTGCCGTTTCTGGCGGGCGCGGCGTGCTGGCTGGTGATTTTTCTGCTGCTGCCCAAACCGATGTGGCTTTACGTGTTTGGCCATGAACTGACGCATGCCCTGTGGGCCTGGCTGTTTGGCGGCCGGGTCAAGAAGATGAAGGTCACCTCCGCCGGCGGCCACGTGGTCGTCTCCAAAACGAATTTTCTCATTGTGCTCGCCCCGTATTTTTTCCCGTTGTACGCCGTGCTGGTCATTCTGGCCTTTGCCGTCGGCCATTGGATTTGGGACTGGCGGGGTTATTTTGTCTGGTTCCACCTGGCCATCGGGGCGGCGTATGCGTTTCACGTGACGTTGACATGGCAGGCCTTGAAGACGCGGCAGACGGACATCACGTCGCAGGGCTACCTGTTTTCCGCAGTAATTATCTTTCTAGGCAACGTCAGTGTGCTATTGTTCGGTATCCCGTTGCTCACGGCGAAAGTGGGTTGGCTCAACGCGCTGGGCTGGTGGTTGGAGGGCACGGGCGAGATGTTCAACCGGCTGGCGCGTTGGTTTTAGAAGTTGATTGCCGAATTTGAAAACATTTCGCGCTTGTGAAATGAGGCGCGTCTGGTTCACATTGTTCACAGACATTTGTATGGATTTGGGTGACATTTTAAGCAACTCGCAAATCATCCCCGATTTGCGCGGGACCAACCGGTGGGAAGCCATCGACGAATTGATCGGCAATCTGGTGACGACCGGCAAGATTCAGGCCGGCGACCGCGACGCCGTGACCGCCGCCGTGAAAAAGCGCGAGACGTCCATGAGCACCGGCATCGGGTTCGGCATTGGCATTCCGCATGCCTCGACCGATCTGATTCACGAAGTGGTCGGCGCGCTGGGCCGTTCCCGGAAGGGCGTCAACTTTGACGCCCTCGACAACCAGCCGGTCAAGCTCGTCATGCTGTTCCTCGTGCCCCAAGGCCAGTTTCAGAAGCACCTGCACACCCTTGCCAATATTGCCAAACTCCTCCACAAGGCCGATTTCCGCCAGGCGCTCGAGGTGGCGCCGGATGCCGAGACGATGCTCAACATCATCAAGGAATACGGGAAAAAGTAGTTGCGGTCTTTTCCTGGTGGGGCGAGCGTCCCCGCGAGCCGTTGTTAAAAATCCGTGTTCATCGGTGTCCATCCGTGGTTAAATTATTTCCGTGCTCCCGCACAAGCTAATCGAACTCCGTTTACAACAGGCCGCCAGCAAGCTCTTGCCGGGCGCGGATGTTTCAACGTTTCTGGTTCGACCTTGTCCCGATCCAAAATTCGGCGATTACCAATGCAATGCCCTGATGTCGCTGGCCAAGACGCGGAAGATCAATCCGCGACAACTGGCCACGGAAGTGGTGGCAAAATTGGATGTTTCCGAAATCTGCGAACCGGTGGAAATTGCCGGCGCGGGCTTCCTGAATTTCCGGCTGAAACCCGTTGCGCTTGCGCAAACCCTCGCGGCAGCCGCGCGCGGCGAACATTTATTTTTTGAGAAGGCCGCGTCGCCAAAAACCTCAGTCATTGATTTCAGTTCGCCGAACGTGGCCAAGCCGATGCACGTGGGTCATATCCGCTCGACCATCCTGGGCGATTGCCTCGCGCGCACGTTGCGGCTGCTCGGCCATCGCGTCATCACCGACAACCACATCGGCGACTGGGGCACGCAGTTTGGGATGCTGCTGTTGGGCTGGAAGCAGCACCTGAAACCCGACGCGCTCCAAGCGGACCCCATCGGCGAGATGGAGCGGCTTTACAAGCTGATCAATGCCACCGGGGAAGCCATGGAGACGGTCCGGGACGCCGCCCGGCAGGAGCTCGTCAAACTCCAGGGCGGCGACGAGGAAAACTTGAAAATCTGGCGCGAGATGATTGCCCTGTCGGAAAAACAGTTTGACGAAATTTATTCGCGCTTGGGCGTAAAGTTCGATCACACGTTTGGTGAAAGCTATTACAATCCACGACTCAAGCCGCTCGTGGATGAACTTGTTGTCAAAGGCATCGCGCGGGAAAGTGAAGGCGCGCTGGCCATTTTTTTCGAGGACACCCCGCAACTAAAGGAACATCCCACGCTCATCCGCAAAAGCGACGGAGGATTTAATTACACCACCACCGATCTCGCGACGCTGGAATACCGGCTCAAGACGTGGCACCCCGACGAAATCATCTATGTCACCGACGGGCGACAACAGTTGCACTTCCAGCAGGTCTTCGCCGCGTTCCGCAAATGGCAAAATGCCGATCCCGAACTCCGAACTCCGAACTCCGAGCTCAAGCTGGCCCACGTCTGGTTCGGCTCGATTCTGGGCGAGGACGGCAAGCCGTTCAAAACGCGCAGTGGCGAGACGGTGAAGCTCGCTGACTTGCTCGACGAGGCGGAAGAGCGGGCGCTTAAAATCGTTTCCGAAAAAAACCCGGATTTGCCGGAGACGCAGCGACGGGAAATCGCCCGGGTGATCGGCCTGGGCGCGGTGAAATACGCCGATCTGCTGCCGAACCGGCAGAGCGATTACGTGTTCAGCTGGGACAAGATGCTCGCGCTGCAGGGCAACACCGCGCCGTATTTGCAATATGCGTATACGCGAATTCGAAGCATTTTCAGAAAAGCCGAGGGAACGTTCAACATTCAACATTCAACATTCAACATTCAGTTGGCAGCGCCCGAAGAAATCGCGCTGGCCAAACACCTGTTGAATTTCGGGCTGACACTGGAGGCGGTTGCCGAGGAATATCGGCCTAATTTTCTCTGCAATTATCTCTTTGAACTGGCCGGCAAATTTACCGGCTTCTATGAAAACTGTCCGGTGCTCAAGGCCGAGCCCACCATGCGGGGCAGCCGCCTGGCGATGTGCGATTTGACGGCGCAAGTCCTCAAAAAAGGTTTGGAAACGCTGGGCATCGAAACCGTGGAACAGATGTAAGCCTTCGCGCGATGTTTGAACTGCTTAAAACGGATGCGCACACCCGGGCGCGCCTGGGAAAATTGACCACGGCGCATGGCGTCGTGGATACGCCGGTGTTCATGCCCGTCGGCACGCAGGCGAGCGTAAAAGCGCTCGATCCGCGCGAATTGCTGGAGATGGGCACGCAAATCATCCTCGGCAACACCTATCACCTCAACATCCGGCCCGGCCTCGACATCATTCGCGCCGCCGGCGGGTTGCACAAGTTCATGAATTGGGAATTGCCCATTCTGACCGACAGCGGAGGATTTCAGGTCTTCAGCCTCGCCAAAATCCGGAAAATAAAGCCGCACGGCGTCGAGTTCCGCTCGCACCTCGATGGCTCGCCGTTGTTCCTCGGTCCGAAGGAAGCGATGGAGATCCAGCGCGTCCTCGGTTCGGACATTGCGATGGTCTTTGACGAATGCCCGCCGCACGACGCCCCGGCCAAGGAGCAGAAACTGGCCGTCGAACGCACCATCCGCTGGGCGCGTGAATGCCGCGAACAGCCGCGGGCGCCCGGTCAATTGGTTTTCGGCATCGTGCAGGGCGGCAGCAATGCCGCATTGCGTGAGGAATGCGCCAAAGCCCTGGTCGCCATGGATTTTGATGGTTACGCCATCGGCGGCGTCAGTGTCGGCGAACCGGAACCGGAAATGTTGAAGGCGATTGAATTCACCGAGCCGTTTTTGCCCGCGCCCAAGGCGCGTTACGCGATGGGCCTGGGCACGCCGGCGCAGATGCTGGAGCTGATTGCGCGCGGGGTGGACATGTTTGACTGCGTGCTGCCGACGCGCGTGGCGCGGAACGGCACCGCGTTCACGCGTCGCGGGCAGTTCGGCCTCAAAGGGGGCGCTTACAAGGCGGATTTCCGGCCGATTGAAGAAGGCTGCGATTGTTTCGCCTGCAAACATTTTACGCGCGCCTATCTCCGGCATTTGCTGAACGTGAATGAAATCCTCGGATTGCGCATGGTGAGCGTTCACAATTCGCATCTGTTTTTGAAAGTCATGGCCGACGTGCGCGCTGCGATGGCCGCCGGCACATTTGCGGAGTTTTACCGCGAATTCATTGCGAACTACGTGCCGTCCAAAAGAGTTTTGGACGCGCGGAAAAAAGAAACAGAAAGATAATTTTTGATATGGATTTCACAGATGTTCACGGATTAAATCCGTGGCTAAATAGCGCTGGACAGTAATTGGAAGGCAAAATAAGGTCGCAAAGGCAAAACAAAACGGCAGATGAAGCCCGACTCGGTTGAAACTATTCTCAAAAAGGCAAGATACGCCCAGTTTGCGATACTCGTTTGTGCTATCGTTTTGCCATTTCTATCCATTTGGACAATTGAACTGATTGCACGCCGAAAAGAAATTACGGGCAATGCCTTTTGGATTCGCTTTTGTTGCACGGCAGGAATTTGGATGATTCTGTATTTTTGGGTGGCTAGCACTTCCCGAGCAGTCGTTGGCAAGAAAAATCAAGTTCCGAGGCACGACCGATTGGATCGCTGGCTTCTTATCGGTGTAGTTGTCTTGGTTTTGCTGAACGTTGCATTTATACTAACCGATGATTCATTTGGTGCTTGGCCAAATGTAAATGCAACCGTGGTTCTTCATATGCTTGCTCTTCCAGCGTTAGCTGTGAACCTGCTGTTATTGGGATTCGTCCGATTTGTCACTTTTATTGAGAAGCCGAGAACTATTTCTTTGCGCATTAACACGACAAGTTCACAAATTGTTTGGCTATGTTCGTCGTTACTTCTTATGACTGCCTCTACCTTCGGCGGCAGCTTGGCAACACAAATTATATTGAAAAATGGACGAGTATTATCGCCATGGGTATTTGGACCGATTAATCACAGTAAAATGGTTTACAGAAGCGTTTCACCAGAAGCTTATTGGACTTATACGGAACTTTACATTTTTATGGCAATGGTAATGTTCGCCTTTTCAATTGCACCGGTATTTGAAGTCATTGCCCAGGAAAAGTTGCGGCAGAGCACACCTTTTCAGAAAATACTTTTATGGGGATCGGGTCTTCTATTTTCGATATTGGTTGCTGCTGTAATTTGGTCTTGCAAGAACAGTTAATTTTCATCCGTGTTTATCAGTGTTCATCCGTGGTTTAAAAGATTTGCCCAATGCTTCGGCTTGTGGCAGTATGTTGTCATTGGGAAACCAATTTTGAACTATATATGGAAAAGCCAAAAATCATCGCTTATCTGAAACCGACCTGCGGCTGGAGCCAGGGTGTGCGCGCGGTGCTGCGCAAATACGACCTGCCGTTTGAAGACCGCGACGTCATCAACGACCCGTTGCAGCGCCAGGAAATGATTGAGAAGACCGGCCAGATGCTCAGTCCCTGTGTTGAAATCAACGGCCACATGTTGCCCGACATCAGCGGCGAAGAGGTTGAGGCATGGATGCTCGCCAACAAAATAGTGTCGCCCAATGACCGCGAGCCGGACGCGCCGACGAACCAGCCCTGTGCCCACGAAATGCCGGCCAGTGCGCCGCTGCAATTCCGGAGTTAAATCTGTGGCGGCGCACTTTGAGCGCCGCTGAAGTTTCCGGCGGTCACAGACCGCCGCTACAAATCAGGCCGCGCGGAGCAATCTGCGCGGCTTGTTTGTTTGGCAAATCGCCATTAACCTGCCGCCATGCAAAGGGTCACTTCCGTCGCCGGCATGCAACGGCTCGCCCGCCGATGGCAACGGACGGGAAAGCGCATCGGGTTTGTTCCGACCATGGGTTATTTGCACGCGGGGCATATGAGTCTGGTCAAGCGCGCGCGCCAAGCCACCAGCAAAAACGGCATTGTGGTGGTGAGCATTTATGTAAACCCGACGCAGTTCGGGCCGAGGGAGGATTTTTCCAAATATCCGCGCGATTTAAAGCGCGACTTGAAACTCTGCCGTGACGCCGGCGTGGATGTCGTGTTTACGCCCAGTGACCGGGAGATGTATCCGGTGGGGTCATTGCGCCGCAAAGACCGGACAGCGCAACGCACCGTCCCTGCCACCCACTTCGGCACCTATGTCGTTGAGGAAAAACTGTCGCGCCCGATGGAAGGAGCGTCGCGGCCGATGCATTTCCGCGGGGTGACGACGGTGGTGGCCAAGCTGTTCCACCTCGTGTTGCCGGATGCGGCGGTGTTCGGCGCGAAAGACTGGCAACAGGCGACGATCCTCAGGCGCATGGTCGCGGATTTAAATTTTCCGGTACGGATCATCGTGGCGCCGACGTTGCGCGAACGCGACGGGCTGGCCATGAGCTCGCGGAACAAGTACCTGGCAGGCGATTTGCGTCGGCAGGCCACCGTGCTTTGGTGCGCGATTCAAATGGCGCGGGTAGCCGTGAAAAAACAGAAGACGTTTCCCGCGGCCAAAATGAAGGCCGCCGTGAAAAAACTCGTCGCCTGCGAACCGGACGCCCGACTGGATTACGTGGAATTTTTCGAGCCGGAGACACTGTTGCCCGTTTCGACGGTAAAGCGCGGCACACACATGGCTTTGGCCGTATTTGTTGGCAAGACCCGGTTGATCGATAACGCGGGATTGTGATGCCGCTGGGGCGGTTGTGGCGAACGTGCTTGTTTGCCGGCACATATGTGCGATTTTCATTCAATGAAATTTCCCGGCCTTCCTTTCCCTGTGGGGAAATGTGTGTGCGCGGGGATGATCCTTTTATATTGCCTGGCCTTCCCGTCGCGGGCGGACACGCTCCAGTTCACCACCGTCGAATCCGTGCCTGCGGGCATTCATCTGGTGTGGAACGCAGCCTCGGGTCAGAGTTACAGCGTGCTGACCAGTTCCAACTTCCAGGATTGGACGGCCATCCCGGTCGGCGTCACCAACGAATTCATCGATTCGCTGACCGCGGGGGCTGCCCCGATGTTTTATCGGGTGGCAGAAAATATGAATCCCAATCCAAGGATTTCGATCGGGAAACCGACTTTCTCAAATAAATCCAATTCGAGTGTGCTGGACGACGGAAAATTCCTGACCAGTTTTTGGGGCTTCGCCGTTCCCACGCCGGCAAGTCCGCTGTGGGTGGCCATTCATCTGGGCAGCGGCCCCACCCGGCTTCTGCTCGAATGGAATGCGGGCGGCAATTACAACTATGCCGATCCGATTACGCCGACCTCGACTCCGTCAACCGATTACGGATCCCCGCTCGCTTATACGATCTCCACCTCGTCGAACTCCACCACCGGCGCGGACGGGACGTGGACGCAGGTGGCTGGCGTGACCAACAACACCTACCGTACCCGGTCGCACAGTTTCGATTTTACCGGCATGAGCTGGGTAAAAATGTCGGTCACGGCCCTCCCGTCGTTTACCAGCGCCAATGATCTGTCCCTGGATGAGATCGAGGTCTATGACACGTCGGTTTCCTACAGCCGTGGCCGGCTTCCGGAGGACACCTGGTTTTTCATGGGGGACAGCATCACGGCGTTTTGGGCCAATCGCGCCACGGCCAGCGGCACGCCTCCGGCCTATACCAACGATCCCGCCAGTCACATGCCGGACTTTGCGCAATGGATCAACACGGACAACCCCCATTATTTCCCGTCCATGATCAACGGCGGCATCGGCGGCGAATTGACGCCTAACGGGCTTGCCCGGCTGCCTGCCAATCTGGCGGACAACCCGGATTACTACTACTGGGCGCTCAGTTATGGGTCCAACGACTCGGCGGGAAACCAATCCAACACGACGTCCTTCAAAACCAACCTGCAAGCCATGATCAGCCTGTTGCTGGCCAACGGGCGCATGCCAGTGGTTCCGCACATCCCCTACGCGGCGGACGGGCAACACAATTACATCACCAATTTCAACGCGGTCATCGACGTCCTGGTGGCCACCAACCACATCCTGGCCGGGCCCGACCTTTATACTTTTTTCAAAACCAACACGAACCAGCTCCAGGCCGACGGCCTGCATCCCAACGACGCGGGCATGCGCTCATTCAATCTGCTGTGGGCCCAGGCGATGCGTCATTTGTATCCCTAGGATGACATTTACCTTCGCGCCCGGCGGTCTTTGGGTTAAAGCTTTCCCGCGGCATGAAACAATTTGATTTTATCGTCCTCGGCAGCGGCATCGCGGGGCTTTCGTTCGCGCTGAAGGTCGCGCCGCACGGGCGGGTGGCCATCGTCACGAAAAAAGACCGCGCGGAGTCGAACACGAATTACGCGCAGGGCGGCATCGCGTCGGTGACGAGCAAGGAGGACTCGTTCGAGTTGCATGTGCGCGACACGCTCACGGCCGGCGCCGGCCTGTGCCGGGAAGATGTCGTCCGGACCATCATCGAGGAAGGTCCCGCCCGGATACAGGAGCTGATGGAACTGGGCATGAAATTTTCCGAACGCGACGCTCCGGCCGAGGGGGGCGGCCGGGAACTGGATTTGGGCAAGGAAGGTGGGCACTCCAAGCGGCGCATTTTGCACGCGAAGGACGTGACCGGCCGGGAAATCGAACGGGCGTTGTTGAACGCGGCGGCGCAACAGCCGAACATCCAGATTTTTGAAAATCACATCGCGATTGATTTGATCACGAGCCAGAAGCTTGGTCACGCCGGCGCGAACCGCTGCCTGGGCGCCTATGTCTTCGACAAAAAAGGCGGCCGCGTCTGGGCGTTCACCGCGCCGGTGACCCTGTTGGCCACGGGCGGCTGCGGCAAGGTATATCTTTATACGACCAACCCCGACATTGCGACGGGCGATGGTGTGGCAATGGCGTATCGCGCCGGCGCGGCGATTGCGAACATGGAATTCGTCCAGTTTCATCCGACGTGCCTGTATCATCCCAAAGCTAAGTCGTTTCTCATCAGCGAAGCGGTGCGCGGCGAAGGTGGCGTGCTCAAAACCTTCGACGGCAACGAATTCATGGAGGCCTGGCATCCGCTGAAATCGCTGGCGCCGCGCGACATCGTGGCGCGGGCGATTGACAGCGAGATGAAAAAGAGCGGCGCGGAGCACGTGTGGCTGGACATCACGCACCGGCCGGCGCAGTTCATCATTGAGCGGTTTCCAAACATTTATCAGACGTGCCTGCGCTACGGCATCGACATCACCCGGGAGCCGATTCCCGTGGTGCCGGCGGCGCATTACCAGTGCGGCGGCGTGGTGACGAACGTGGACGGCGAGACGGAAATCGCCGGGCTTTACGCCGTCGG
>JBEKKN010000091.1:0-11108 GCA_050010675.1 Verrucomicrobiota bacterium | reverse complement strand
TTCATCGGCTCGCACGTTTGCGAACGGCTGCTGCGCGATGGCCACGCCGTCTGGGCCCTGGATGACCTGAATTCGTTTTACAGCCCGGCGGTCAAGGAAAAAAATCTCAAGGAAATCTCGGCGCTCGGCAAACCGTTCACCTTCGTCTCCAAAAATTTGTCCGACGTGAAGGCCCTGGAAAACCTGTTCGCCCAGGTCCCGTTCGATCAGGTCATTCATCTCGCGGCCCGCGCCGGCGTCCGGCCCAGCCTGGATGAACCGGAATTTTTCCAGCAGGTCAATGTCGAGGGCACGGTCAATGTGTTGGAAGCGGCGCGGCGACACGGGGTAAGAAAAGCCCTGCTAGCCTCGTCCTCCTCGGTTTATGGCGTGAACACCAAGGTGCCGTTCTCGGAAAGCGACCCGGTGTTTTCGGTCATTTCGCCGTACGCCGCCAGCAAGCTCGCCTGCGAGGCCCTCGGCCACGTGTATCATTACGTGTATGGCATGGACGTGGTGATGCTCCGCTTCTTCACGGTTTACGGCCCGCGCCAGCGACCGGACCTCGCGATTCACAAATTTGCCAAGCTCATCCAGGAGGGCAAACCCATCCCGGTCTTTGGCGACGGCTCCACGGAACGCGATTACACCTACATCAGCGACATCGTCGATGGCGTCTTCGCCTGCACGCAGAAGAAATTTACCTACGAAATTTTCAACCTTGGCGGATCGCAAACCGTCAAATTGAGCCGCCTCATCGAGCTGCTCGAAACCGCGCTCGGCAAAAAGGCCATCATTGAGCGCCTCCCCTTGCAACCGGGCGACGTGCCCCGCACGTATGCGGACCTGGCCAAGGCCCGGGCGTTGCTGGGCTATCAGCCGCACGTTAAAATCGAGGAAGGCATTCCGCAATTTGTGAGTTGGTTTCGCCAAAATCAGTGATAGACTGTCCCCGCCATGAGTTCACCGACGCCATTTAATCGCCCGGCCCTGACCGAGGCGCTGGACGCCTGGAAACAACTGCTCACCGCGCGCGGTTTCGCCACCGACACGCGCTGGATTTTCGAGGAAAATCTTTGCTTCGAAAAATCGCGCACCGACAAAGGCGGTTTTCACCTCGGTTTTCAAACCCGGTTCACGCCGCCGCCCGAGGACGCACTGGACATCGCGTTTGACCACTTTTGCGAGACCGATAGGCGCATTGTTTTTTACCGGCTTGGGCAAAGCACCGGGAAATCCGTTTGCGTTCTCTTGTCCGACCCGTGGTTTGAAACCAGGAGCGAAGCCGACGGCTTTTTGCGCCGCGACGAATGGCGGATGTCGTTCCACCCCGGCCAAAAGGATGAGATCGAGGAAATCGCCGACCTGGGCCGCTGGCTGCGCCGGGTCAAACACGGGCGCGCCTTTCACGATCTGGACTTTTCCATGACGCTGGCGGCCATTGACGAAATCAAAATCCACGGCCGCGTGCTCCTGCCCTACGAACGTTTCGCTTCGACGATGCTCAACCGGCTGCGCCGGTTTTTGGGACAACCGGCTTAACGCTTCCGGGGCGGGGACAAATCCGGCGGCGGCGCGTTGGTGTTTTCCTTTTTGAACGCGGAGCGCAGCAGCCAGTGATGCTTCAATCCCTGGACAAAATCGTCGGCATCACCCACTGTTTTGGAGATGACCCCCAGCATGTTCGTGTTGGCCTGGACCTGCGCGTTGAGGTTGCTGGTGATGCCGGCCAGTTGCACGAGGATCGTGGTCAGATTGGTGTCGGTGTCGGCGAGCAATGCGTTGGCATTCGTCAGCGCACCCTGCAACTGCTGATTCCCATTGGTGCCCAGCGCCCAGACGCCCAGCCCGCCGGGCTCGCGCAGTTGCGCACTCATGATCGCGAGGTTCGTCATCACCGGCTGCGCCTCCACGATGGTCGTGTTCAGATTCGACGTCGCGTTGGCCGCGTTGTCCAGCACGGCCGCGAGCTTATTGGTCAGGGCCAGGACAATCGGCAGCGCCTGCTGTATCTGAGTTACCATCCCCTGCAACTGGTCGGACACCGGCGGCGACTCCACGGCGCGCAGCCAGGCGGTGTCATCGCCGGGCTTGAAGATTTTATAGTGATGATACCGTCCATCCCATGACGCCACGATGAAATGTTTGTCCTTTTCCTGGTTGTTGTAGGCGTAAAGAGAATTGGACTCGAGGCGCATTCCCGCGAGTACCTGCAAATTGGATTCGTCCAGGGTCGTGTAAGCACCAAAGATCAGATTGGAATTGGCATCGAAAACTTCCTGGGAAAGCTGCCACTGGTCGGGTTGTTCCGTCACCAACTGTTTCAATTCATCAACCGTCTTTACGTAAACCGGCTGTGTGACGACAATCGCGTAGCCATTCGTCGCCCGTGTGACTTCCAGTTGTCGCTGGTTGAGAAATCCGGCGGCGTTGATTTTCACATACGACCCGCCAGTCCAGATATAGCGGAAAAACGGTTCGCGGATTTCAAACTCAACTTTTACATTGTGTTTCTCATAGGGCTTCTGCGGGGCCACACTGGTGATTTCCCCGACCGGAAAACCCATCATGTAAACCGGATCACCCACACTCAAACCGGATGCGCTTTGAACATAAGTTAAAAACGGCGCCTTGATCTTGAACCAGCCTTTCCGTTCCGCCGTGTGGTAAAGGTAATAGCCGAAGCCGAACAGCAGCAGCGCCGCCGCCAGAAAGACAAACCAGCCCACCGCACGTTCCATGCGGCTCAGGCGGGTGCGCAGTTGCGGGGTCAGGTCTTGCAAGGCCATAAATTATTTCTTAATCGTAATCTTATTCTTATTCTTGTTCGTCGACAGATTAAGCTGAAGAGGTCAATTCAACCGGCGCCGCCAGTAATTCCTGCACCACCGGGTCGTTCGCGGATGCTACCTCATTCCAGGAACCCAGGGGAAAGAATTTTTTGTCGCGCAACACCGCAAATTTCCGCTTCGCGTTTTGCCAGGGACGCAGGTCGTCCGTGGTTGCGACCAGGGACATCGGCCGACCGCCGCACCAATCGTGTCCGCGCCATAGTTGATCAAGGAACCGCAGCCACCACTGCCGGTGCCGCGCGCCGAGATCGGTCAGGGGATTGTCCAGCAACAACACTTCCGGCTTGAGCATCAACGCCCGCGCCAGCGCCGCGCGTTGCCGCCAGTTGTCGCTCACGTTGGCGGGGGTGACCTCGGCCAGCGGCGTCAATTCCAGCAGCTCCAGCAGCGCCGCCACTTCCTGCGCCGCCTCACCGGGCGGCAAATCACGATGATATTGCAGCGGCAGCGCCACATTTTCCCGGATCGTCAGTTGATGGAACAACTGGCCGCCTTTGAAGACAAATCCCACCCGCAACCGTTCCGCCAGCGTTGCCTCATTGAGCGTCCGCGTTTCCATCCCGAAGAGTTTGCAGTCGCCTTTGGCCGGCGCCATCAGTCCGGCGGCCAGCATCAGAAAATCGCTTTTGCCGGAATGTTGCTGCCCGGCGATGGCCCAGAATTCACCCGGCGCCACCGACCAGTTCACGTCCTCCAGCACGATGAAGCCGATGTCGCGTATGGCGCCGATGCTCACATCGCGCATTTCAATGATCAACGTGTTATCCGGTCCGCTCATGTAACGAGGTACAGCAGGATGAACAACGCATCAATCAGGACGCACACAATGACGCCCTGCGATACCGCGCGCACCGTCACCCGCGAGACGTCCTCCAGCCGCAGTGGCCGCGCCAGGCCGTGATAACAGGTCACAATGGCGATGAAGAATCCGAACGCGATGGTTTTCAACGCCAGCAGCACAAAATCCAGCCAGCCCAGCGCCCCGGCGATCTGCTTGAAATAATCGCCCGGCGTCAGCGGCACGTCCTGTAAAAACGCGAACAGATATCCGCTCACCAGCGCGCCGATGATCAAATACACCGTCAATGAAAAAACGCCCACGGCCATGCCGATGACGCGCGGCACAATCAGGTAATGGACCGGGTCAATCCCCAGCGCCTCCAGCGCCTCCACTTCGCCGAGCGCCCGCGCCGTGCCCAGCTCAATCACGTGCGCCGTGCCCACGCGCGCCAGCACCAGCATCGCCGCCAGCAACGGCCCCAGCTCGCGCACGACCACGATCACCATGGTCGTGCCCAGATAATCCGTGGCGCCGAATTTTGCCAGGGCGGAAACCGTCTGTCCGACGACGAGAAATCCCAGCGCCAGCGCCACGAATATAAACATCGGCAGCAACGCCACGCCCGCGCGGGCGATTTCCTGGCGGATGCGCGGCCGGATCACCTTCCGCGCCGTCCGGGATTTCCGCAGCATGACGCCCAGCGTGATGAGGGCAAACGCGACCAGTCCCTGCAAGGTCAGCAGGAAGCGGAACAGCCTGCGTCCCAACAAATCCGTGTAGGATTTCGGCAGTTGCGCCCGGCGGAAAAATTCCGTGTTCGCCCATCCCATCGCCTTTGCCAGATTTTCCCGCATAAGCCCAGCGTAGGACTTGTGCCCATGCCGGGTCAAAATAGTTTTTCCAACCCCTCAAACCGCACCCACGAACGAACGGACGTCGCCAGAAAACAATGTCCCGTTGCCGCGGGCAAATTTTGGACTTTGGACAGAGCGTGAAACTCACGCGTCCGGAAATGGTTTTTGGTGTCACATCTCAGGACTGCCCGTTCCGAACCGGGTCGTTTTCGGCGTTTGTCCGGCTGACCCAACGTGGCCCGGGCCATGCTGGTCAATCGGCCATGACTAAAATCGCCTATAGCGAGAGCGAAAGCGGTAATGTCGTACGTACCGCCATCGTTCCTGCCAACCGTTCCGAAGAGCCGAGGTTCGGCCCGCTCGACCGCACCGTCATTGCCGTGATTCTCGTCTGTTTCCTGGTGTGCGTCGCGGGGCTGATCTATCCGCTGACCCATTGACCGGCGCCGGTTTGCCAGTCGGTCGCTTCGAAAACGGTCGCAGGGCCTGAAAAGGCCGCCTGCAGCCTCACGAAAAAACTGTCCTTGAGGCGGGGCCTCGTTGCAACATTCCCGCGATGACGCTCCGCGACGCCAAAGCCCATACTATCCCGCCCAAAGAGCATTTGCATTTTCGGACGGGTCATTTCATGTTTGTGGCATGAGCACGCTTGAAATCCAAAAGCTGCCCCGGCGCGAAAAACTTAAGCTCATGGAAACCTTGTGGGCGGACCTGAGCCGGGATGACACTGAGTTTGAATCTCCGGCCTGGCACGCCGAGGCCTTGCATGAAACATCTGAACGTCGGGCACGTGGCAAAGAAACACTTCTGGACTGGAACCAGGCCAAGACGAAATTACGGAAGGGTAAGGCATGAAAATCCGCCTCCTGACGTCCGCCTTCAATGACCTGGCGGAAGGGCGGGATTTTTACGAGCGGCAAGGAGAGGGCATCGGGGAATATTATCTCAATTCGCTTTTCTCGGACATCGATTCGTTGGCGCTCTATGCCGGGGTTCACCGGCGGGTTTATGGCTTTCATCGGTTGCTGTCCAAACGCTTTCCCTGCGCCATTTACTACCAGATTGAAACGGGAAACGTGGTTGTCCTTTACCGGGTGCTGGATTGCCGCCAGAATCCACGCAGAACCCACAAGTCCTTGAAAGCCGACGGCTGACAAATCCAAAAAGGATTTTCTTTGGCCAGGCATCCGATAATCATTCCCGCGATGACGCTCCGCGACGACAAAGCCCGGCACGACCGAATCGCCGACGAAATCCGCCGGCACGACCACGCCTATTACGTCGATGGCCGTCAACTCATCACCGACCGGGAATACGACCAGCTGTTCAAGGAATTGCAGGATTTGGAAAAACAATTTCCCGACCTCATCACGCCCGAATCGCCCACGCAACGTGTCGGCGGCGCCCCCAGTGAAAGTTTTGCCCGGGTCAAACATCTCGTGCCGATGCTCTCGCTCGACAAGGTTGAGGCCGCGGAACACCCCACCAAGGACGAGGAACCCGACCGCGACCAGCGCAACCGTGCGCAGGACGAAAACACCCTCGCCGAACTGCGCGCCTGGGACACAACGATTCGCAAGCACCTCGGACGTGACCACGTGGAATATGTCATGGAGCCGAAGGTGGATGGCGTGTCAATCAGTGTTCATTACCGCCATGGCAAGCTGGCGCTGGGCGTCACGCGGGGAGACGGTACGGAAGGCGACGACATCACCACCAATCTCAAAACCGTTCGCGCCATTCCGTTGGAATTGAAAATGAAAAACCCGCCGGCGCTGCTGGAGGTGCGCGGCGAAGCGTACATGGCCACGAAGGAATTTGAAGCCATCAATGCCCGATTGGCCGCTGCCGGCGAAAAGCCGTTTCCCAACGCCCGCAACGCCACCGCCGGCACGCTCAAGCAACTGGATCCACGCCTCGTCGCGCAACGCCCCATCCGCGCCGTGTTTTACGCTACCGGCGCACTCGAAGGCATCGAGTTCAAGAAACATTCCGAGATGCTCGAAGCCCTCGCCCGATTCGGCCTGCCCACACAAAAGCTCTGGTGGGTTTGTGAGGGCATTGACGAGATTCTGAAAATTTACCGGGAGAAAGTTGTCGCGCAATACAATGAGAACAAAGACCTGCGCCGACAATTGCCCTACGAGATTGATGGCATCGTGCTCAAGGTGAATACGCTCGCCGACTGGCCGCGCATTCCCGGTCGCAGCCGTGCGCCGGGTTATGCCATTGTCCATAAACCCGTCCCGTGGATTACGCCCGCCGAAACCGTGCTCAAGGCCATCACGGTCCAGGTCGGCCGCACCGGCGTGCTCACGCCCGTGGCCGAACTCGAACCCGTTTTTGTCCAAGGTTCCACCATCTCGCGCGCCACGCTTCATAACGAGGACGAAATCCGGCGTAAAGACATCCGCATCGGCGACACGGTGGTCGTCCGCAAGGCCGGCATGGTGATCCCGGAAATTTTCGAGGTGGTGAAAACCAAACGCCCGCCCGGCGCAAAGGAATTTGATCTGTTCAAGCATGTCGGCGGCAAATGTCCGGTCTGCGGCGGCCATATTGCCAAGGACAAAATAAAAACTGGTAGGGCCGAGCTGCCGCTCGGCCCGGACGCACGGCAGCGCGTCCCTACCGAAGACAAGGAAGAAGTCGCCTGGCGCTGTCAGAATGTGGCCGGCTGTCCGGCGCAACAGACCCGGCGCGTTGAATATTTCGCCCAGCGCAAGGCACTCGACATTGAATCACTTGGCGGCATCGTCGCCGAGAAGCTCATCGAGCGCGGCGTCGTCAGGGAACCGCTCGACCTGTTCAACCTGAAACTGGAGCAGTTGGGTAAACTGAATCTGGGCACGGACGACGAACCGCGCGTATTCGGCGAGAAAAACGCAACCAAGGTTCTGGAGGCATTGCAACGCGCCAAAACCGCGCCGCTCTCCCGCTGGATTCAGGCGTTGGCGATCGCCGACGTGGGCGAAGCCACCGCCAAGCAACTCGCCGCCACGCACGAATCGCTGGATGCACTGAATGGTTCGGAAATTCTGCGCGACATCCGCGACCTCGGCGCGAAGGAAACCGAACGCGCGGAAATCAGTCCGCGCTCGCGCAAAAATCCACCGAAGAACGACGCCGAAAAAGCTGCACGCGAACAGCGTGACGCTGCGCTCAAGGCGGAGATTGCAGAAATCGAATCACGGCTGGCGGCTGGCGGCTGGAAAGCTCGGATGCCGGAGGTTGGACCGGTAGCGGCGGCAAGCGTACTGGATTATTTCGCGTCGCCCGCCGGTAAAAAAGTCCTGGCCCGCATCCGCGAATTAAAAATCAAACCGGAGCGCGGAGCATTGCTCCGCGTGTCCGGGACCGACAGCGCAACTGGCGGAGCAATGCTCCGCGCTCCGGTTTTTTCCGGGAAAACGTTTGTGCTGACCGGCACGCTGCCGACGCTGACGCGCGAGGAAGCCAAGGCAAAGATTGAATCCCTGGGCGGCAAGGTAACCGGCAGCGTCAGCAAGAAAACGGATTTTGTTCTGGCCGGTGAAGAAGCCGGCTCCAAACTGGACAAGGCGCGGGAATTGGGCATCAGGATTATCGATGAGAAGGAATTTTTGAAGATGTGCGCTTCTCTATGAAGCCCCGCAACGCCATAGGCGCGGCATCTTTGCAGTACCACAACCCAATCCAAGATCCAGCCCCGTCGGGGCGGCATATTCCGACGATGTCGCTCCTGACGGAGCTTTGGTCGTTAATGAATGGTTGTTCCAAAAAGCTGCCAGCCCTACGGGCTTTAAAAAAGCTCCCCGCAATTCCACGGTTCACATTGACTTGTAACTTCCGGCCCTCCCGCTCCGTCAAGTACGGCAACATGAATACCAAACATCTGAACACAGCCGCGAAATCCGCGGTTTTAACCACGGTCCTGGTCTGCGGCATCAACCTGCGCGCGGCCACGCCGCAAACCTTGAACGACTCCGTGACCAGCCAGAATCAATTCCCCGTCGCCCAGGTCGTCGGCTTTTCGGAAGCCCAGGCGCTGACCGGCGCCTATCTCATCCTGGCCACCGGCGATCACGATTACAAAGGCCATCGCGTGCGGGCCATGCACCAGATCGAGTCGGCGGGAAAGTTGCTGGGCATGGATCTGGTCGGCGGAGCCAAAGACCGGCAACAACAGGTGCTCTCGGACGACAAACTGCGTGAAGCCCGGGGGTTGCTCGAAACCGTGCTCGGCGCGGCCGAAGTCAGAGATCAACCGCGCATCAGCAAGCACATCACCGAAGCCATCAATCAAATCGACATCGCCCTGTCCATTCGTTAACCGGACCCGGGCGCTTCCCGCAACGGATTTCCACCAAATTGGCGCACCCGTTTGCGCCAATTTTTTATTGCGAGGGCGTGTTCTCGGTCATGCTGTCGAAAATCGGTGAATTCCGGATCACCACATTGTTGATCTCGACGAATTTGGCCGGCGGCACCCCGCGCATGACCTGGCCTTTGAAATTGTCGATCTCCAGACCGTCCACATCGAAACAGGCCATTGGCGGGCGCGAATCGAACTTCTCGAAATCCACGGTAATGTTGGCCAGTTCCAGCCCGTGCACGTGCCGCGCATACAGCCCGTAGGCGGGCATGGTTCCGAGCCGGGACGGTTCCGGATAACCCGTGTCCAGTTCCCGGGGCAGGAGCAGCGCATCCGACTTGGTCCCGCCGCCCTTGAACATCAGATGAATGTTTTCCAGGCGGATATTCTCCAGCGGTTGCTTGGGCATGCCGTCCAGTTGAATGCCGCTCATCGGATCGATGCCGGTGGCGACCACATTGGAAATGAAGATGTTTGCCACCCGGCTCGGCGACGTCACGTCCGGACCGCGATTACGCCGGCCGGTGGTGATGTAAATGGGGTACCCGACGACGTCCATCATTGAAATATTGTTGATGGAAATGTTTTCCATGGTGCCGCCGTCCACCTCCTCCAGCGCCAGACCGCAGCAGTCGCGAAAGGTGCAATTGGCGATGGTCACATTGCGGAAACCGCCGTTGGCCTCGGTCCCGAATTTGATCCGGCCCGTACCGTGGCCCGGTTTCATCGTGCCGTCGAGCAGCGTGCCTTCCTGAAATCCGGAGACCTGGCAATTCGCAATCGTCAGATTCTCCGTGATGACGTTCCGGCCGAGCGCAAAACTGCTCTTGGGGCACAACCCATCGTCGTCCGGCGAATTGATCCGGCAATTGGAAACCGTCGTATTGCAGCAACAATCAAGGTCGATGCCGTCCCGGTCGGTGTCGATCGTCACGTTGTCCACGGTCAGGTTGTTACAGCCCGTGACCAGGATGGCAAAGTGGCCGCCGTGAAAAATCCAGCTCGAAAACCCGCACATCTGATCGAGCAACCCGTCGCTACGCACGAGCCCGCCGCCGTTAATCATGCCGGTGCCGGTGATGGAAACGTTGGTGAGATTTTCGCCCCAGATGAGGCTGTTATGAAAATACGTGTGTCCGCCGTCCTGATACGCCTGACCCGGCCACGCTTCCGTCGAATCGTAGGCATTCATCGCCTGCGGCGCGCCGAGCAGGACCGCGCCGGCGTCCACGTCCAAATGAATGTTATTGGTCAGGCGGATGCTGCCGCACAGATAAGTGCCCGCCGGAACCAAAACCGTGCCGCCACCGGAAGCGGACGCCGCCAGGATCGCCTGGTTGATCGCCGGACTGTCCAGGTTCGTTCCGTCGCCTACGGCGCCATAGGCGCGAACATTGAACACCGTTTTGTCATCCGGCGCCGACACGGCCCGGAGGACAACGCAAAACAAAACCAAAATGGCAAAGGTGTGCGTCTTCATTTTTCGATTGTGACCAAATCATCAAGCACTTGCAATGCCATCGGGTTCAAATACGGACACTGCCTAACGTTCGGTGGTGGCACAGCCAGGCGGGGCGGGGCTACCGGCGAGCCGGCCCCAGTGCGTCAAAGTACAGCGACAGCGGTTCGCCCCACCCAAAGTTGTGAAATGTGCCACGGCTCAAAAATCGACTTCGGCGAAATCAAGGTGACACGACGCGGTAGAAGCGCACGCGAAGATTGGTGGCCGAGTGATCGGTAAACGGGAACAGCGAATGGGTGGCGGTGAAGTTGGTCAGGTCCGTCCATGTCACGGGTGCGACCAGGTTGGTGGCGGCCTGGATATGATAGCTGAAATTGGTCTGCAAGGTCAGGGAGAAAGCGAAACCGCCGGCACCCAATAGAAACGGACCGGTAAACTGCGCGGCCGGGCCGTTGAAGGCAAGCAGGCCGGCGCTGAATTCACTGGTGTCGCCGGTGGCCGATGTCGCGGTCGCGGTGACGTATTGTCCCGCATAATTTCCGGTGTTGTTGGTCAGCGCGAACGAGGCGTTACCGGAACCATCGGTCGTCACATTGACGGTGCCGGCGTAAAACTCGCCTTCGGTGGGATTGGCGGCGGGGTTATGATAGACATCAATGAGGAATGCAGCATTGGTCAGGCTGTGCAGCGTGCCGGAAACGATCGTGCTGGTCGCGTAGCCAACGGCGTTGGTGATGACCGGGAAACTTTGGAGATTATTGCCGCCGTTCACCAGATCAATGCCCAGGCCGCCGTTGCCGAAGATGGAATTGCCGCGGATGCCGAT
>JBEKKN010000090.1:0-10249 GCA_050010675.1 Verrucomicrobiota bacterium | reverse complement strand
AGGGAATGTCAGCATCAACGCCGGCGGAGACGTTGTTAGCTACAATCCCAGCGGATCAACCGTTGCCGGTGATGCGGGCACCGGCGCTTTTGGAACGCAGCTGGGGAATGTGACGATTGCCGCCGGGGGCAGCGTCTATGGGCATTACGTGCTGGCCAATGGCCTGGGCACGGTCACCGCCGGCAAGAATGTGGGAGTCCCCAGCGGCGGCAATTCCTTCGCCCTTAGTCTCATTGACGGTGGTTGGACCGTGAATGCGCCCAATGGGAATATTTATTTGCAGGAAGTGCGGAACCCGAATGCACTTTTTAACACCACCAGCAAAGCCCAAAGAGGACAACCTTTGTCTTTTTTCAATTTTTTTACTTACGGTTCGCAGGATTCGGTTGATTTGACGGCCGGCGGCAGCGTGTATTTGACCGATCTGGGCATTCCCCGGCTGACGGCATATCCTGTTCCGGTCATTTATCCGCCGATATTGGACATCACCGCCGGCTCGGGTGGTGTGACCCTGCAAGGCAACGTGACCTTGTTGCCTTCAACGTATCAAAATCTGGACATCACCACCACGGGGGGCGGAAGTCTGGTGTCCATGCCCAATACGCCCGGCTTAATCCCTGAATTACTCATGTCGGACAGCTCGCAGACCCGTTGGATTAACGGTCTGAGTTTCGTCGACTCCGATAATGGCACCGTTTTGCCGGATGAACTCATTAATCCCAATCCCGTGATGATCAATATTTCGGGCAACATGGAGAACCTCAACCTCATCACCACCAAGGAGACGGATATCATGGTGGGTGGCAATATGATAAATTGTGGTTTTTCCGGGCAGAACTTGCGGGCTGGCGATGTCACCTCCATTTCCGTGGCCGGCCAGATTTTCAACGCCTCTCTGTATACGTTTGCTTATGGCATCGCCATTCCCAGCCTGCCCGCCACGGACCTGCCTGTCGGCATGGGCACTTCATGGAATGATATCTTCAACCTCGCTGTCGATCCGACCGCCATAGCCAACCTGACATTGCCCGCAAATCTTACTCCGGACCAATTGCTGGACTATGCCCTTCGTAACGCCAGCTTGTTTTCAGTATCCATTAGCCCCAATGGCCAGATAGAAGGTGCCAATCCGGGTTTCGTGTATGATACAACCACCGGGCGGCTCGGTTTCGCCGGCCCGATGCAGCAGCCCACAGTCTCGGCGTTGACACAGCCGATCACCGTGTTGCACCTGGTCAACGGTCAGGCGGTGGTTGACACCAGTCCCGGTGATCATGCTCCCGGCAGAACTTACGGCCAGCTCGAAACGGATACAGTCGCCTGGGTTGATCCTTCAGTGGTTCAAACGCTTTTTCAAGACAGTCAGGGTGCGCCTTCACCCCAACCGGGTCAGCTTGGTTATCGGATTGGCGGTCCCGGCCAGTTCGATATTCAAGCCGGCTCAATCTCGCTGGGCAACTGTTACGGCATTCTCTCCTGCGGCGTATCTGACCCGACGGGAGGGTCGGGCCGGTATGGTAATCTGGCCCCGCTTACACCATCCGGAGCGACGGTGAATGTCACCGTGACCGATCCCGATCAGCCGGCCGATCCCAGCCAACCGGTCGGCCCCAACAATCCGATCATATCATCGCTGGACATGCTGACCTCCACCATCGCGGCGCTCGGCGGCGGGGATGTCAATGTGACCAGCACCAGCGGCTCAATGGATCTTGGTTCGCAGGAGTTGTTCAATTACCCAAGGCAGGAGGGTCTTGGCGTTTATACTTCCGGCGGCGGGAAGGTCAATGTCATCGCATTGGGCAACGTTAACATAGACGGTTCCCGAATTGGGACTTACAACGGAGGCGATATTTTCGTTGAATCATTGCAGGGGAACGTCAACGTCGGGAGCGGTGGCAGTACCGTCAACGGCGTCTATGTCTCTTATGTGGACTCCGTGACCGGCCTGCCCGGGAATTATGCCGAGTTTGCTTATGGCAGCGGCATCATCGCCAACACTTTGGTGCCTCCGAATCCGGATCCGAAGGTGAAGTCAATATGGCCGCCGAACCCCGCAAAGCTCCCCGGAAACATCACCGTAGTAACCCCCCAAGGTGACATTGTCGCCAGCTTGGGCGGCATCCTGCAGGAGGCACTTGACGGCAGCATCACCGCCGGCCCCACGGTCACTTTGACCGCCGGCACGCCCGCGTCGGGGACCCCGGGCCAGCCCGGGTATTCACCGGGTTATGTCGGCAATATTGATCTGGGAAGTTCCGGCATCATTGGCGGCACGGTCAACTTGACGGCCAACGGCAATATCTCCGGACAGGTGGTTTCCCGCCAGAACAGCACGGTTAATGCCGCGCAAAGTTTTAGCGGCACGCTCCTTTCCGCCGGCTCAGCCAGTGTTACCGGCGGCGGCACGATCTCGGGCACCATCATCGGTGTCGGCGGTGCCAGCGTTTCCGGAGGCGGTGGCGTGACGGCATCGGTTCTCGGCCAGAATGTTTCCGTCAACGGCGGCGCTGCCCAATCAACCCTCGGCAGCTCGGCCAGTGCCACCAGCGCCAGCCAGTCCGCCGCCCAACAGGCCAATAGTCAGGCCACGCAACAGGTCGCCAGCGATGACAACGCAAATGATGACCAGAAGAAAAAGAAGACGGAGGGTCTGGCTCGCAACGTCGGACGGGTCACGGTCATTCTGCCCAAGGCGAGCTGAGGGTTGAAGCCGGAAGCGTGGCAGAAACTCCTTGGAGGCACGAATTGGAACGCCGAGCACCGTCTCGGCACAAAGCGAAGGACTTTCCACCGAGCCGAGACGGTGCTCGGCGCTCCGAAGGCCGGCGAAATGACTTTTGCAGAGTTTCTTACAGCGTTACTCACGGGCTGGGTACCACCTTGCGGTCTGAAGGGAGGGGCGGCGGTACTGCGTGCCCTATTTGACGGGAACGATTCCGCGGCGCGATCCACGAACAGGGGGCCGAATCGGTGTTCGACGTTCCGATGGCGGCGACAGGTTACGCCCATCGCCAAAAGCTCAGGGGAGCTCGCTTTTGAAATCCCGCCAACAGGCGTGGCATCCTCCGGAAGAAAGCCACATCCTAAATTGGCAGTATCCTAATTCTTTGTGGCGTCGGGCCTGTGGCTCGAATAAATCGGCGCACAGCGCCGACGCTACAACTTCAATTAGTATACTATACCCCCCAAATTTCCCACCGGCGGGCGGCATCCAACGTAGCGTCGTTGCGACGAATCGAGCCTCTTGGTGATGGTACATTTTGCACTTTTGGCGGGGCGAGAGTCCTCGCGAGCTGCCTTCGTTTCTCTTCGAGCCCACCGAGGCCGGCTCATCAATAGCCTCACCCCACCAAAATTTACCACTCCTGGCCATTTACACGGGTCGCAACTTCATATCGACAGGACCTCCGGCATGATCACCAAGTTAATCTGACTTTTAACGGACAGGCAAATGCGGCTCAACAAAAAGGCTGGCTGCCGATTCAGCAGCCAGCCGGTGAAATCACCAAACCCTTCATCAAGGAGAAACCAGCCGGAAGAAAGCGGCTGAATTCATCGTCGAATTGGTATAGGAGAAAGTGCCGTTACTCAAAAAGTTGTTCGTCGCCACCGGCTGCCAGCTGGCCACCGGCAAGGCCACGTTGGTTGAGGTCAAAATCCGGTATTGCACGTTGGCGGGACAATTCGTACCGCTAAACACCAGATTCCCGCTGGACCGACTCACATTGCCAATCGTTGGCGTTGGCGAGGCCACGACGTAACCGGTTTGGGTGCTGGCATTGGAGCCTCCCGGTCCGGTCACCGTCAGGGTAACTGTGTAGCTGCCCGCCGCCGTATAAGTGTGGTTCACACTGGCGTTGCTCGTATTGGTAACCGACTGGCCGTCGCCAAAACTCCACAACCAGTTGGTGATGGTGCCGGTGGAAGCGTCCGTAAACAGCACTGGGAGTGGAGCAAAACCGGCGGTCGGGGTACCGGAAAAACCGGCCACCGGCGCCGGCGGCGTGGCCGACGCCCGGGTAAAGGTCATGGTCCCGTCGGGATTAAGTAGAAAGTAACCTACGAAATATGCCGACCCGTTTGTCAAACCGTTAATGGGATCCGTTTGACCAACCGGGCAAACTTGATAAAAGTCGGACCGCTGGGAGGAGGTAAAACTCGCGGGTGTCCAGTTCTCCACCGATTGAGTCAACGGAGCGCCACCCGCGCCAAAATCGCCGTTGGTAGGGAAATTTTTGTCACCAATAAAGGCAGTGAGAATAAAGCTGGAATAACTTACTGGTTCCCGGACCAGCACGGTGTTGTTGTCCGCATTGCTGACACCAATAAAACCGGCAATGCTCGCCGCCGCGGTCCCAACCGAATTCATCAGACTTCTTTGATTAGCTTGCGCTGTAGAAGAACTTCTGTTCGGTGGTGGAGTTTGCGTGCTCACGTTGGTTCCGGGAAGCGTGTACCAAAGCGTGTTGGCGGGGAACGACCCCAAGGGCGTCACCCAAGGAGGCGGATTTCTTCCCGTTGCCGGAACCCCCGAAAAAGCCGACCATTGCAGGTTGTTATAATTTGAGAACGCATCCGAGAGTTGACTGGGAGAAAAATTGGTGATGGTGATGGTGGTGTTAGGGGCCATCACCAGCATATTGGTGATGCTTCCCACATCCACCACCAACTCGTAATTCCCTGCATTCACCCCGGTTTTTCGAAAGCCGGCCAGAACGTCGCCGTAAGGATCAAAACTAAAAAATTGGGCACTGGCCAGTTCCGGCAACACGAGCAGGGCCAACAACACCAGCTTCAAACCCAAGCGACGAAAAGCTGAACAAAATTGTTTCATATTGAACCGGCAGTTTAATGGAAGCGCGCCCACCTCACTACCTTGAAACGGACGTTGACATCAACTATTCGGACATAAATTATTTCTTGCAACTCGCTTTTGTACAGGAGGCTGCACTGATTTCAAATCCTGATTGAATAATCCAACGATGTGTCACGCGATTGTAACCGCGATCTCCTTTCTGCCATTGGAAAAGGTCCAAGCCCGCCCATATTTCAGGGGGCGGCGAACGGTTCTCCCACTCCGGGAGGAGGGGGCCGGGGTGCGTCGTGCGTTTATCAAACAGTGTCACCATCTTGTAACTTGCTGCCGGACATAGCTCCAATAAAATTTAAAAAAGATTCAAAAAATGAAATCAATGCACAGTGGAGTTTTCACAAGGTCCTTCCGACCAATCGTATGCATGTTTTCGGTTTGGGGATTGACCCTGTGCGTTCCGGCACAGGATACTAATTTTAATTTTCAGGCCACCCAGGCAGCGGCGGACAAGGGAGATGCCAAGGCCCAGTATGAGCTGGGCCGCTATTACGTGAAGGCAAATGGCGTTGCCCGGCCGGACTACGCCAAAGCCGCCCAATATATCCGCCGGTCGGCGGAGCAGGGCTATGCCGACGCCGAGGTGGTGCTGGGTTCTTTCTATGGCCGCGGCTTGGGCGTGCCCAGAGATGTGGCGACTGCGGTGCAGTGGTATCGGAAGGCGGCCGACCAGGGAAATGCCTTGGCGCAATATGCCATGGGCGGGTTTTATGCCGCTGGCCGCGGGGTGACCAATGATATGGGTGAAGCCGTTCAATGGTGGCAGAAGGCCGCCGGACAGAATCAAGTGGATGCCGAGGACGCCCTCGGCCAATTGCACCTCCTCCCGGGGACCCAGTACGGCACCAATTATTTGAACTATGCGGAAGCCATCAAGTGGCTAAAGCGGGCGGCGGCTCAAAATTCCGCCGCGGCCATGAACAACCTGGGGGTGGCCTATGAGAACGGGCTGGGCGTAAAGAGAAACTTCAAGGAGGCGGCCCACTGGTATCGCGCCGCCGCCGAACAGGGCAACGCCGCGGGACAGGCCAATCTGGGCCAGCTCTATTTTGATGGCCGGGGCGTTACATTGGACCTGGTGCAGGCTTACAAATGGTTCAAGTTGAGCGGCAGCCAGGGAAACGTTATCGGCACTGCTGGTTTCGCCCACTTCCAATCCTCGACCTTGCTGACTCCGAAACAACTGGCCGACGCGGAACAATCGATTTTGGATTTTCATCCCCAGCCGGCCAGCGGCCAGCCGTGATGACTTTTGGCGGATTCATCAAAATCCGGTCACGCAAATTTTCAACGAGAGAAGGAACGTCAATTCCGCGCCGGCCGCTCTTGATTTTCCAACGCCATTTGATACCCCGCGATCTGGTATTTCATATAAACCGGATATCCCAGCATGGCTTGTAGTCTGGTGTCCGCCTCAATCTGGGCCTGCTGCCAGCGGGCCAGGAAGGCCGGGTCTTTTGGATTCTGATTCGTGCCGCCGACCTGTTCCAAAAAATGCTGATGAACCTCGGCGATCAACTGCTGCTGGTCATTGTTCAGGCCCAATGCGGCCGGATCAATCTTCTGCATAACGATCGGCATCGAAACCGACTGCACCGGGGCTGGCTGACGATGGCGCGCTGCCGGGGAAGGCGCCGCCGCATCGGCAGCCATCTCCTTCGCCGCCGATTGGCCCAGCAGGTTAGCCACGAGTTGGATCTGCGCCTGCGCCGACCAAGGTCCTGACTCCGTCCCGTCCACGTTCAATTCGGCGCGCTTTGCGTAAAAGGCCCGTTCCGCGTCTCCCCGCACGATGTCCCCCACCGTCGGTTCCGGGCAGCCGGCCGCCCGCAGATTCGCCACAAAGGCCCGGTAATCATCGTTCTTTGACAAGAGCTGGCTCCAGCGGAACGGCCTGAATTCGACCTCGGTTCGCACAATCGGTGCCGCGGAAATGCTTGCGACCGGTGTCGGCGGCCCAGCCTTCGTCACGTCTGGTGGCAGTGCGACTCCTTCCTTGCGCGGGTTCGCCCAAAGGAATATCAGTGCCCCAAGCAGGAGCACATTCAAAAGGATGGAAATTTTCAATGTCGTTTTCACGACCTGTTTGTCAGCCTCAACTGGGCAGGGTCTGATTTCTTATGGGTGGACACGCTGCGTTATGCATTTCCACGAGCCTCAATCGGTCACTGCTAAATTGACATGACGCCACAAATTTTTCATCTGACAATCTTCCCTCATCCATCTATCGACTTCGTCCTTAAATCTCCATTCCACATTGAAACCGAAAAAACCGGCGCGGACGTTACATCCGCGCCGGTTTGTGAATTAAACCTCGAACCGATTAATGGTTAAACTGATACGGAATCGGCCAAGCGCCTTGGACCGGGGTACCATAATCTTGAGTCCGGTAAACCTGCATCGAGGGCACCGGGAGGAGGGCGTTTTGAAACGCAGTAGTCACATTGCCACCGGGGTTGACAATAGTAGCCAACTGGGCATTAAGCCCAGTGACAATGGCATCTCCAACTGTGGTCGCGGGCGCACCCTGACCTGCCGTACCCAACAGGTGTTCCTGACCCCACCATGGATAAGCGCCGGTTTCAACCGCGTTGTCGCTTTCATACACCCCATTATACGACAGGTAGGTGGCAGTACCCGAATTCGCGGCTGCGCCCACTCCGCCAGCACCAGTATTGTCGTCGAGCTGCGCGTGTTTGGCATCACTCAGGCCCAAATAGCCAACATAGACGATGCCTTTGCCAGACCCGTCAACGTTCAGGCACTTTTGCACACCGCTGCCACTGTCGAACCCATCATTGGCGACTCCGGACTCGACAACTGCGGCGCCAGCAGGCCCATAAGGACCGTTGAACGTCAGCGTGCCCGGAGTAGCCGCCGGGTAGGTAGAGTTGAAGGCAACCTGTGAAACCGCCTGATTGACAGGCAATTGAGCGGCGTTGAGCATCATATTGACTTTGGTGCCAGAGCCCAAATTACGGCCAAAGATACCAATACCATCAGCAGCATCAAGCGGATTGCCAGTGAGGTAAAAGGCGTTCAACGCTTCGCCGACAACTACAGCTTCAGCGAGTGAGGTTTGGGGAACGTTGCTCACGCGACCATAAGTTGCATCGGGAGCCGATTCATAGCCTTTCATTGCGGTGAAAGGAACGATGCCGACAATGCCGTAATCGGTCAACACCGGAGCCGGAGTCTGTGAGACCGCCTGGGAGGTGTCCGCCATACTGAGGTCAGGATTCGCCGGTGCACCGGGAATCGCCGACAACAATGCGGTTGCCGTATAGCCACTGGCCGGGGTCAGGAACTTGGGCGGCACACCCGGGAGTCCATACGAAGTTCCACCAACGGCGGCGTTCGGGTCCTGGGCCTGGAACAGCGTTTGGTTGAGAGGTTTACCAGCCACCGACGCAATGCCGGCTTCGGAACCCGTAAAGGAACAATTCAGAATGACGTCCCCAACGCCAGCAATGTTACCTTCGTAAACGATGGTATTGGCGCTGTTGACATTGTTGGGGGCGGGGGAATCAATGACGGAGGCACCAGTAAAGATCTGTCCTGCGGTGGTAGCCGCAGTAAAGATGTTGGCGCGGGCCGCGGTCGAGCCGGTCAGATAGATGGTTGTAGCTGCATGAGCCGCGCCCGCCAGGGAAACGATCCCCAGTCCGATCAGCGCGGAGGTGAATTTATTCAATTTCATATTGTTATGTTTTGGTTGTATTTGTTGGGATTTAATTTTTCAGTCAGGAGAACAATCAATCAGGCGTTTTTTTTGCGGAAGGGACGGCGCAGACCGAAAAACAGCAGACCGGCACCGCCTAACAGGCTATAAGTGGTCGGTTCCGGAGTGGCGTTGACTCCGGTGAAGCTGATCGTGTCAACACCGGCATTCGCATTGACTGAAATCGTTCCCAATTCAGACCAAGAACTAACGATTGGAGTTCTTGAAGTGCCACTGATGGTAGCTTCCCACAATGTCAAGGAAGCTGTGCCGCCGCTAAGGTATGACAGCGGGTTGGCCACAAGGGCTCCAACGCTACCCGCGACCGAAGAGATGGGAGACGTGGCGACCTGTTTACTAAAAGGAGCTGTCGGGGTACCGGCCGAGGATGAATATTCACCGGTATTTACCGCAGCAATGTCTGAAATGCCAGTGGCAATTGGTGCAAAAGTGGTCACAGTTGGCATTGTGCCAGCCGTCAGCATGATGTTGCCGCCGACACTGCCTACACCTTCAACCGCACCCACGGCCACATTGTTCAAAGCGCTCGGATCGGTGTTAAACGCGGTATTGAATGTGGTGGGGTTGATGCTGGCGTTGACAATGGAGGTGGTGGTGAACAAAGTGAAACTCCCCAAGTTAATGACGTAGTCATTATTGGCCGAGCCTGGTCCTGCCAGATCATTGAATCCAAGCCCCACCTGGCCGGCTCCCAAGGCTGGGCCGACTTGGGCTTGAGCCGCCGTGGCGCTTGCCAATCCTAACGCAGCCAGCAAGGCCGCTTTATAGAGTTGATTTTTCATTTTTGTTTCTTTCTGCGTTGTTTGCAATTGAGTAATCTTCCTTACCTCGCCACTTCTTGTGGTTTAGTGCCGCTACCCTAGCAGCAATCCAAAATGAAAACTTCATGTTCAAGGACATGCAGCGCCTGTTTCTGACCTGCAAACTAAAACCGTAACCTGTTAATTATAAATCTTTTGCAAGCGAATTGCCGTGAGGCCCGCCGGATTCTGTCGCGTCGTTACAACATTGTCACTCAAGCGCGGGGTGAAAAAGCCGGCGTTTCCAAAAAAATTTGGTTGGCGACGCGCCGGAAAGCCCATTGCAGAAATTGCTAAGAAAGCAGCGGGCGTGAAAGCCTCCCCCTGGGAAAGGGAATTTGACTGAGTATTGTCATCCTGCAGCCACACCGATTGGCTCTTTGGCATGGCGCGACACCCTTCCCGATCCAGGCCGGTTGCAAAAACTTCGGAAGCGATTGGAATTTTGCCCGATTGGCCGGCCCCGCTGCGGTGCGAGGAAGTCCCGCAGGAAGCCAATAAAAATTTGTGACCGGGTGATCATCAATCGGTTGGGAAAGCGCGACGGTTTGTAACCGAGTTGTAACCGTCGCGCCACAGATTCGACGCATTAAACCGGCAGCATTTCCACCTCATGCGAGTAATCAAATCAAGGCGTCGGGCAACGTGGCTCGCCGGGATTGTCCTGATGGGGATCATGAGCGCGGCGACCCTGGGGTGGGGCGCGGATTCATCCGACACCAACGCGTCCGACCCGTTACTGGACTTGTTCATTAAAAAGGGCTTTGTCACACAGAAAGAGGCGGAACAGGTCGAAGCGGAAGCGGAAGCGCTCCGCGCCAACGAATCGCAAAT
>JBEKKN010000089.1:0-10887 GCA_050010675.1 Verrucomicrobiota bacterium | reverse complement strand
ACAGTGGAATCCGCCGTTGCGAAAGAACGGCTGATTTACGAAGGCCAGACGCAACTGGAAGGACGCTCGTGCTACCGGGTGCAAAGCTGGATTGTCCGGCAATCGCAAAATGAGCCGTCCGGTGTTTCGGCCTTCAAGCTGGAATGGTGGATTGACGCCGAAACGTTCCTGCCCGTACAGGTTGTTCGATATGGCACTTACGGTTGCGAATCCTTCCGTTTTCGTTACGAACGACTCAACCAGTCGCTGCCGGACGCGGCCTTTCAGCCGCCGGTTGAGCCGGGAGCGCAAGTGAAATCATCCGATTGGTTTGAACGAAAGCTGGGGCCGGATGACAAGCGGTTCCTCACCATCCAAGATGGCTGTGAGGGACAGATGAGCGGCAGGCTCGGCGTTCGCGGGCCGGCCGTACAACCAGTTCCGGGCTGAATTAGAAAAATCCCAGCGATTTGCGGGTATTTCAAACCAAGCCCGGCCAGTGACGCCACACCCGGAAATGGCCCTGACATCTCGATCGGCTTGCGCTTTCCGCGCCGGTCGTTAGTCTGGCGGCGTGAGCACGCCGCAGCGACACCACCCGTGCACGCGACGCATTGGCGAATCTTTGCCAGACTTACTGGTTTCCACTGTATGCCTATGTGCGGCGGCGCGGCCATTCGCCGGAGGACGCCCAGGACCTGACGCAGGCGTTTTTCGCGCGCCTGTTGGAGCGCAATTGGGTGGGGCAGGCCGACCAGCAAAAAGGACGCTTCCGCTCCTTCCTGTTGTCGGCCATGAACCATTTTCTAGCCGATGAATGGGACAAGGCGCGGGCGCAAAAACGCGGCGGCGGCGTGCTGCCCGTGCCACTGCAATTCGACACGGCGGAAACCCGCTATGGTCATGAACCGGCGGACAACGTGACGCCAGAACAAAATTACGAACGGCGCTGGGCCTTGACGCTGCTCGACAAGGTCTTGGGCCGGCTGAGGTCGGAATACGACCAGGAAGGCCGGACGGAACTGTTCGCCGCGCTGCACCCGTGTCTCGTGGGCGACCGCACCGCCCAACCCTATGGTGAACTGGCTGTGAAGCTCGGGGTCAGTGAAGGCGCAGTGAAGTCCGCCGTGCATCGCCTGCGCCAGCGTTATCGCCAGTTGCTGCATGACGAAATCGCCCAGACGGTGGCCAACCCCGGCGAAGTGAATGAGGAGTTGCACCATCTTTTTGCCGTGCTGGCAGCGTAACGTGTTGAATGGCAGGAAGGGTGACGGGCCGCAGTCCCGGTTTCACGATCCAACCATTCACGATTTAACGGTTTTATGTGCAACCTTTCGCCGCCGTTTCCTAAGTAATGGATGGAAGGATGCCTGACATATGGAAACGCAGAAAATTTGCCCGAATTGTCGCAAGCCGCTGCCGCCGGACGTGCCGCTCGGGCTGTGCCCGGAATGCCTCATCAAATCCGGCTTTCCCACCGGAACCGAACCCGGTGTTTCCAGTGAGGCCGCCAGCGAGCGCTTTGTGCCGCCAACCATCGAGGAAATCGCCCAACTCTTTCCCCAGCTCGAAATCCTCGGCTTCATCGGCAAGGGCGGCATGGGCGCGGTTTACAAGGCGCGCCAGCCAGCCTTGGACCGTTTCGTTGCCTTGAAGGTACTGCCACCGGCGGTCGCCGGCGATCCCGGCTTTGCCGAACGGTTCAACCGCGAGGCCCGCGCCTTGGCGCGTTTGAACCATCCCAACATTGTGGCCGTGCATGACTTCGGCCAGGCGGGCACGTTGCATTACCTGGTGATGGAATTTGTGGATGGGGCCAATCTGCGTGAAGTCGAACACGCCGGAAGGCTATCGCCGGAACAGGCGCTGGCCATCGTACCGCAAATCTGCGAGGCGCTGCAGTTCGCCCACAACGAAGGCATCGTCCACCGCGACATCAAACCGGAAAATCTCCTGATGGACAAAAAGGGCCGGGTGAAGATCACCGATTTCGGCATTGCCAAAATAGTGGGAGTGACCACCGGAAAGGTTTCGTTGACCGGGGTCAGGGACGTGGTGGGCACGCCGCATTACATGGCACCGGAACAGATTGAAAAACCGCTGACGGTGGATCATCGCGCGGACATTTATTCATTGGGTGTGGTGTTTTACGAAATGCTCACCGGCGAACTGCCGTTGGGAAAATTCCAGCCTCCGTCAAAAAAGGTTCAAATTGACGTGCGCCTCGACGAGGTGGTTTTGCAAGCGTTGGAAAAAGAGCCGGAACACCGTTATCAACACGCCAGCCAGGTCAAAACGGCGGTGGAAACGATTGCGGGAACTCCACCCCCGACCGCCGGGTTTATGGCCCATGCCAGCGCGGCTACACCGCCAACAATCCCAGCCAACAAAACCACCAGCGAGAAAGCCATTCTTCCGGCATTCCTACTCGCCTTCTTCTTTGGCGTCTTCGGCGCACACCGCTTTTACGTCGGAAAAATCTGGACCGCATGCGTACAGTTGGGCGCCTTGGGCGGATGTATCCTCTTGATCATTGCCTGCGCCACCACGGGCGGAGATTACGAGCCCACCTTGGGAATCCTGCTGGGATTCTTGATCTGTGGCTGCGGCATCTGGGCCACGATTGACTGGATTCTCATCGCCTGCAAAGCGTTCACCGATGGCCAGGGAAAAAGAATCACCCACTGGCTCCATCCGCAAACCAGCGAAATGAAAAACGGCGCCGGTCTGTCAGCTGATCCGCCGTCCACCCCGCCGCCGGGTGGACCCGTCCCTCCCGCCAGCACCGGTGGTTCCCAACCGGCACCGATAACGCCCGGCACTTCCACCGGCATGATTGTCGCGCCGGCCGTGGGTCTCATGGTGGCCGGCCTGTGGAAGTTGTTTTCGGCACTGACCGGGTTGATCGTACTGGCCGGTCTGAATACCGGATGGCTGGGAACGATGTTGGGAAAATGGGGAATTGGTTCCATTCCCCGCTGGGAATTTGCGCCTGGCTTCGTCGTCCTGCTCCTCAAGGTGGTTCCAGCGTGTTTGATCCTTTTCGGCGGGTTCCAGATGTTGCAGCGGCGGAGTTACGCCTGGGCCATCGCGGCCGGCATCCTCTCCATCGTGGCCTGCAGCCTCGTCGGCTTGCCCATCGGCATCTGGGCGCTCATCGTGCTCGCGCGCGATGATGTAAATTCGGCCTTCGAGGCCAACGCATCCGCCGCGTCGTCGGTACGGCAGCCCGGACGTTCCGGGCAGCACCTCGCCGTGGTAATGGGTTGCCTTTTTTTGGTTTTCATGGCGATTGCGGTCATCGCGGCTGCCCTGTATTTCCTTTCATTTGGTGAAACGAGGGTTCGCGCGAACGACCCCCCACAGAATCCGCTGCCAGCCGACATTCGACTGGAGGGAGGCGAGTTTCGAAAGGATTTTAGCCGCCTGCCACTTCCGCTCAACGCGGATGGAAGTTTCAGCCTCGACAACGTCAACGGCCGGATCGAAATTCACGGCTGGAGCAGCAACGTCGTCGTCATCAACGCCGCCATTCACGGCAACAACAGCGAAAGTGTCGCCGCCGTCAAAATCAACATTGATTCAAACCCGGACGAAATCCGTGTTCATACCGAACATTCCTCAAACGTGACCACCAATCATGATTTACTTCCTTATCTTTGGAGCTGGCTCTGGTCCAAAAACGCCAATCGAGGCGATGCCAACGTGGATTACACCGTCGAGGTGCCGCAAACCGCGCGCCTGAAAAAAATCTCCAGCGTCAACGGGCAAATCGTCATTGAGAACGTTTCCGGCGGCATTGAAGCCGCCGCGGTCAACGGCGAAGTGCAGACCCGGGACTCAGCGGGTGACCTGAAACTTTCCACGGTGAACGGCCGGATTGAAGCAGAACTGGCTTCACTCGGCGGCAGCCAAACCGTATCGCTCACCACGGTCAACGGCCACATTGAGGCCACCCTGCCGGCGAACGCCGACGCCGCCGTTTTCGCCAGCACACTCAATGGCGGCCTGAGCAGTGATTTTCCCGGGCTGGTCGTAACCAAGCAGTTTCCCATCGGCAGCAAACTGAAGGGCACGCTCGGCCACGGCAGCGCGCATGTCGAGGCCAGCAGCGTCAACGGCGGCATCCATTTCCAGCAAGGCCGGCCGGCCGCCTCCGCGTCACCGGCTTCCCATCCCGACTCCGACACGGAAACAGCCGCGCTTTCAGCGGTTCAAACCTGGCTCTCGCTCATGGACAATGGCCTTTACGGTGAAAGTTGGGAAACGGCGGGAGACAGTTTTCACGGGGCGATCGCGAAGGCCGACTGGGTGGCAAAATCGGGAACCATCCGCCAGCCGCTCGGCAAAGTGTTGTCCCGCACTTTGAGCACGATGGAACACCGCTCAACCCTGTCTGGCATGCCGGACGGCTCTTATTTTGTGGTCAAGTTTGACACCGCCTTTGACAACCTCAAACCGGCCTCGGAAACGGTTACCTTCGCCCTGGCCAATGACGGCCAATGGAAGGCCATCGCTTATCTCATCCGACCAGTAACGGCTGAAACAACACCCGCGATGACGGATGCAGACAAGGCGGTGACGGCGTCGGCACAAGCATGGTTGTCGTTGATCGATGACGGCAATTATTCCAAAAGCTGGAACGAAGCTTCAGTCATTGTCCAAGGCGCCGTCACCGAAACTGCCTGGGAAAATTTGATGACCACTTTCCGCAAGCCGCTGGGCAGCCTGATTTCCCGCAAATTGAAATCCGCGCAACCCATGACGGAAATGCCCGGCGCGCCGGACGGCCAATATGTCGTCATGCAATTTGAGACTTCATTCGAGGCCAAGAAAACCACGATTGAGACCGTCACGTTCATGCAGGGAAAGGACGGTCAATGGCGGGCGGCGGGGTATTACATCAAATGATGCGTTCAACCCAAACCTCAACCAACCAACACATATGAAAGGTCCAGTACTGGTCGCGTTTGTCATCATCATCATCATCCTGGCAATCTGGGACGGCGTCTGGAAGCTGATTGCCCTGTGGAAAAGCGCGCGCCATGACCAACTGGCCTGGTTCATCTGTCTCGCCATTTTCAATACCGCCGGCATCCTGCCCATCGTCTATATCCTGTTTTTTCAAAAGACCGCGCCGGCAAACACGGCGTCCTTGCCTAAAATCTGAGCCCGGTGTCAACTTCCACCTAGGAATCTGGAATGAACCCTCAAGCAAGACCCCGATGAAATCAAACAATGTTTCCTACCTGCTGCTTGGATTTCTTTGCGCGGGCTATCTGATCTTCATCGCCGCTTCGGCGCCGCTGCTGCCGGAGCGGATGGCGGTTCATTTTGGCGCCGACGGCGAGGCAAATGGTTGGATGAGCCGTTCCGCGGACTTGATCCTTTTGGGCGGGTTGGGAGTAGGCATGCCTCTGCTATTTGTCGCCCTTTCCCTGTTGACCGGGTTGATTCCGGCACGGTTTGTAAACCTCCCGCACCGCGAATATTGGTTGTCGCCGGAACGCCGGGCGCAGACCCGCGCCTATATTTCGCGCCAGATGATTTGGATGGGCTGCCTGATGGTGCTGTTTCTCGGAGGAATCCATGGTTTGACGATTCAATCCAACCACGTCACGCCACCCCATCTGGCGATGAATTTGTTTTGGACGCTCGTCGGCGGTTTTCTGGCCGGAGTTGCGTCATGGAGCATCCTCTTTATCCGCCATTTCGCAAAACGACGCGAATGAAAGCCCGGTTCCAATTCGCGTGAATTCACGGAGTTAGCGGCTGCTTTTTTAACCTCCCGATGGCATCACCCGCCATGTCCCGCCGGACGCAGCCGCACCCGCGTCGCGCCCCAGCCGCCAAATTGCGGATGATCGAGCGTAAAAGAAACGACTTCCGGGTGTTTGGAGAGAATTGCCTGTACCGTACGCCGCAGGTTGCCGATGCCCTTGCCATGAATGATGCGCACCTGCAGGATGCCGCGCGCCTGACACGCGGTCAGGTAATCCGGCACCAGGTCCTTCACTTCGCCCGGCTTGAACGTGTGCAAATCCAGCACGCCGTCAATCGGCAATTCAACGGGTTCGTCGGGCATTGGTCGGGAGCCGTTTTTTTACCCACGCCCTCGCCTCGCGCGGGGTTTTTAATTCATCCGCCAACTGTTTCTCCCGGATCTCGTGCAGCAACGCGCCCAGCGCCGGGCCCGGTTCCAGGCCCAGCTTGATCAAGTCCTTCCCGGTAAGCAACGGCGGACGGATCTCCGGTTGCTGTTTCAATTCCTCCGCCTGCGCCAGCAGAAACTCGTAATGCTCCAGGTCGCCGTGCGAGCCAAGGCTATCAAGCCGGTGCAATTCGAGTTCCAGCGGGAACGTGTCGCGCAGCAACAGCCGCCGCAACGTCGCCTTCCGCATCTGTTTCACGTCTTTGAACTGCATGTGATTTAGAACACACGCAACGATTTCCGCGATTTGTTTTTTGGGAAACCGGAGCCGGGTTAAAATTCTCTCCGCCATCGCCGCGCCGACTTTCTCGTGGCCGTAAAAATGAATCGCGCCGGTCGCGGGGTCGCGCTCGGCCGTGGCCGGCTTGGCGATGTCATGCAACATCACCGCCCACGGTAGCGAGGGAGACGCGCCCGGCGGCATTTTTTCGAGCATCAACCGGATATGTTCGAATACGGTGCCTTCCGGATGATAATCCGGCGATTGCTGGCAAAGGAGCGCCGCAATCAGTTCCGGCAAAACTCCCGGCAGCAGCCGGCTGTCGCGCAACAGAACCAGCCCGCGCGCAGCGCCTGGGAGCGCCGGCATCTTGCCGGCAAGTTTCGGAGTTGGCGGATCTTCAAAACGCCGGCGAGATGCCGGCGCTCCCAGTGGCGGCGCAAACAACTTGATCAGTTCGTCGCGAACCCGCTCCGGACTGATGAGTTCGATTTTCGGCGCCAGTTGTTTGACGGCGGCAAACGTTTGCGGTTCGATCTCAAACCCGAGTTGCGCGGCGAACCGGATCGCGCGCAACAGGCGCAAATGGTCCTCCGTAAACCGTTCCTCCGGCGCGCCGATGGTGCGGATGATTTTGGCCCGCAAATCCTTCCCGCCTCCGACCCAGTCGTGAAGCTTTTCGGCAATCGGATCGTAAAAAAGCCCGTTGACGGTGAAATCGCGCCGCTGCGCATCCGCCTCGGCGTTGCTGAAAACGACCTTCTCCGGACGCCGGCCATCCTGGTAATCCGCCTCGGCGCGAAAGGTGGCCACCTGGAACTGTTGTTTGCCTTCAACGACAATCATCACGCCGAATTTGCGTCCGACGGCGAGGGTGCGCCTGAACAGCTTCTCGATCTGTTCCGGACGCGCGTCCGTGGCGATGTCGTAATCCTGCGGCTCGCGTCCGAGCAAAAAATCACGCACGCAGCCGCCGACCCAGAATGCGCTGAATCCCGCCTGTTGCAGGCGCAGGACAATTCTCGCAGCCAGTTCGCGTGATGAAATGCCAGCCTTGGTGGTCATTTACGATTTACGATATACGATTTACGCGCCGGTTTGCCAGCCAACACGTCAATCGTAAATCGTAAATCGTAAATCACCCGTCGCCCCAGATTTTTTTGACGTGCGCAATCCCGGATTTGACGGCTTCGACCGGCAGTCCCGGGCTGAGTTCAAACACCTTGATGTGTTCCGGTTTCACGAACGGCTTGAGCGCGGCATAATCAATCGTGCCGGTGCCGGGCGCGGCGTGGTCGCGGTCGGGAAATTGCACATCATGGACGTGAAAACCCAGGAGCCGTGAGGCCAGCGATTCCAGGTGGGCGACGTGCCGGATGAGACCGAGGTTTTCCTTGATTTGCGCGTGGCCGACATCGTGCCAGTAGACCACGTTCGGGCTGGGAAACTCGCGGAAGAACGATACGAAATCGCTTTCAAGCGGAATTTCCTCAAGGGCCTGGCGGTTTTCGCAACCGAGCTTCAGGCCGCGCTTTTCGGCCTCCGGCAGCAGCCGGCGCAAGGTTTCATTCGTGTGCGCGACAAATTTTCCCTTGGCAACCTCGCGTTTGGCAATGGCTTCCGCGAGAAGTTTTTGAAACCGGGGCGTCGGAGTTCGGTCGCGTTCGAGCAGGTCGCACAACCGACCGGTGTAATCCTTCAGTTCCATGCTGCCGAGATGCAGGACCACCGCCGGCGCCTGGACGAGCCCGGCAAAATCAAACGTCTTGAGCGTATGCCGGATGGCCAGGTCGCGTTCGTAGGCCTTGTCGGCGGAAAACTCGTACAGGTTCGGCGCGGCATGGGTCACCCCCATCGGCAGCGGACAGAAATTGTGGAGGCTGGATATTTTGATCTCGCCCGCGCCCACCGCGGCCAGGATGCCGGGCATGAGACTGATGGAAACGCCGTGGCTGAGTTCGGCGCATGCAAAGCCCAGCTCGCGGATTTCGCGCAACATGGCGCGGCCGTCGGTGTGACGGTGGGAATTCCAGCAGGTGGAAAACGAATACATAAAAATGCCGGGCGCATCCTAAAGGGACGCGCCCGGCTTTGGAAATTGCAAATTATTACAGATCCGCGTAACGCGCGGTCAACATCGCGGAAAAACGCGCGGCCTTTTCCTTGCGGCGGCGCTTTTCACTCGGCTTTTCGAAATGCCGGTGATTGCGCACGACCTTCAAAGTGCCCTCCCGGTCCACTTTTTTCTTCAGCCGGCGCAACGCCCGATCCACTGACTCGCCTTTTTTTAATTTAATTTCGGTCAACGCAACTCACTTCCTTTCTCTGCAGGATGCAAAATGGGAGAGAACTATAGTTTCTCCGCGCCCATCCTGTCAACCGGCAAATCGGCGCGGTACTGGGTTGTTTACTTTTTTGGGTGGGGCGAGCGTCCTCGCGAGCCGGACCCGGCGTGCCAAAGCGAAGCGGCGGCGGCTCGTCAGTAGCCTCGCCCCACCAAAAATGCCCACTACCATCGGCGCATCGTTGCAATTGCGGCCGCCGAAGTTATCCTGCCCACATGAACCAACCGAAACCGACGACGAAGTCCGCCGCCGAGGTGGAGTTGCAACAACGCATCCGGGAACTCATCGCTTTCAAGGGCGGCGGCTACAACGAACCCGAAGTCGCCGACATCCTCGAAAATGCGCTGAAGTTGCTGACCGACGTGAAGAACACCGGCGACGTGCGGGTCATCCGGACCGCGTTGCGGGAATTGCGCTACTCGTTCCGGTTGTTCGCGCCCTATGCGCACGTTCGCAAGGTCACGATTTTTGGTTCGGCGCGGACCCAACCGGACGAACTGGCGTACCAACAGGCCGTCGAGTTCGGGCGCAAAATTGCGAAGGCGGGGTTCATGGTCATCACCGGCGCCGGCCCGGGTATCATGCAGGCCGGACACGAAGGCGCCGGCCTGGAAAACAGTTTCGGCGTCAACATCCGCCTGCCGTGGGAACAGTCCGCCAATCCCGTCATCGCCGAGGACAAAAAACTCATCACCTTCAAATACTTTTTCACGCGCAAATTGATTTTCATCCGGCACTCGGACGCCATTGTGTTGTTCCCCGGCGGCTTCGGCACCCTCGACGAGGGTTACGAGGTGCTCACGCTCATGCAGACCGGCAAAAGCCAGCTCATGCCGCTCGTGCTCGTGGATCGCCCCGGCGGGACCTACTGGAAGACGTGGGACCGGAACGTCCGCGAACATTTGTTGCGTGACAAATTGATTTCACCCGAAGACCTGAACCTTTACCAAATCACCAACAGCGCGGATGCCGCCGTGAAAGTCATTACGCGCTTTTACCGGAATTTTCATTCGAGCCGCTTCGTCAAGGATTTGCTCGTCATCCGGCTCAAAACCGTGCCGTCGGCGACCACCATCACCGCTTTAAACAGGGACTTTGCCGACATCATCAACGGTTCGCCAATCATGCCCATCAAACCGACGCCGGAAGAAATTGAAGACCGGGACCATCTGGTTCTGGCGCGCATCGCGTTCGGTTTCAACCGCCGCGATTACGGCCGTCTGCGGCAGTTGATTGATGAGTTGAACGAGTCGTAAAAAGTCGATCCATCATGAACGAATGCCCGGAATGTGGAGCCTATCGCGAATGGAAGGTAAGGCGTGATACAGCGCAACACGAAAAGCGAAAGTTTCTTTCTCACCCAAAAGGCGGGTGCCACAAATACATCAATGACAAGTTAAAGAATAGATGCAATCTGCTTGGGCAAGATTTCAGAACACCAAGAACGTGCGAAGAAGGTTGTGAAAGACAAATTTATTGCTTTGAAACCAAAATCGGAAGCACGCCCAGTAAAATCTGCTTCGACACGCCCGGCCCTCCTTGGATCAAGCACGACTGCGAAGCAAAGCAAAATCGAGCAGTGCAAGCCGTGGAGTATAAACCGCTCGTCATTGATAAGTATGTATCTATCAATTTGCCATTAGGCCGCATGAGACAACGTTTTCTAGGATTTCACATTGAAGTTGATGGATCTCGCAAGAAAGCTTTGGTTATGATTAACGGGCGGGAAGACAACAAACAAATTGTGCGTCAACTTCATCAACCGTTTTTCTATAAAGAAATCGGCCCCCACAATTGGTTATTAAACACTTATCAGGAGAACCTCGACACAAGTGGAAGGTTGTCATACGTACCTAAAGAATATATTTGCACGAAAATCGATCACGAATCGAGCAAAGGCTGGAAAATCGCTTTTGGGGATGAACAACAGCGTTCCCTTGACTTTTGAATATACCCAAACCCGCGCACTCGACAGCCCGCCCTCGCATTGCTAGCGTTCGGCCATGAATGTTCTGGTCACCGGCGGCGCGGGCTTCATCGGCTCGCACGTTTGCGAACGGCTGCTGCGCGATGGCCACGCCGTCTGGGCCCTGGATGACCTGAATTCGTTTTACAGCCCGGCGGTCAAGGAA
>JBEKKN010000088.1:0-10412 GCA_050010675.1 Verrucomicrobiota bacterium | reverse complement strand
ACAAGGCGGCGCGCTGATCGTCGAGGCGGACGGCCAAAACCAGTTCACCGGGTTGATTGGAGGTCTGACGGATTTCCAGGCAGGACTCATCCGCCACCAGATCGTCCAGCAAAGGGCGCAGAAGCGCGGCGGCATTGGTATCAATGTTGCGATGCAACAACTGCCAGGGCGCGAGGGAAAGTTTGTCCAATGTCTGCCGTTCGAGCTGCAGGCTTTCGGGCAGATTCCAGATCGCCATCAGATGGGCCGCGTTGGTTTCGCCGGCCAGCGGTTTCATCCCCAACCAATGGATGCGGGCCACGGTTTGCGCTGAAACCGGGAGCGCTGGGGGTTGGTCCGGCGGCGCGCTTTCGGTGGATTTTGCCACCCGGCAGCCGGCCAGCAAGACAAAGGCAGCAAACAAACTGAATCGAATGCGTCGCAGGTGCATGATAGACCGTTTATGCCAAAACTGGTTGACGTTCGCAATTCCAAACCCGGCAACACACGGATTTATTAACCGCCAAGACGCCAAGGGCGGAAGCCAGAAGTCGGAGGACAGAGGTCGGAAATCGGAGGACGGAAGTCGGAAACATCGAACATTCAACACTGAACAGGCAAAGAATTAAGATTACGGAATTACTCAAATTACCGCAGGGCGGGACAGGCTGCTCGCCCCACTGAAAGTTACAAAATGCGCCACTGCCAGGGTGCGACGAATCTTGTCATTCGGCGGCGCCGGATTATCCTCCGGGTCGGTGAACCAAAAATGGCATCGCGGGTTGCCGTGGATCTTTGTGGCGCTGGTGGCGTTGAGCCGCTGGCCGGGATTGTTTCCGCCGAGTTTCAGCGCCGTGTATGCGCTGATGTTTTGCGCGGGCGTGTTTTTTACCGGGCCCCGGGCATGGTGGCTGCCGCTGGGAACGGTGCTGCTCTCGGATCTCGCGCTCAATGTCTATTATTGGCGACACGGCTGGCCGGTCTGGGACCTTTCCGTCCTGAGATATCAACTGGTCAACTACGCCGCTTACGCGGTGCTCATCGGGCTGGGCCGGCGGTTCAAACCGCAATCATCGTTTGCAGGCCTGCTCGGTGGCGGAGTGCTCGGCGCGCTTTTGTTTTACCTGATCACCAACACCGCGTCGTGGCTGTTCAATCCGTTCCAGGACCCGGAATACACAAAAAATGTCACCGGCTGGCTGGTGGCGCTGATCCGGGGCACCGGCGGCTGGCCCCAGACCTGGGAATTTTTCCGCAACACGCTGCTGAGCGGCGGGCTGTTCACCGCCCTGTTTGTGGCCGCGATGAAACTGACCGCCCCGGCGGAATCGCCCGCGGACAAGGTGGCGGGCGCGCGTCCGGCGGAGCCATCCGAAACCGAGCCGGAACCGGAAGAGGCGAAAGCGTTAATCGTGGCGAGTGACATGTGACACGTGACAAGATTTTTACATCCGCCGTTCGACCGTCATCGCTTCCTGTCACCTGCCACCTGTCACCTGTCACTTTATGAAGATTGGCGTCATTTCGGACACACATAATTATTGGGACCCGAAAATCCCGGAGTGGCTGGCGGGGGTGATCCACATTCTGCACGCGGGCGACATCGGGATGCCACGGATCCTGACGGAGCTGGAACAGGTCGCGCCGGTCACGGCGGTGGCTGGCAACACGGATGACCCGGCGTGCCGCTACGCCCCGGTCAAAACGGTCGAACTGGCCGGCCGGAAATTTTTCATCCAGCACATCGTCCGGCCCGAGGCGCCCGGGGAGGAACTGCAAGCGCGGCTGGCGCGGGAACGACCGGACGTGGTGGTCTTCGGCCACACGCACAAGCCGTTTTGCGAAACCCTTGGCGGCGTGCTCTTTTTCAATCCCGGCTACGCGGGCCGGCCCAAGTTTGGAACGGAGCGGAGCCTCGCCATTCTGCACTGCGACGGGCCGGGCATCCGGGCGGAATATCTTCCATTATGACCCGCCAGGCAAATTGGGGCAGTGGCAAAACCAGGTGGGGCGAGGCTACTGACGAGCCGCCGTCGCTTTACGGCTCGCGAGGACGCTCGCCCCACCGGAAGCTGTAATTCGCTCGTCCGGCTCGCGAGGACGCTCGCCCCACCAGAAGTTGTAATTCGCTCGTAAATTTGCTTTCGCCGTTCATCCGCCTTTGTTAAGAAAAACCGGTGCGCAAGCTTTTTTGGCTCATTCTGGCTCTGGGACTTTGCGGCGGGTTTGCCGCGGTCACCCGGGCCGATACATTTCAACTCACGGATGGCACGTCGGTGTCCGGAGACATTGTCCTGTTCAATGAAGCCGGGATCACGCTGCGCTCGACCAGCGGCAGCTACACCAACCTGGTGTGGCCGAAACTTTCGCAGGACTCGCTCAAGCAACTGGCCCAAAACCCAAAGATCAAGCCGCTGGCCGAAGCGTTCATTGAGACCCCGCCGGCACGGCCCAGAAACACGGAGATACAAATCCAGGACGTGACGCGACCGGCCTTGCCCCCGAAGGAGTCGCTGCTCGCGGCCCTGCTGTCCTCGTCAGTGGGGTTTGTCGCGCTGTTGTTGATTTACGCGGCGAATGTGTATGCCGGTTACGAAATCGCCATTGTACGTGGCCGACCGATCGGGCTGGTGATGGTGGTGTCGGCGGTATTGCCGATTTTGGGGCCGATTATTTTTCTTTGCCTGCCGGAACCCCGGGAACCCGCGCCGGCGGAGGCGCCATCCCAGCTGGAACAACACGCGTTCACGGTTCCGGGCGGGGCGCCGGCGGCGGGAGGTCCCGCCACGGGTGGAATCCAGGTGGCCGGGGTGGCGGCCCGGGCGCCGGGACATCCGGAAGCGCAGGTTTTCCAGCGGGGCCAGTTCATGTTCAACCGCCGGTTTTTTGAAACGAAATTTGCCGGTTTTTTCAGCGTGGTCCGCCGGCCCGCGGAACGAGATCTGGTGCTGGTGATCAAAGCCGGGCGCAACAGTCTGGTGGCGCAGCGCATCACCCGCATTGCCACCAACGAGGCGTATTTCGAGGTGGCGCAAGGCGGGGGCCGGCAGGAGGTCATGGTGCCCTTCGCGGACATCCAGGAAATCCAGCTCAAACACAAGGACGCGTGAGGCGGACAACCGGATGAATGGATCAATGGATTATTGGATTATTTTTGAAGATGCATCATCCAATAATCCACCGATCCATGTCATCCCCGCCCGATGGCAAGATCCGTTTTGGCACGAAATAGAATCACAACTTGCATGAAGTACCGAACGATTCTGATGTTTGGCGCACCGGGCTCGGGCAAGGGCACGCATGGGAAAATTCTCGGGACGGTTCCGGGTTTCTTTCATTGCAGTTGCGGCGAGGTGTTCCGCAATTTGAACCCGGAAACGGCGCTCGGGAAAATTTTTGTGGAATACTCGAGCCGCGGCCGGCTGGTGCCGGACCAGCCGACCATCGAGTTGTGGCAGCAATACGTCCATGGCCTCACGGCCACCGGCCGGTTCAACCCCAAGACCGGCACGCTCGTGCTGGACGGCATCCCGCGCAATCTGCATCAGGCGGAAATGCTGGCTGATTTTCTCGACGTGATTGCCGTGTTCAACATGTGCAGCGCGAATTTCAAGAACCTCGTGGCGCGCCTGCAACGCCGCGCGCTCAAGGACAACCGGCTGGACGACGCCAGCCTGGAGGTCATCCGCGCGCGCCTGAAAACCTACGAAGCCGAGACCCGGCCGGTGCTGAATTTTTACGGCGCCAACCTCGTCCACCGCATCAACACCGATGGCACCCCGCCGCAGACGTTTTTGAAAGTCCTGCGCCGCGTCGTCAAACTTGCCTGAAAGATTTACGATTCACGATTTATGATTTACGATTGGCGCCGGCAAACGAACACGTGCGTAAATCATACATCGCAAATCGAACATGAAGATTGTTTTCATGGGCACGGCGGAATTGTCCGGCGCCAGCCTCGCGGCCCTGGCGCGGGACCAGCGGTTTTCCGTTGCCGCCGTGGTCACGCAACCCGACCAGGCCCGGGGCCGGGTTTCCAAAAAGCAGCCGGTGCTGCCGGTCAAGGCGCTCGCGCAGACGCTGAATCTGCCCGTGCTCCAGCCCGGACGCGCCCGCGACGAAGCCTTCATCGGCGAATTGCGCAGTCTGGCACCCGACCTCATTGTCGTGGTCGCCTACGGACAGATATTGCCGCCGGCCATTTTGGATTTGCCGCGTCACGGCTGCCTGAACGTTCACACGTCCCTGTTGCCGAAATATCGCGGCGCCGCGCCGATTCAATGGGCGATCGCCAACGGTGAAAGCGAGACGGGCGTCACCATCATGAAAATGGACGCCGGTCTGGATACCGGTCCCATCCTGGCACAACGGCGCACGCCGGTTGAATCCGGGGACGATGCGGCGACGCTGCATGACCGGCTCGGGCGGCTCGGCGCAGAGTTGCTGCTGGCCACCATTCCCGATTATGTCGCCGGGAAAATCCAGCCGCAGCCACAACCCGCGGAAGGTGTCAGCCACGCGCCGAAGATCAAAAAGGAAGACGGGCGGATTGACTGGAGTTTGCCGGCGCAAACGATTGTGAACCGGCTCCGCGCATTCACGCCGTGGCCCGGGGCATTCACGTTTTTGCCGGATCCGGTGGGGCGAGCAGCCTGTCCCGCCCTGCGGCGATCCCCGCGAGCCGAAGCCAATATTTCGGAACGGCTCGCCAGTAGTCTCGCCCCACCGCAGCTGCTGAAAATCTGGAAGGCGGAAGCGGTTGAGGCAGCTGCAGGCAGGGACAGCGCGCTGCGCTGTCCGGACGCCGCAGCGCGGCGTCCCTACCTCGAAGAAAAACCGGGAACCATTTTGTCGGCGGACAAAAATGGAATCATGGTCGCCTGCGGCCAGGGGACGCTGCGGATTTTGGAATTGCAGCGCGAAGGCGGCCGACGCCTCAGCGCGGCGGAATTTCTGGCGGGGCATCCGCTGAACGCGGGTATGAAGATTTAGGGAGGGTCGCCGTGTCGGCGACCCAAATTTGGGGACGGCGGCACGCCGTCCCTCCCATTTTGGAATTACCCTTTGGTGGCATCCTTCAGTCCCGCCACATAGGCCTCGAACACGCGGCGCATTTCATCTCGGACCCGACGGAAACAATTCAAAATCTCGTCCCCGGTGCCGGCGGCTTTGGCCGGATCCAGGAACGGCCAGTGATGCCGCTGCAACTGGCCCGGGAACACCGGGCAACCCTGGTCCAGATTGCCGCAAACGGTGATGACGGTGCGGATGGGCTGGCCGAGAAATTCCTTCAGGTGCTTCGAGCGATGGCCGGATATATTAATGCCGACCTCGGCCATGACCTGGATGGCAAGCGGATGGACGTGACCGGTCGGATGGGAACCGGCGCTTTGGACATTGACGAGATCGCCCGCCGCCGCGCGCAAAAAGCCTTCGGCGATGTGGCTACGGCAGGAGTTGCCGGTACAAAGAATGAGAACAGTGGGTTTCATAAAAAAGGGGAAACATTCAACATTCAACGCCCAATACAGGAACAACGAAGATTCCGTCCTTGGAAGTTGAATGTTCGATGTTGAATGTTCATTGGTTCATTTCACACGCCTGATACCAGCCGCGCGACCGGTTGCAGACGTGGCAGACGGAAAGCATCACCGGCACTTCGACGAGCACGCCCACGACGGTGGCCAGTGCGGCGCCGGAACCGGGGCCGAAGAGCGTGATGGCCACGGCGACGGCCAGTTCAAAGAAATTGCTGGCGCCGATGAGCGCGCCGGGCGAGGCGACATTGTGCGGCACCTTGAACCGGCGCATCAACAGGTACGCCAGCGATGAATTGAAATAGACCTGGATGACGATGGGCACGGCCAGCAGCAACACCGCGAACCAGCGGGTGATAAGGTTTTCCGCCTGGAACGCGAAGATGAGCATCAGCGTCAGCAACAACGCCCCAACCATGAGGGGATGAAATTTCGGCAGGAAGTTTTGTTCAAACCAGTCCCGGCCGCGCGATTTCAAAAGCGCGGTGCGCGTCAGCCAACCGGCGGCGAGCGGAATGACGATGAACACCACGACCGACGTGATGAGCACTTTGGCCGGCACGATGACGTGCGCCACGCCGCATAAAAACATGACGATGGGCGCGAACGCGAACAGCATGATGAGGTCGTTGACGGCCACCTGCACGAGCGTGTAGGCCGGGTCGCCGTCGGTGAGATAACTCCATACAAACACCATGGCCGTGCAGGGCGCCGCGGCCAGAATGATGAGACCGGCGGTGTATTCCTTCGCGAGTTCCGGTGAAATCCACGCACTGAAAACATGTTGCATGAACAGCCACGCCAGAAAGGCCATGCTGAACGGTTTCACCAGCCAGTTCACGAACAGGGTCACCGCGAGGCCTTTGGGTTTGCGCGCAATGCCGCCGAGGGCGCTGAAGTCCACTTTGAGCATCATGGGATAGATCATCAGCCAGAGCAGGACGCCGATGGGGACGTTGACCTGCGAGCCCCGGCCGAATTGGAGCCGGCTTAATTGAGCGGTGAAGGCCGGCGCCAGTTTGCCAAACGCGACCCCGACCACCATGCACAGGAAAACCCAGACGGTGAGGTACCGCTCGAAAAATGCGAGGCGTTTGGGACTGGCGGTTGCGTCACTCATGCTTTGCAACATTCGCTGCCACAACAATCGGCACCCGGCTTCCGCGCCTGGATTTCCAAACTGGTGATGTAATCCGCGGGTTTGGTTCCCATGGGCAGATGTTCGATAATCTTCCGGTAGAGCGGGTCCTCCCAATTGGTCATGGCCTCGATGTATCCGGGTTTGGTTTTAAGAACGATGTCCGTGAGACCGGCTTCGCGCGCCATGCGTCCGGTGTCGCTTACGAGCGCCGCGCCCGCAACGCAACCCACGAGGGCTGCCACCATTTTGAGCACCTCCGGCGGCAGCGGCTGGAGCAGCGCCATGTCGGACACGGCCACGCGTCCGCCCGGTTTGAGCACGCGCGTCATTTCGCGCCAGACCTGCGCCTTGTCGGGCGAAAGATTGATGACGCAGTTCGAGATGATGGCGTCCACGCTGTTGTCCGCAACGGGCAGGTGCTCGATTTCGCCGAGGCGGAACTCGACATTGTCAAAGCCGGTCTGCTGGCGATAACCCGCCGTGTTGTGCCGGGCTTTGGCCAGCATGTCTGGAGTCATATCCACCCCGATGGCCCGGCCCGCGGCGCCGACCTTGCGGCCGGCGATGAAGACGTCAAAACCGCCGCCGCTGCCGAGGTCGAGCACAGTTTCGCCGGACTTCAATGCGGCCAGCGCGGCGGGATTACCGCAGGACAAGCCCATGTTCGCGCCGTTGGGCAACGACTCGAGTTCCTCGGCGGAATAGCCGAGTTCATGGGCGAGTTTGTCGGCATCCTGGGGCGCGGAACCGCAGCACGAGACCCCCGGGCTGCAGGCGCCGGCGGAGGTGTCCTGGGCGATTTTGGCATAACCTTCCCGCACCAGCTGGCGGACGGCTTCGTTTTTGTCTTCGGTCAATGGGTTCATAAATGATTCAACATCCCCGCCGACGGCCCTGGCGCCGGCAGATGATTTTCAGGTCCGTCTGCAAAATTTTATCCAGGCGCCGGGCATCGTCGCGGGCCGCATCCGTTTTGGCGAGTGATTGGCGGACCCAGGCGAGCGCGTCGCGGACGACCGCCGTCACCGACCGGTCCGGGAGGCGGTAATAGACCCAGCGTTCGGTCTTGCGCGAGAGGATCAATCCGGCCTGATGGAGGATGGAAAGATGTTTGGACATGGTGGAGGAGGCGAGGCCGAACAGTTCGGTGATCTGGCACACGCACAATTCGCCGCAGCGCAACGCCAGCAGGATCCGCACCCGGTTCGGGTCGGCCAGCGCCTTGGTGACCGCCATGAATTCGCGCATAATTTGTTATTTCGTCAAATGACGAAATAAAGGTACGCCGGATCCGGACCCCAGGCAAGTCTATTTTGCGGCGGCGCGGCCGGGGAAGTCGACGCCGGGCGATTGACGGACCGGCAAGTGGCGCGTAAGCTCGCCGGCGTCATTGAGTTGAGGCCCCTATGAAAATCGCCGAAGAAAAACCTTCCGCGGGCGGCGGATTTCCGCCCTGCGACCCCCGCACCTATATGTCCGCCGAACGCACCTTTCTGGCCTGGATCCGGACGGGCATCGCCCTCATGGGCTTCGGCTTTGTCATCGCGCGGTTCGGCCTGTTTTTACGGGAGCTGGCCCTGAACCAGACGACGACGAGTGACAACCATGGCGGGTTTTCCCTGCCAACGGGCGTCGCGTTGATTGCGATCGGCATTCTCGTCACCGTGGTGGCAGCCATCCGCCATCACCGACAGGTCCAGGCCATCGACCGGGGAGAATTCCGGGAGGCCTACGGTCAAACGTTTGCCTTTTCGGTGGCGGGAATTCTCGCGCTGACCGGGCTGGCGGTGACCATTTATCTTCTGACCGTTCTGTAAATCCCCCCGGTCACGCGCCGGCGGCGGGCGCGGGTGCGGGCTGGTTTTTCGCGCCACTATGGCGGATGTCCTGGGCTTCGTAGAGGTACACGATGTCCTCGGCCATGTTCTTGGCATGGTCGGCAATGCGTTCGAGGCTTTTGGAAACGACCATCAGGTGCAGGCAACGGCCGATGGTATCGGGGTTGGCCACCATGTACTTGGCCAGCGTCTGGTGGATTTCCTTGTTGAGCGCGTCCACCTCCTTGTCCCGCGGGACCAGGGCGCGGGCGGCGGCGGAGTCGTGGTTGACAAAGGCGTCCAGCGCGGCTTTGAGCATGTCGAGCGCCATCCGCGCCAGGCGCGGCAGGTCGAGGGTGATTTTCACGGGCGGTTCCTGGCTCAAATCGCGGGCGCGTTTGGCGATTTTGGTCGCCTCATCGCCGATGCGTTCGAGGTTCTGGGAAATTTTCATCGCGACGGTGACGAGACGCAGATTGGCGGCCAGCGGCGCCTTGGTGAGCAATTGAATGACCTGTTCGTCAATCTCCACCTCGAACTGGTCAATGATGCGGTCGTTCTCCCGGACGCGCACGGCGAGATCATGGTCGCGCTGGAGGAGCGCCTGCAACGCCTCATTCACCGCGGTCTCGGCATGGCTGGCCATCGTCAGCAATTTCTGCCGAAGATCGTTCAAGCCCGCCTCAAAATAATTTTCCATAAACTAATTAAGATGATAACTCATCCAAACCGGCCTGTCACATAATCTTCCGTGCGCTTTTGCGACGGGCTGGTGAAAATTTTGGTGGTCGGACCGAACTCGACCAGTTCCCCGAGATAAAAGAAGGCGGTGAAGTCCGACGCGCGCGCGGCCTGCTGCATGTTGTGCGTCACAATCACAATCGTGTACTCCTTTTTCAACTGCACAATCAAGTCCTCGATTTTGGACGTGGCCAGCGGGTCGAGGGCGGAGGCCGGTTCGTCCATGAGCAGCACTTCCGGTTCCACCGCCAGCGCGCGGGCGATGCACAGCCGCTGCTGCTGGCCGCCGGAAAGGCTGATGGCGGGCGCGTGCAGGCGATCCTTGACCTCATCCCACAACGCCGCCATACGCAGCGATTGTTCGGTGCGTTCGGCGAGCAGTTTGCGGTTGCCCACGCCGTTCAACCGCAGGCCGACCGTCACGTTATCGACAATGGACATGGTCGGGAACGGATTGGATTTTTGAAACACCATGCCGACGCGGCGGCGCACCACCACCGGCTCGACGTTGCGCGAATAGATGTCGTCGCCGAAGAGTTTGATTTCGCCTTCCATGCGCGCTTCCGGGTTCAACTCGTGCATCCGATTGAGTGCGCGCAGGAAGGTGGACTTGCCGCAGCCACTGGGGCCGATGATGGCGGTGACGGCGCGGGCGGCGACGTCCAGGGAGACGTTTTTTACCGCCGCCTGCCTGCCGAAGAAGACGGACAGGTTGCGGACCGCCAGGGCCGGCGCGCCGGCGGCTTTGGCTTCCGGCGGAGACTGGGGCTTGGGGAGGGCGGTTTCAGGCATGGCGATTCAAGATGTCAAACGTTGCGATGGAACCGGTCACGGGTGAAAAAGCGTACGCCGACGTTGATGGCCAGCACCAGCAGGAGCAGAATGAAGGCGCCCGCCCAGGCCTGCCGGTGCCAGTCGTCGTAAGGCGAGATGGCATACACGTAAATCTGCAAGGGGATGGCGGCAATGGGTTCGGTCAGTTTGTGCGCCCAGCCGAGGTTGCCGGTGGTGAACAGCAGCGGCGCGGTTTCGCCGGCGACGCGCGCGAGCGCGAGCAACACGCCGGTGACGATGCCTTTGAGTGCCGTGCGAATGACGATTTGCACGATGGATTTCCATTTGGCAATGCCCAGGGCCATCTCGGCGTCGCGGTAACCGCCGGGCACCAGTTGCAGCACCTCTTCGGTCGTCCGCATC
>JBEKKN010000087.1:0-10525 GCA_050010675.1 Verrucomicrobiota bacterium | reverse complement strand
TTTTTTTGTTCGCTCTTTATCCGGGCGTGGTATTGGGCACGCACAGTTTCTTTTTTCACGATTACGGGCTGTTTACGTATCCGGTCGCGTATTACGCACATGAAAGTTTCTGGCACGGACAGGTGCCACTTTGGAATCCGCTGAACAATTGCGGCGTGCCGTTTCTGGCGCAGTGGAACACGTCGGTCTGTTATCCGTTTTCGCTCATCTACATGGTGTTTCCACTGCCGTGGTCGTTGAATATATTTTGTCTGGGCCATCTGGTGCTCGCGGGGATGGGCATGTATTTGCTGGCGTACCGTTGGACCCAAAACCGGCTGGCCGCGAGCATCGGCGGCGTGGCCTTCGCGCTAAATGGGCTTATGCTCAATAGCCTGATGTGGACGAGCAACCTGGCTGCGCTCAGCTGGCAGCCATGGGTCATGCTTTGGGCCGAGGAAGCCTGGCGGGGTGGAGGCGGCCGCCGCCTGGTGATCGCCGCCCTGGCTGGCGCGATGCAGATGTTGTCGGGCGCGCCCGAAATCATAATTTTCACCTGGAGTCTGCTGGCGGTCTTGTGGCTCAGTCAGGCGTGGCGAAAAATAATTCCTCTTGGGTCAACGTTCCGACGGTTGGTCATCATGGTTATGCTGATCACGGGGCTTTCGGCCATTCAACTGCTTCCGTTTTTCGATTTGTTGAAACATTCGGAACGGGGTGCTTCATACATTCAATCGGATGCCTGGCCGATGGCCTTGTGGGGATGGGCCAATTTTGTGGTGCCGCTGTTCCATTGCACTCAATCAATTTTCGAAACCTGCCTGCAACCGAACCAACCTTGGACGGTGTCGTACTATGTGGGCATTGGGACTTTGTCGCTGGCGGCGGTGGCGGCCTGGCGACTGAGGCGGCAGCCGGAAATTTGTGGTCTGGCCGGGGTGACTCTGGCCGGGCTGGTGTTGGCACTGGGCAATGAGGGTTACGTGTATGCCTGGCTCAAACACATCCTTCCGTGGATTGGGTTTGCCCGTTTTCCAATCAAATTTGTCTCGCTACCGGTCTTCACCATTCCGTTGCTCGCGGCGTGTGGTTTCAACTGTTTTCAAGATGCAACATTCCAAAAACTGAAGCGGAATGAACGCCTGTTGTTGATGGTCGCCGCCTTTCTTTTGCTGATGGTTGTCTGCCTGCTGGCCACGGCTCGGTGGTGGCTCGCCGCGGCATACCCCTGGCAGTGGACGTGGCGGGATGGTTTTTTTCGATCCCTTTTCCTGCTCAGCATGGTTGGGTGCGTCAGCTGCTTGATCCGTGCTCCGACCACGAGATTGCGTGGGCTGATGGGACTGGCCGTGCTGGTCTTGATCGGCTTTGACCTGGTTACTTCCGGCCAGCACGTGAACGCCGTGGTTGTTAGCAAAGCCTTTGGCCCGCTTGAATTGAACATGTCCTCCCCGCCCAAATTGGGAGAATCGCGCGCCATGTTGAGCCAGCGAGCTGCGTCATATCTTTCGTACAACGGAACCGACAATCCGCTTTACTACTGTGTGGGTGTTCGCGGCGCGCTTTTTGAAAATTGCAATATTCCCGAGAACATTCCCAAAGTGGACGGCTTCTGTTCGCTGCATCTCAAAGGGGAATGGGATGTTGATGGGATATTATACGGAATTTACCTGGATCAAACCAGGCCCCCGCCCCCGGTGTCGCCGCTTTTGGATTTTCTGGGTGTATCCCAGATTTCCGCGACCAACAACGCTTTTGCCTGGCAGGAACGCCAGTCTTTCCTGCCGCTGGCCACCGCCGGCCAACGGCCAATCTTCGCCCAGGAGCCGAAAATCCTGGATGAATTGAACACGACAAATTTTGATCCACGCCACACGGTCTACCTGCCGTTGTCCGCGCGCGACCTCGTCACCGTGACGAATGCCACTGAAGCAAAAATCATCTTTCAACAATATGGCGCGCAATGGGCGCGTCTGACCGTCAAAACTCCCGCTCCGGCGATGGTCGTCATCGCGCAGGCGTATTACCACGACTGGCACGCTTACGTGGACGGCACGCCGGTCCACTTGTTGCAGGCCAATCACGCTTTCCAGGCGCTGGAAGTCCCCTCGGGTGAACATGAAGTTACGCTCCGCTACGAAGATTGGATGTTTCGCCTTGGCGCGATGATTTCAGCGCTAACGTTGCTCGGGTGTGTGACAGGCTGGCTGGTGAAACGAGGACACTGAACACCGTATAAATTGCTGGAAACCGCTGAGTTTGATGATTCCTCGTGGAGGGGCGATACAGTTCGCAATTGCTCTTTGTTTTTCGCCGGCCGCTTTGGTTTAATGACCGCCATGAAAGCTCGGCAGGCCAGAATTGCCCGGAACACCAGGGAAACCCGCATTGCCGTCAGCCTGAACCTTGACGGCAAGGGCAAAGCCTCGGTCAAAACCGGCATCCCCTTTTTCGACCACATGCTCGCGCTGTTCGCGAAACACGCGACGGTGGATTTGAAACTCCGTTGCGCCGGCGATTTGCAGGTGGACGCGCACCACACCGTCGAGGATTGCGGCATCGCCCTGGGGCAGGCCTTCGCCATCGCCCTGGGCGACAAGCGCGGCCTACGCCGTTACGGCGCCGGCTTTCATCCAAAAAACCCGTTTACGGGTGAGGCTTACGTGCCGATGGATGAGTGCCTCGCCCGCTGCGTCATTGATTTTGGCGGACGGCCGCATCTGGTCTGGCGCGGCCTGGACCAATTTTCGCAGAAGAAAATTTCCCGGGCGGAAAAACGGCAGGACATGTCGAGCGCCTTCCGCTTTGGTCTGGCGCGGGAATTTTTTCAGGCCTTCGCCAACGAAGCCCGCTGCAATCTGCACCTGGAACTGCTGTACGGCGACGAGCCGCATCACATCGTCGAGGCGCTGTTCAAGGCATTCGCGCGGGCGGTGGACGCCGCGTGTCAGCGCGACCCGCGCATTGCCGGGCGATTGCCGAGCACCAAGGGGAAACTTTGATTTACAGCTCTAGCTGGAATCAACGGCAGCGTCTTAAAAGGCGCAGCATATACTGGACAGTAATTTAGGTCCAAATTACGGTCGTTTCTGGAAATGGATAGGCTGCGCGACGCGATGTTTATCTTTCGTACGGTGTCATCCGCACGCCATGAAAAAATATAGCATCATTGGTTTTGTCACCGTTCTGTTGATTGCGGTTGCACTATTTTCGTTGCATCACTATAAGCGACCAAACGACGCTGATCTCCGTAAGAGGGTGGTTGGCAGTTGGATTGGGCCTTCAGATAAGCTCGAATTGACCATGAATTCAGACGGCAATTACATATCCAAATTTACGCGAAAAGGAATCGGTTACGAATTTGAAGGAACGTGGATGATAAAGGATGGGTTTTTGATTTATACACTGACGACAAACAACTCCACGAATACCAAACATACCCTGCATGTTGGCAGTGTGGAAAAGTTTCGGATAATCCACGTCAACGAAGAGGAATTGATTGACCAGACAGGAAATGGTGGAACGGTATCCACTATCCACTTTAAAAAGTTCACAAAATGACGCCTCCTGTGAGGATCGGCTGCGAATTTTCAGGCCCTCGCGCGAAATAAAAACGCCCCGCAGTTTCCCGCGAGGCGTTGTATGTTTTGGTAGGGCGGTGCTGCCGCACCGCCCTGACTTGATTTGGGCTGCGCGGCAACGCAGCCCTACCTTCGTTATTTTTAAGCACCGACGCTGGCCAGTTCCTCGTTGTTTTCCACATTTACGATCTTGAACTGTTCGGCGTGCATTCCCGTATCAGCGCGGAATGACAGTTTGCCGAAGTAACGTTTCTCCATCTCGATGAGATGTTTTTCGTCCTCGGTGCGGAGACGTTCCAGCACGGTCGGATGCACCACAATGCGGAGTTCGAAATCCGATTCATCGCGCGTGCGTTTCTTCAGGATTTCCTGGAGTTTGCGCTGGATTTCGACGCTCATGGTCACAACGCTTTTTACCTTGCCGCGGCCTTTGCAGTACGGGCAGTCGTCATAAACCGCCGAACGCACGCTTTCGGTGTGGCGCTGGCGCGTCATTTCCATCAGGCCGAGTTGCGAGATGGGCAGGATGTGCGTCTTGGCCTTGTCGCGGCGCAACCCTTCCTTCATGCGCTGATAAACCTGCTGCTGGTCGCGGCGGCCTTTCATGTCGATGAAATCCAGCACGATGAGGCCGCCCATGTTGCGCAGACGCAACTGGCGGCAGATTTCCTCGGCGGCCTCGAGGTTCACCCGCAGGATGGTGGATTCCTGGTCGCGACTGCCCTTGTGCCGGCCCGTATTCACGTCAATCGCCACCAGCGCCTCGGTTTCATCAATGACGATATAACCGCCGCTTTTCAAATGGACCTGGCGGGAAAACGTATTCTCGAGTTGCTTGGTGATGTTGAACCGGTCGAACACCGGCTGCGCATCCGCATATAATTTCACCTTGTTGGCGGCGCGGGCGGAGATTTTTGAAATCATCTCGCGCATCTGGTCGTAGGCCTTTTGCTGATCCACCACGATGCGTTCAACGTCCTCGGTCAGAAAGTCGCGCACCGTGCGTCCAATCAAATCCGGCTCCTGGAACGCGCAGGTGGCCATGGGTTGCGATTTGATGCGTTCCTGCACGCCGTGCCATTCTTCGAGCAACAAGGCGAGGTCACGTACGAAATAACGCTTCTGCTGGTCTTCGCCCGCGGTGCGCATGATGACGCCCATGCCGTCGGGGATAGACAGTTCCCGCAGGATTTTCTTGAGCCGCCGGCGTTCCTCCTGGTTTTCAATCTTGCGCGAGATGCCGCTCTGGTCCGAGTTCGGCAACAGGACCAGGTAACGTCCCGGCAGCACGAGGTTGGTGGTAACGCGCGGGCCTTTGGTGCCAATCGGCCCCTTGGTGACCTGGACGATGATTTCACTGCCGGGCGGATAGAGCCGCGGGATGTCCTTTTGCGTGATCTTCGGCCGGGCCGGCCGGCGGCCTTCGCGTTCGACGATTTCCACGCCGCTGTCAAATTGGTTCGGCACGATGTCCCAATAATGCAGGAACGCATTTTTCTCGAAGCCAATGTCCACAAACGCGGCCTTGAGGCCGTCCTCCAGATTGCGGACCTTGCCCTTGAAAATGCTGCCGACGAGGCGTTCCTCGGTGGTGCGCTCGATGTTGAATTCCTCCAGTTTGCCGCCTTCGAGCACGGCCACCCGCGTTTCGAGGGTTTCGGCGTTGATGATCACCTCCTTGTGAATCTTGTGGACCGGGCGGATGAACCGCTGGACCTTCTTCACGAGGTTGGTGGCGGCCTGTTTGATGGCGTCCAGCACGCCCCGGGATTGTTCCGGCAGGGCCACCGGCTCGAACGGTTTTTCCTCCTCCACCTGTTCGGGAGTGTCGAGCCGCGGGGCGCGAAATGTCTTTTTTTCCGGCGCGGCGGACGGTTCAACGCGTTCCGGCGTTCCCTGCGGGGGCAACCCGGCGGCCACGTTTTCGGCGCGTTCGATTTCGTGCGCATGCCGCTTTTCAAACACGCGCTCGGCGCCGCCCTGCTCGCTGACCACCTCGGCGCGCGCCTGGACGGCTTCGTGGTCGGTTTTTTGCGGGGTCTGGCCCATGCCGCCCTTGGGACGGAACCGCAGGCCGCGGCGCCGACGTGAATAATTGTTATTGCTCATAGAATGTCAGTATCCTTTCCGATAAATGTGTACGTTTTGCATCAAGCCCACGGCGATTAACGAGCCCAACACTGAAGACCCGCCGTAAGAAAGCAGCGGCAGTGGTACGCCCGTCACGGGCATGATGCGGATGTTCATGCCAATATTGATAAAAACGTGGCTGAAAATGAGCGTCACCACGCCCACCGCCACCAGCCGGCCCAGGCGATCGCGCGCCTGTCCGGCGATTCTCAACCCGGAGAAGAGAACCAATGCATACAAGCCGAGCACGATCAGGCTCCCGATGAATCCTTCCTCCTCGGCAATCACGGAGAAAATGAAGTCGTTGTGCGCCACGGCCCGCGGCAAATAACCCAGGGCGTTCTGCGTGCCCTGCCGCCAGCCTTTGCCGGTCAGCCCGCCGGAGCCGACGGAAATCAACGCCTGGCGGACGTTGTATTGGTCGTCCAATTCCTGTTGGCGGAGTCGTTGCAGCTCCGCCGGGGTGGCGTTCGGTGACGCAAAGGCCGTGTAATCCCGCCCAAAATAAACCAGCAGCCGGTCGCGCTGGTACGGTTCCATGGAAATCTGCCACCAGCCCGGCGGCACAAAGAGCACGTCCACCAGAAACAACGCGGCCAGCAGACCCACCACCCCGACCAGCTTCAGCAAATAACTTTTGGGCGTGCCGGCGACGAACATCATCACCAACCCGGTCGGCAGCAGCACCAGCGCCGAACCCAGGTCCGGCTCCTTCAAGGTCAATGCGAACGGCAGCATTAACAGTCCGATGCCCTTCCAGAAGGTCAGCGGCACCCGCAATTCATCCGGCGGCCGGCTGAGAAAATGGGCCGAGGCGAGGATGAATGCGAGTTTGGCGAACTCGGACGGTTGAAATTGGAACGGGCCGAGGTCAATCCAGCGCCGTGCGCCGAACTTCATTGAGCCGATATGCGGCACGAGCACGACGATCAGGAAGAAAATCGTCACCCAATAGGCTACAAAGGACCAGCGGGCCAGCGTATGGTAATCCAGCACACAGAGCGCCGCGCCCGCACCGAGGCCGAGCGCGTACCAGACCAGCTGCCGCAGCCAGGCCTGGTCGTACCACGGCAGTGACGCCATCGCGGGATTGGCCATGGTGGCGCTGTACACAAAGAGCGTGCCGATGATCATCAGCCCGGCCAGTGCGGCCAGTTGCAACCGGTCGAACCGTTCATGATTTTCCTGATTGAGCGGGGTGGTGGACATCAGGGGTTTGCCTCCGCCCGGGTTTTTGTGGAGTCCGCATTTTCGCGTCTCAAAATTTCCTCATAAATATCGTGCGCAATCGACGCGCAGGTTGCGCCCCAAAAAGTGCGGCCCTCCATCATGACCACGACGGCGTAGCGCGGGTTTTCATAGGGTGCAAACGAGGCAAACCAGGTGGTGCGGTCAACCTCCTGGTTCTGCGAGTTCATGACCTGGGCCGTGCCGGTTTTTCCGCAAATTTGCAGACCGGACACTTGTGCGGCCTGCCCGGTGCCTTCCTGGGTTTCCGCCAGCATGGCGTCGCGCAGGATTTTCAGGTTGCGCGGATGCACGCCCAGTTCATCCCGCACCACCCCTGATGGAAAAACCGTCGGCGCTTCGCTGGAAGTCGGGTCCTGGGGTTCGACCCGCTCGACGAGCCGCGGCCAGAGCACGGTGCCGCCATTGGCGATGGCCGCATAGGCGACCGCCATTTGTATCGGCGTCACGGCCATTTGCCCCTGCCCGATGCAAATGTTGGCCGAGTCGCCATCGCGCCAGCCGGAACGGTTCACCTCGGTCAGACTGGGAAAGATGCCGGCGGTTTCCTGTCGCGTGGGCAGGCGGGTGCTTTCGCCAAAATGAAATTTTCCGGCCATGCGAACCAGATTCTCAATGCCCGCGCGCAGACCGATGGTGATGAAATAGGTATTACTGGAGAAAATGATGGCGCGCCGGAGATTGTACTGGCCCGGCGGAGCCAGATCCTTGATGTGCCGCCGCCCGACATAGACATAACCCGGATTGTCCACCATCGCGTCGGGATCCAGGCCGTCTTCAAGCGCGGCGAGGCCGATGATGGGTTTGAAAATCGAGCCGGGCGCGTAATTTTCCTGCGTGGCCCGGTTAATTTGCGGGTGCAATTGAGGGTCGGCCAGATACTTGGGATCGTTGGCGGCATAATCCGGGTTGATGGCCGGCGACGACACCATCGCCAGCACATCGCCGGTGCGCACGTCCATGACCACCACGGCGGCCCGCACGTCGGCGCCCTGCTGGCGTTCGAGGGATTGCACGGCCGCCTGTTCGATGTCCATATCCAGCGTCAGCACGACATTGTGTCCCGGTTCGGACGGGCTCAGAACGTTTACCGACTGGCGATAACCGAGATTGTTGACCAGCACGGCTTCCGCTCCCGCCCGTCCCCGCAACGCCGCATCACAGCCGCCCTCCACGCCCACGATGCCGTGATAATCCGGCAGGCGAAAATTAAAAACCGGGTCTTCGCCTTCCTGCGAATCATCGTTGCGTTGCAAATAGCCGAGCAAATGGCCCGCGGTTTCCCCAAAGGGATAGATGCGGACGGGTTGCATATCCAGGTCAACGGCGAGGGTTCCGGAGAATTGCTCTTCAAACCGCGCGATCTGGACGGTGTCGAGATTGGTCAGCAACGGATAAGGCAACGCGCGCCGGGCCTCGTAATGACGGTCAAAGACGGTCGCGTCCAGCTGGAGTGGCTGGCCGAGCCGTTGGCCTACCTGCTGGACCACGTCGTTGGCCACGCGGAAGCGCGCCTGCTCCCGGAGCTGCTCGCGTTCCTCCGGCGTGAGGGCAAATGCTTTGCGCTCGGCCTTGGTCAGCGTCCGGCCCAACTTCTTTTCCTGCGCCGCCATGAGTTGTTGCTGCACGGCGCGGGCATGCGCCAACGACAGGCCGTACGCCGTGTCGAAGGGCTTTCGCAAATCATCGAGATACAGGCTGAGGTTGTACTGCGGGCCGTTTTCCGCCAGCACCTGGCCGTTCCGATCCAGGATTTTCCCGCGCACGGCCGGGATGCGGACCGTGCGATAGGACTGGGTTTCGAGATGGTTTTCATATTCCCGCGCGGAGACGATTTGCACCCACCACAAACCGGCCAGCAACAGGCACAGGCCGCCCGCCAGCACCGCCGCCACGAGCCGGAGCTGCGGGTCGTTCTTTTTCAGTTCGTCAAAAATTAACATGTGGCTACATGCGGCTACGCCGGATTTCGCGATCGGGCCGGAAACTCGTTTCCGTTCTCGGCTGGTAACCCAGCGCCCGCTGGCACCAGTTGAAAAACTCAAAAATGACCGGCGTCGCCATCGCGCCTCCGGCCGTCATGACCCCCCATTGCCAGAGGGAACCCCAGCCCAGCAACGGGTCCTGGCCGCCGGTGAGCAGCAGCAGGATCGTCAGGGCCGGCGCCACGGCGCTGGCCACGGCGCCCAGGACGAACTGCGCGAATGGCAGCTCCCTTAAAATCAGTTCCCGCTGCAGATAGATCACGAACCCGATGGCAAACAACGGCGGGATGCTGATGCCGAGGGGGTTCGCCGAGAGCGCGTCAAACCAGAGTCCGCCGAGCACGGCCAGCGCCGAGACGGTCACGATATCCGTGTTCAAAGCCGCATACACCATCAGCACCGGCAGCAAGTCCACCTGCGCGCCAAGCCAGTGGTGCAGCAAGGGGAATGCCGCTTCGCCAAACACCGCCAGAAACGCGGCGGCCAGGATCAGGAGGGGTTGCAGCAGGTTCATGGATTGAGTTGCGGATTGAGCATCACCCAGACCTGCTCCAGCCCGCCCAGGTCCACCGCCAGCTTCACGCGGGCCTCCGTGTAAAGGCCGAATTCGACCGTTCGTGAATCTACAATCTGGCCGATGGGGATGCCCCGCGGAAAAATTCCTCCCTGACCGCTGGTGAGAACGTTTTCACCGGACTTCACATCGGCGTTGCCGGAAAGATAGGTCAATTCGACCAGCGTATAGTCGAGCGGCCCACCGGCGCTGATGACCCCGACGTCATGCCCCGGGTTGGCCACCAGTCCCGAGACGCGGCAATTGGGGTCGCCCAGTAAAATCACCTGGGAACGGGTGAGCCCGACGGCGGAAATGCGCCCCACCAGGCCGTCGGGGGTGAGTACGGGCAGGTTTTCACGGACGCCGTCGCGGCTGCCGAGATCGATCTGCAGGGTGCGCCACCAATTGGCCGGATCGCGCATGACCACATTGGCGAGTTTGAGTTGCCACGGGGCCTGCCGTTGCCAGCCGAGCAGCACCCGCAGCTGGTCATTTTCACGCGCGGTGGCGGCGGCTTGCATCGTTTGAAAGTGCAATTGCTGGTTTTCGTTCCGGAGATCCCCAATTTCCTTGAGCAGCGCGCGACGGGGCATGACCGCATCGGCGGCGTTGCCGGGCAGTTGTTGCGCGGTGTTCAACAAGCCGAACAGCGGCAGAAAAAGGCTGCCGGCGGCGAGTTTCAGGCGGCTGGTCGCGCGCTGGGGCAGGCTGAAAATCAGCAAGACCACCAGCGCCACGGTGCCGAGTGCGAGATAATGTTTTTTCTTGAGCATCCTGCGCTCGCGGCTGGGTTCAACTCAGCCGCCTGCAGGCGAACCAGGGCGGGAAATCAATCAATACTTGGCGTTGGTCGCGACGCGCTTGAGGAATTCGATTTCCTGCAAGACGCGCCCCGTGCCTTCGGCGACGGCGCTCATGGGATCATCCGCGAGGTGCACCGGCAAGCCGGTTTCCTCGGCCACGAGACGGTCTATGCCGCGCAACAGCGAACCGCCGCCCGCCATGACCAGGCCGCGATCCACAAGGTCGGCGGCGAGTTCGGGCGG
>JBEKKN010000086.1:0-12104 GCA_050010675.1 Verrucomicrobiota bacterium | reverse complement strand
AAATTGCCGGAGCACGGCAAGACGCATTTGATTGACGGACGCTCTGGCGAGCAGTTCGACCAGGAAATCGTGGTTGGCTATATTTACATGATGAAGCTCGGCCATTTGGTGGCCGACAAGATTCACGCCCGCGCCGTCGGGCCGTATTCACTCGTCACCCAGCAACCGCTGGGCGGCAAGGCGCAGTACGGCGGCCAGCGCTTCGGCGAAATGGAAGTGTGGGCGATGGAAGCCTATGGCGCCGCCTATACCTTGCAGGAATTGCTCACCGTCAAGTCCGACGACGTGCAGGGCCGCACGCGCATTTACGAAAGCATTGTCAAGGGCGACAACGCGCTGGAGGCGGGCATTCCCGAATCCTTCAACGTGCTCGTCAAGGAAATGCAGTCGCTCGGCCTCGACGTCAAGGTCGGATATTCCAATCCGGCTGAACATGCCGCCAACGGTGAAACGGCGGCCGCCACATTGGCCACGGTTTAAGTTGTAACCAAAAAATATTCGCTGAACCCAAACGCGTATGATCAGCACCAAAGAAAGCGCCCGTGAATTGCTCGGGCTGGACAAGGTAAATCAGGTGGACTACGTCGCGATTTCCGTCGCGTCGCCGGAAGCCATTCGTTCCTGGTCCAAGGGGGAGGTCAAGAACCCCGAAACCATCAATTACCGCACGTTCAAGCCGGAAAAAGGCGGCCTGTTTTGCGAACGCATTTTCGGCCCGGTCAAGGACTGGGAATGCTCGTGCGGCAAGTACAAGCGCATCAAACACCGCGGCATTGTCTGCGACCGTTGCGGCGTCGAGGTGACGCTGGCCCGCGTCCGGCGCGAACGCATGGGCCACATTGAACTGGCCGTGCCCGTCTGCCACATCTGGTTTTTCAAATGCATGCCGTCGCGCATCGGTTTGGTGCTCGACATGACGGCGCGCAATCTCGAACGCGTGATTTATTACGAGGATTACCTGGTGATCGATCCGGGGAACACGCCGCTGAAGCAGAACCAGCTGCTCAACGAGCATGAATATCGCGAGGCGCGCGAGACCTACGGCGCGGACGCCTTCCTGGCCAAAATGGGCGCCGAAGCCGTGCGCGATGCGCTGGCCAAGGTGGACCTGGCCAAGGGCGTGGAACAGTTGCAACAGGCCATGACCGAAACCAAGAGCAAACAAATCCGCAAGAAGCTCGCGAAGCGGATCAAGCTGCTCCAGGGCCTGCAGATTTCCAAGAGCCGTCCGGAGTGGATGATTTTAATCGTGTTGCCGGTGATTCCGCCGGATTTGCGCCCGCTCGTGCCGCTCGAAGGCGGCCGGTTCGCCACGTCCGACCTGAACGATCTCTATCGCCGCGTCATCAACCGGAATAATCGTCTCAAGACGCTGCTCCAACTCAAGACGCCCGAAGTCATCATCCGCAACGAAAAACGCATGTTGCAGGAGGCGGTGGACGCGCTGTTCGACAACGGCCGCCATGGCCGCCCGGTCACCGGTGCCGGCAATCGTTCGCTCAAATCACTGTCCGACATGCTCAAAGGCAAGGGCGGCCGGTTCCGCCAGAATTTGCTGGGCAAACGCGTGGATTATTCCGGCCGATCGGTCATTGTCATTGGACCCGAACTCAAACTCAACCAATGCGGCTTGCCGAAGAAGATGGCGTTGGTTTTGTTCGAACCCTTCATCATCCGCCGCCTGAAGGAACTCGGCTACGTCCACACGGTGCGCTCGGCCAAGAAGATGATCGAGCGCCAGACGAAGGAAGTCTGGGACGTTTTGGAAGAGGTGACGAAGGGTCATCCGGTGTTGCTCAATCGCGCGCCGACGTTGCATCGGTTGTCGGTGCAGGCGTTCGAGCCGCAATTGATCGAGGGCGAAGCCATTCGCATTCATCCGCTGGTCTGTACCGCGTACAACGCGGACTTCGATGGCGACCAGATGGCCGTGCACGTACCGCTGTCGGTGGAGGCGCAGATGGAGGCGCGTCTGTTGATGATGGCCACCAACAACATCTTCAGCCCCTCCTCCGGCAAGCCCATCATCACGCCGACGCAGGACATCACGCTCGGTTGTTATTATCTCACCGCCGAGCCGCGCACGCCCATGCCGTCCGACGTGAACAAGCTGCCGCTGTTCGGTTCGAAGGAAGAGGTGTTGTTTGCCTACAGCGATGGCGCCTTGAAGACGCATGATCGCGTCCGCCTGTTGAATCCCGATACTGGCCGGCAGACCGTTTTTGGCGACGCGAACAAGAAGCTCATCGAGACGACCGTCGGTCGCGTGGTTTTCAGCGAAATCTGGCCGACGGAACTTGGCTTTTACAACAAGGCCGCCGGCAAGAGCCAGCTCGGCGACCTCATCTGGAAATGCTACAAGTTTGCCGGCCACGAGAAGACCGTGATCATGCTCGACAAACTCAAGGAACTTGGCTTCCGCGAGGCGACCAAGTCCGGCGTGTCCATCGGCATTGACGACATGATCGTGCCCAAGGAACGGGACGAGCAGATCGACGCCGCCCAGAAGCAGATCAAGGAAGTCGAGAAGCAGTATCGCAAGGGTGTCATCACGCCGGGTGAACGGTACAACAAGATCGTGGACATCTGGACGCATTGCACCGACCAGATTTCAGGCGTCATGTTCCGCACGCTCGAAGCCAACCAGGGCAAAAAGGAGTACAATCCGGTTTACCTGATGGTGGATTCCGGCGCGCGCGGCAACAAGCAGCAGGTGCGCCAGCTCGCCGGGTTGCGCGGTCTCATGGCCAAGCCCAGCGGCGACATCATCGAAAAACCGATTCTCGCGAATTTCCGCGAGGGTCTCTCGGTGCTGGAATATTTCATCTCCACGCACGGCGCCCGCAAGGGTCTGGCCGATACCGCGCTCAAGACCGCCGATTCCGGGTACATGACCCGCAAGCTGGTGGATGTGGCGCAGGACGTCATCATCCAGGAGCAGGATTGCGGCACGTCCAATGGTATCTGGGTCACGGCGGTGTACGAAGGTGAGGACGAAGTGGTCCGGTTGGGCGACCGCCTGATCGGCCGGTTCGCCTGCGACGACACGGTGAATCCGACGAACCCGAAGGAATTCCTCATTCGCGCCAACGAGGAGATTGACGAGGAAAAGGCCAAACGCATTGAAGCCGCGGGCATTGAACGCCTGCGCATCCGCTCGGTGCTGACGTGTGAAAGCAAGAAGGGTGTGTGCATCCATTGCTACGGCCGCAATCTCGCGACCGGCGGTCTGGTGAAACTCGGCGAGGCCGTCGGCATCATCGCCGCGCAATCCATCGGCGAGCCGGGCACGCAGCTCACCATGCGGACGTTCCACATCGGCGGCACGGCGGCCGGTGTGTTCAAAATTCCGCAAATCAAGGCGAAATTCGAAGGCACGGTCCGTTACAACGAACTGCGTCTGGTACGGCTCGAAGACGGCAACAACATTGTGCTGAACAAAAATGGCTCGGTTTCCATTCTCGCCGGCGACGGCCGGGAACTGGAAAACCACAACATCGTGGTCGGCTCGGTCATTTCCGTGCCGGATGGCGGCCAGGTGAAGAAGGGTGAAACCTTCGTGCAGTGGGATCCCTACAATGTCCCGATTCTCTCGGAGAAGGCTGGCAAGGTGAAGTTCCACGACATCATCGAAGGGGTCACGATGAAGCAGGAAATGGACGAGACCACCGGCCAGGAGGCGATGGTCGTCATCGAGCACAAGGAGGATTTGCACCCGCAAATCATCATCAGCAGCGCGGACGGCGAGGTGGTGGCGAATTATCCGATTCCTTCCGGCGCGCACATTGTGGTGAAGGAACGCAACGACATCGTCCCCGGCACGTTGATGGCCAAGACGCCGCGCAAGATGGCGAAGACCAAGGACATCACCGGCGGTCTGCCGCGCGTGGCCGAATTGTTCGAGGCCCGCCGGTCGAAGGACGCGTCGGAGATTTCCAAGATCGACGGTTTGGTGGACTTTGGCGCCAGCGTGCGCGGCAAACGTTGCATTGTCATCCAGGACACGCAGACCAAGGCGGAGGAGGAACACCTCATTCCGATTGGCAAACACGTCATTGTCTTCAAGGGTGACATGGTGAAGAAGGGCCAGCAATTGACCGAAGGCCCGATGGACCCGCACGAAATCCTCGAGGTTTGCGGGCCGCAGGAATTGCAGGAACACCTCGTCAGCGAGGTGCAGGAGGTCTATCGCCTCCAGGGCGTCACCATCAACGACAAGCACATCGAAATCATCGTGCGCCAGATGCTTCGCAAGGTGCGCATCACCGAACCGGGTGATACGTCGTTCCTGTGGGGCGAACAAATTGACAAGCTCGACTTCGAGGATGAGAACGAGCGCGTGGACAAGATGGGCGGCAAACCGGCCGAGGCCTCGCCGGTGTTGCTGGGCATCACCAAGGCGTCACTCGAAACCGACAGCTTCCTTAGCGCCGCATCCTTCCAGGACACGACCCGCGTTCTGACCGAGGCGGCGACGCGGTCCAAGATCGACAGCCTGCGTGGGTTCAAGGAAAACGTCATCATGGGTCACATCATTCCCGCGGGCACCGGCTTTGACCATCATCGCAAGGTGCACCTCAAGATGCTGGTGGAAGTGAGCGACGAACCCGAACCGGAGGAACCGGCGGTGGTGGTGGCTGAAAATCCGTTGCTGGCCTAAACGCCGGTCTTATCAATTAACCAGGGCTTCCGACGAAAGTGGGAAGCCCTTTTGCTTTCAATTGCGTCGGCAGTGGATTGAACCTGGGTCAGGCTGAACGACTGGATTATTCCGACGGGCGGCGTCGATTAATTGAAGCGGCTCGGGGGCTGCTCGCGCTCGCGCTCGCGTTCGTCGTCGAGTTTCTTACGGACCAACATGAGTGTTGCCCGGGCCAGTTCGCGCACCTCTTCCCGCTGGGATCCGACCTCTTTTTCAAGTTCGGCGACGCGCTTTTCGTAGGCGCGGATGCGTTCCTGCAACGGGAGTTGCAGGGCGGCGAGCCGGGCTTCGAGTTCCACCATGGCTTGCACGGCTTTTTGCTGGGTTTCCAGCAGGGCATTCCGCTGTGTGTAAAGGCCTTGAACCAGGCTCTGCTTCGCAAATTCGGTCAGCTCGGGCATGATCTTCTCGCGGAGCATCTGGCCTTGTTTGCCCGCCATTGCCTCGGCCGTGAGTGCGCGCTGCCTCCACTCTTCCGCCGCCGCCGGGTCTTCGACCGCTTTGCCCGGCAATGGCAGCATGGCCGGGGAACGGATCGCCGGTGAATCAACCCGACCCCGCCGCCAAAACAGGAGGACCAGGCAGGCCAGCAACGAGATGATGACCATCAAGGAACCGAGGATCCACCAGACCGAACGTTCCGGAGCTTGTATAACCGGTGTCGTGGCTGGTTCGATTGGTGCCGCTTTTGCCAGCGCCGGAAGTGGTGGCAGTTGAGCCGGGGACGCCGGTTTGACCACTCTTGCCGCGACCGGTGGCACCTTGGCGTCCAATTGGACATCATCCACATAAAATGTGTTGGTGACTTCACCGGCCAGAACGATTTCGATGCCGGTACAGTTGGTCGTGTTGGCCAGCCCGATGTCCGAGAGTTTAACCTTATACTGTCGCCAGTGGTTGGGGGGCAACACCGGCACGTTATCTCCAAGCTCTTCCTTGCCGCCGAGCATGCCCCGGATCCTCAGGAGCTGCAGCCCGTGTTCGCCGCCGTTCGCCCAGAAACTGACGCTGTCGTAACCGGCGGTGCTCATGGGGCGATGCCAGAAATAGAGACCCTCCCAGGTCTTGGCCGTGACACTCACGGAAACGCTTCCGGAGTGAATCGGATCGGTGTTGAGCAGATTCCGCGTGGCCCAGCCCCAATCCTCGAATCCGTTCTCCATGCCGTCGTCGTAAATGACCAGGTCGTTCGTGCCCGTCTGGGAGCAAACCTTGAGGACCGGTGCCAGTGACAACAGGGCGGCGATGGCCGGCCAGTAAAATATTTTCAAATACTGCACAAGCCCATCATGATGAATTGGTTCGCGCGGTGCAACCCGGGAATATCGACTTTTTTCCAGATGAAACAGGAATCCGTTAAAGCGCTTTACATCCGGGCAACGGTTGGCTAAACTCCGCCACTCTTATTTATTATGGAAGCGAAGGCGAAAACGATTGAAACATTTAAATTGCACGCGCAGGACACGGGTTCGGCGGATGTGCAGATTGCGCTGTTGACGGAACGGATAAATCATTTGACCGGGCATTTGCAGACCAATAAAAAGGACCACAGCTCCCGCCGCGGGTTGCTGGTGATGGTCAGCCAGCGCCGCCGGCTGCTGGATTATTTGCAAAGCACGGACCGGAAGCGCTATCAAACCGTCACCAAGAAATTGAAACTGCGCCACTAATTTGCGGCGGCGCGGCTTTGGCTTTTCGCATCCAGCCGCCTTCCGCTTTCGGATTTGAGCCGGGAAACGCGAACGGCCCGATTCCCCAACCAAAACATCGCGTATGAAAAATGCGTTACCCCGGGAAATTTCATTCAGCTCCGAAAGCGTTCGGAGTTCACTGAAGTTCCTCCGGCGGTGACGGGAAAGTTAGAACATGTCAGAAAAAATCGTTGCCCAGGTGGGCGATAAACAGATCGTCATTGAAACCGGAAAACTGGCCAAACAGGCCGATGGCGCGGTTACCGTACAGCTCGGTGAAACCATCGTCGTGGTGGCTGCGGTCGCCGCGACGAAAGCCAAGGCCGGCCAGGAATTTTTTCCCCTGACCGTCGACTACCGCGAGAAGGCGGCCGCGGCCGGAAAATTTCCCGGCGGTTACTTCAAGCGTGAAGGCCGTCCGACCGAAAAGGAAATTCTTACCTCGCGCCTGACGGACCGGCCGATCCGCCCGCTGTTTCCCAAGGGCATGTACAACGAGGTCCAGGTGCAAAGCATTGTGCTGAGCGCGGACGGTGAGAACGACCCGGACATTCTCAGCATCGTCGGCGCGTCGGCGGCGCTCATGGTCAGCGACATTCCCTGGGCCGGCCCGCTCGGCGCGGTGCGCGTCGGCCGCGTCAAGGGCCAGTTCGTGGCCAACCCGACGCATTCCGAAATGAAGGAAAGCGATCTCGACCTTGTCTATGTCGGCAATGAAACCGACATCGTGATGTACGAGGGTGCGGCGAAGGAAATTACCGAAGCCGATTTCAATGCCGCGCTGAAGTTCGGCCAGGAATGCTGCCAGCCGCTGATCGCCGCCCAGAAGGAACTGGTCGCGAAGGCCGGCAAAAAGAAACGCGAAATCGCGCTCTCGATTGTTCCCGATGAGATTTTGCAGGAGGCGAAAAAGCTCGCCGGCGACCGTTTCGTGCCCGCGCTGCTGACCCCCGGCAAACTGGCGCGTGAGACCGCCTGCAAGGCGATTCAGGACGAAGTGGGCACGAAACTGGTTGAAAAATTCGGCGCGGAGAAGGTGACCGATTTTGTCATCAAGGACGCCTTTTATTACATTCAAAAGGAGGCCGTTCGGGCCTTGATTTTGGACAGCGGCAAACGCCTGGACGGCCGCGCCTTCGACGTGGTACGCCCGATTTCCAGCGAGGTCGGCATCCTGCCGCGCGCGCATGGTTCGGCCATTTTCTCCCGCGGCGAAACCCAGGCCGTGACGCTCGCCACGCTCGGCACCGGCGACGACGTCCAGGAATTTGACTCTTACACCGGGGGCGAGAATGAAAAGAAATTCATCTTGCACTACAATTTCCCGAATTTCTCCGTCGGCGAAACCGGCCGCATCGCCGGCCCGGGCCGACGCGAAATCGGCCACGGCGCCCTGGCGGAACGTTCCATTGAACCGATGATCCCCGCTGAAAATTATCCCTATTCCATCCGCGTCACGAGCGAGATCATGGAATCGAACGGCTCGACCTCCATGGCGAGCGTTTGCGGCGGCACCCTGGCGTTGATGGACGCGGGCGTGCCGATGATCCGGCCGGTCGCGGGCATCAGTGTCGGCATTTGCACCGCCTACGGCCCCGACCACAAAATCGCGAAGTACAAACTTCTTACGGACATCCTTGGCTGGGAAGACGCGTACTGCGACATGGATTGCAAAATCGCCGGCACGGAAAAGGGCATCACCGGATTCCAGCTCGATCTGAAGCTGAAGGGCATTCCGCATGCGATGATGGCCGAGGCCATCGAAAATGCGCGGGTCGCGCGGTTGTTCATTCTCGGTGAAATGGCCAAGACGCTGGCCGAGCCGCGCAAGGAAATCAGCAAGTACGCCCCGCGCATCCAGACCGTCAAGATCAATCCGGAAAAAATCGGCGCGCTCATCGGACCCGGCGGCAAGAACATCAAGAAGCTCGTCGAGGAATCCGGCTGCGAGATTGACATCGAAGATGACGGCACGGTGAACATCTTCTCGGTATCGCCCGAAGGCATGAAGATTGCCCTCGACGCCATCACGGGAATGACCGCCGAGGCCGAGGTGGGCAAGACGTATCGCGGCAAGGTGGTCACCATCAAGGAATTTGGCGCGTTTGTGGAATTCCTGCCGGGCAAGGACGGCCTCGTGCACATCAGCGAACTGGCCAACTTCCGCGTCAAGAAAACCGAGGACATCGTCAAAATGGGCGATGAAATCTGGGTCAAATGCCTGGGCGTGGATGAAAAGGGCAGGGTACGCCTGTCCCGTAAAGCCGCCATGGAAGAACGCGACCAGGAAATGGCGGAGCCGGAGACAAAGTAAGACCGCCAATTGCTTTTACCAAACCTCGGCCTGGGCAAAAAACCGCCCGTGCCGAGGTTTTTGCATATCCTGATTTTGTAGCAGCCGAGGTAACGAGGCTCTGATTGAATTTACGATTTACGAGCCGGTAGCCGATTTTGAGGCGCCTCGTATATCGTAAATCGAAAATAGTTAGAGTCGTTTTGCCAGTTCCGCTTGGCTCTTCGCAAAAATTTCCTTGTGCAGCGAATTGCCATGCGCGTCCATGGTCACGACGGCGGGAAAGTCTTCCACTTCGAATTCCCAGATGGCCTCCGGCGCGCCGAATCTTTCCATCAGGTAAACGTTGCGCACCCTTTTGATGCACTCGGCCAGCACCTGGGCCGCGCCGCCGACCGCGTGCAAATACACGCAGCCAAATTCCTTGCACGCCGCCAGCGTTTTGTCGCCCATGCCGCCCTTGCCGATGACGCCGCGGACGCCGAAGTCCTTGATGATTTGTGCCTGGTACGGCTCCTCGCGGATGGAAGTGGTCGGGCCGGCGGCGGTGGCTTTCCAGGTGCCGTCGTCCTGTTTCATCACGACCGGTCCGCAGTGATACAGGATGCCGTCGCGCAGGTTCACCCCCGGCGGCAGCTTACCGCCCTCGTGCAGATACTTGTGGACCGCGTCGCGCCCGGTAAATAGGACGCCGGAAATCAACACCTCGTCGCCGACTTTCAGCGCCCGGATTTTTTCTTCGGTAAAGGGAAAGCTTAATGTAATCATGGCTCTTTAAACCGTTAATCCGGCTTTGCAAAAGCTTCAAGCTTGTTCATCCAGTCGTTAAAATGAGGACATTCATTGCGAATCGTCTCCAACCCTATACGAGCCGCAGTCGTTGGCCCGTGCAAAGTCTTTTTGTAAGCAGGGAACAGATCGATAATTCGTTTGGACGGCGCAAATTCGGGGCGCTCGTTGATTTCTTCCGGCGTTGCCACGCTATTACAAATGGCCTCAAATTTCGGTTGTTTTCCCGGTTCGGTCATCGCACGAGGTAGTTCTGTCGGCGAAGAAAACAACCACGCTTCAAATTCATGAAGTGCCAAAAACGGCAGGAAATTCAGCAACGAATCAAAATGTTGTGTGATGGCCATCTCAACATGACTCACACGCTGCAACGCTGTGCCATGCGCAGGTCGGGAATCCATACCGGGAAAATCTACAGGCAAGCGGTAATAATCAAGCAGCGTTGTCACCAATGCATCACCCGCACTATTCAACAGCCGTTTTGCATCATTTTTAAACTTCGCGAAATTCGTCACGCCACCTTTGAAGTTCGGCCCGTCCTTGACTCGCTTTGTGACGAGAATCGTCGGATAGAAAAACAATTGTAAGTCGTAAAAGTGCGGGCCTAGAACGTCCTTCACAAACCGTTCTTCGGTTTGTCCTTCAACCAGAATCAACACCCGTTTGCTCATGGACGCGCACCGAGAACATTTTTCTCCCACAGTTCTCCCAAGCCATAGTCATCCAACCAAGTCGTCATGTCTGCCTGGCTGAGATGGCGGAAGACGCTTTGATTATCTTGCCGATCTACAGCCCAAACCGAATCTGGCTCGAATTGATTTACCAACGTTACGGATTGAGTTGCGACAATGACTTGTGTGCGCGTCGCTGCTGAAGAAAGCAAATCCGCAAGCAAGGTGACAGCCGCTGGGTGCAATCCAAGTTCCGGCTCGTCAAGCAATACCACCATCGGTAATTTTGGTTGGAGCTCCAACCGGATTTTACCTTCGTTCAATTGGGACGGAGCGAGACGAAACTCTTCAAAGAATGGGGCAATCTGCCGCAATGTATCCTGAATATTTGCAAAATGATCCGGCTCTTTCTGCTGCATCCAGTAAAGAAATGCCGCGAGGTTTTCCGCTTGCGGACGCAGCACACGATTGTCTTCCAGATCAACCGTGCCCTTCACCAAAGCGGTGTCGCTCGTATCGTGGAAGTGATAAACACGGTAGCTGTCTAAATCACTCATCGCCTCACGTGCACAAATGTGATCGACAGTCTTTAGCTTCGATTCCTTGGAGGAAGACGAAATTCCCTTAACATATGGCGTAGGATAGTGTTTTCGCTCGTGGTAAAATGCTATTTCTTCCGCAATTATGAAACTGTCTTCGTCTGTGGCTTTTAATTTGACGAAATAGGCATTTCCGATATCCCCTTCGCCAAACTCTAAACGAAAAGACATTTCTGGAGATTTTTTTCTTCCAAAATAAAGCAGGGTATCAGCGCCACCTTTCGTCCCAGTGTACGCCGCCAGATTTTGGTTCACAATCTCGCGCAAGAAACGGAACGCCCCGATTAAATTAGATTTGCCCACTCCGTTACCACCAATGAACACATTCAACCGACCGAGTGCGAGTGTTTGCTCCCGGATGGATTTGAAATTCTTAATTGTCAGCTTTTCAAGTGTTCGCATTGTGCGGTCAAAATTATGGCTGATGTTTAATCGTCTGGCGACTATTTCATTTGCGCGTCAATACAACCACTTCCCAATCTTTCCTTCCGTATCCAGTGTGATGCCCTGACGGCGATAGGCCCAACACATGTAGCTGATGCTGACGAAATAGGACGCGGGCAGGCGGTTGGCCGCACAAATCTTCACGCCCAATAGCGTGGTCTTGCCGCCGAATCCCATCGGGCCGATGCCGAGCTCGTTTGCCGTCTTTAAAATATCCTGTTCCAGCTTGTCCAGCTCCGGGTTCGGATTGCGGTCGGGAATCAGGCGCAGGAATTGTGTCTTGCTCATCTCGTAACCCGTCGCCCGGTCGCCGCCGATGCACACACCGAGAATGCCCGGCCCGCAACCCTTGCCCTGCGCCTGCAACACCGCGTCGAGAATCGCCTTGCGGCAGCCGTCGAGGTCGCGATTCGCGTTGAGCTTCTCGTTCGGCAACGAGTATTGCGCGCCGACGTTTTCGCAGCCGCCGCCCTTGAGCACGAGCCGCACGCTCAGTTCCGGTGAGCGATGCTGATGAAAATGAAACGTGGGAGCGCCGGGGCCGACGTTGGTGCCGTCATTCTTGCCCGTGAGCGAATCCACCGAGTTCTGGCGGAGAAAACCTTTCTTCGTCGCCAGCTTCACGGCTTCCTTCGCCGTTTCCTCAAACGCGATCTGGTCAAAGCCGACCGGACAATCCACATAAAACAGGATGCTGCCGGTGTCCTGGCAGATGGGCTGCGACTTGCGCTTGGCGAGCAGGATGTTCTGGTCAATGATCTTCAGGGCGCTTTCGGCAATGGTGCCTTTCTTTTCCTGTTCCAGCGACGCGAGAATGGACTGATTGACGTCATCGGGAATTTCCGCCGAGGTGCGCCGGATCAATTCGAGCAAGGAATTTTGCAATTCACTCATAAAGCTAAGGATAGCGTAAGG
>JBEKKN010000085.1:0-12788 GCA_050010675.1 Verrucomicrobiota bacterium | reverse complement strand
ATCCTCAAGGCGATTGCCGGGCGCGGCTCCCTGCGCTTTGTAGAATTGTTTGAAAGCGCCGCGAGCCGTTCCGAGGTCGTCTGCACCTTTCTGGCGCTGCTCGAATTAATCCGCCTGAAACAACTCATCTGCGTCCAGCCCGAGGCCTTTGCCGAAATCGAAATCCGACGAGCGGAAAATGCCGCCCCGGCCGCCGGAGCGCCGGGTACCGACCCGGCACGAAATGATGCCACGCCCGAACCGGTCCTCAGCCAGGCACCCGAAACCGGTGAGGCGCCCGAATCGCCACGCCAATCGTAAATCGTATATCGTAAATAAAAATGGAATTGAAATTTATTTTGGAATCGCTCCTGTTCTCCGCGCAAAAACCGCTGAGCGTAAAAGAGCTGCGCGACGTGTTCGCCGCGGCCGCCGAAGCCGAGGACGCCGACGCCACCGCCAAGTCGCTCGCCAAGGTCCGGGACAGCGAATTGACCACCGCGCTCGAACAACTCGCCAGCGAACACGAATCCGCCGCGCGCAGCTACCGGCTCGCGTGCGTCGCAGGCGCGTGGCAATTCGTCACGCAACCCGAATACTCGCCGTGGCTCAAGGCGCTGGTCGGCCAGAAAATCCGGCCGCCGCGATTGTCGCAGCCCGCGCTCGAAACGCTCGCCATCATCGCCTATCGCCAGCCCGTCACGCGCGCCGAGGTGGAGCAGATTCGCGGCGTGAACGTGGACGGGGTGATGCAGACGCTCATGGAACGCGGTCTGGTGGAGGCTGTCGGCCGCGCCGAGGTGGTGGGCCGCCCGCCGACTTATGGCACCACGGCGTTGTTCCTTGAATACTTTGGTTTAAGCGGCCTGGGAGATTTGCCCGCCGCGGACGAACTCCGCCGCATTGTCGTCGAGAAACCGCCCGCGCCCGTTACGACCGAACCCGGTCTGGCGACCGCGCCGCCGGAACAACTTGCCTTGAAGGCAGAAGGCAAAGTTCAGAATATCGAAAGCGAAGGTCAAAAATTGGGACAAGAAAAAACACAGTGAAAATTTCGAAGTCATCATTGGTGATGAAGTCCGAAATCTTGTTACATGGGACAAAACCAACATTTGTTTTCCAGTAATGATTTGAGCGCTCAGCTCAATCAGTTGCGGTACGAAATTCAACAGGCGATAAGAAAAGAAACCGATGACTACATTCGCAACGTCAATCAGGAAGCATACATTGCGAGCTTGGAAAGCCGTTTCCTGATTGAAGAATTGCAGGTACTGAACGACCAGGCTTACATAGCTTCAGAGGGAGACAGGGAAGTCGCCTTTCAATCAATGTTTGGTGGGACCGGCCTGCGAAATGTCCATCACGTTACTTTTGCGGTGCCATTTTCAGGGCCCAAATGGCTACTTAATAGTCGACCAAATTCGTTCGATTTTAATCCGCCGCGTACAGAAATTTATGGGAACGAATTACGCTGGACATTCTCGACTGAAAATCAAACACAAGAACAGATTCGTGGTCAGTTCGATTCTCAAGTTGCCTCGGTGGCTAAATATGCAAAATGGATTAATGAGATGATTGAGCCTTGGAATCGAAATCTTCGTGCTGCAATTGAACCAACCCTTCGAGATCGGAAAGAGCGTTTAAACAAAGGGTTAGTACTCGCTCAAAGTTTTGGACTTCCTGTTCGTGCTCGGAATGCTAGTCAACAACCGATTCCTGTGCCTGTTACCCGAAAACGCATTGAAATATCAAAGCCATCTGCTGCTGTTACGCCTACCGAACGAGACCGAATTCTTAACGAAACAATTTATGAGGAGATTCTAGCCAATCTCCGAAACATGAATATGGTTTTGGAGCGCAATCCATCCGCGTTTCAAAGTTTGGACGAGGAAAGTTTGCGCTGGCATTTTTTAGTCCAGCTTAACAATAACTTTGAAAGTGGAGCGACCGGCGAAACTTTCAGCAAAAAAGGAAAGACGGATATTTATTTGCCCGCCGATGGACGCGCTGTGTTTATTGCTGAGTGCAAGTTCTGGAGTGGCGCCGCTTCTTTCCTTCCGATCATTGACCAATTGTTGAGTTATCTAACTTGGCGCGACTCGAAAACAGCGATTCTCTTATTTGTGAAAAACAAGGATTTCGGCGCAATAACAAGCCAGATTGTTTCACTTACTGGAAATCACACAAATCATGTAAAATTCCTTGGAGAAAAACATCCTGCTGAATTTCGCTTCTTGCTGCGCTCGCCAAATGCGAGCAATGAATTTCTCACATTGGCGGTTATGTGTTTTCATTTACCGCCTGTTTAAGCAGCACGAAACAGATTTGATTCTTCCCTTTTAATTCTCCATCCTTCCCGGGCCGTGAACATTCCCAAACATCGCCACGCGATTGACAAGCTGGACGCGAGCATCGTCCGGCTGCTCAACGAGCGCACGAAGCACGTGCTGGCCATCGGCGCCATGAAGCTTGCGGCGGGCGAGGAGATTTATGCACCGCACCGCGAACGCGCGGTGCTGCAACGCATCTGCCAGTTGAATCACGGGCCGGTGACCGATGAGCAGCTCCGCGCGATTTACCGCGAAATCATGTCCAGTGCGCTGGCGCTCGAGAAGACGATGACCATCGCCTATTTTGGACCGGAGGCGACCTTCACGCATCAGGCGGCCATCCGCAAATTCGGCGCCAGCCTGCGCTATTCGCCGCAAAAAACCATCGCCGACGTGTTCACCGAGGTCAGCAAAAACCGTGCGGATTACGGCGTGGTGCCGGTGGAAAATTCCACCGAAGGCGTCGTCACGCACACGCTCGATATGTTCGTGGACAGCGATTTGAAAATCGTTGCGCAGATTGTGCTGCCGGTGCAGCAATGCCTGATGGTCCCGCGCGGCGGGTCGCGCGCGCGCATCAAAAAACTGTTCGTGCATCCGCAATCGCTCGCCCAATGCCGTGGCTGGATTCAAAATCATCTGCCGCGCGCGGAACTCATCGAGACGTCGTCCAACGCCCGTTCGGCGGAACTGGCGGCGAAGGACAAGAACGCGGCGGCGATTGCCGGAATTCTGGCCGCCGAAAAATACGGTCTGGACGTGCTGGAACAGGACATTCAGGACAACGCCGCGAACGCGACGCGGTTCCTCGTGCTGGGCCGCCAGTGCAGTCCGCCCACCGGGCATGACCGCACGAGCCTGCTCGTCAGCGTGGCGGACAAGGCCGGCGCGTTGCATGAGGCGATTGCGGCGTTCCGCCGTTTCAAAATCAACATGACCAAGATTGAATCACGTCCCAGCAAGCGGAAGGCGTGGGAATATTTCTTCTTCATCGATTGCGACGGGCATGCGCAGGACCGCAAGGTGGCCAAGGCCATTCACCTGCTCGGTGAGCATTGTAATTTCATCAAAATCCTCGGCTCCTATCCGAACACGGAATAAAAATCCGTAGCGGCGTCTCAGGAGAGCGCCGCAAACTTCAGAAAATTGAGGAGTGCAGCTTTCTGCCGAGAGCCGCCACAGCAGAACCCCTTCATTCCGAAGCAGTTTCAGAGAATGCCTTGTCGCAACCGTTTTTGCTTTTCAAAAGATAATAAAAGGTGATAGGCTGGCATGGTGGACGGGAAAGACGTATCAGAAGTCGCCGGCGGTTTTTTTATTTGGGGAATTGACGACGCCCCTTATGGTCCGGTGGAGTTGGCGGTGCTGACGGACTGGATCAAAGATGCGCGCGTGTTGCCCGACACGTGGGTATTTGCGCGGCACACGGGCGTCTGGCAGCAGGCGGCGGACATTCCCGAACTCAAACAATTTTTCAACCAGCCAATGGAGGTGGTTCCCGGCGCGTCCTCTCGCGCCGGGGTGACGCCCGGGTCACTGCGGCGGATCAAAATCCTGGCCGACCTGAACGACGCGCAGCTTGATCATTTGCTGGATTTCCTGGAACTGCAACGCGTGTCGCAATGGTCGGCGGTGGTGAAGCAGGGTGAGCAGGGCGATGCAATGTACCTGGTGCTGTCGGGGGAATTGCGCGCCCGGACGATGATCGGCGACCGCGAGACGATCCTGGCCACGTTCACCGCGGGGGATTTCTTCGGGGACATGTCGTTGTTTGATCATGGGCCGCGTTCGGCGGACGTCGTTGCCAACGTGGACAGCACGGTGCTGAAAATCTCGGTGATGGCTTTTGACCGGCTTACGCGGGAAGCGCCCGCCCTGGCCACGCCCTTTTTGCGGGCGACCGCCCGGACCCTCGCCGCGCGCATTCGCGCCGACAACAAGCGGTTCAATCAGTTGACGCAGCAATTCAACGCCAGTCGCGGGTAACCCCCCGGCCTTTTCCCTGAATCTTCCGGAGCGCCGGCATCCTGCCGGCCTGTCGAACTACTGCGGATTGGAAAAACTCGCCGGCAGGATGCCGGCGCTCCCGGTGCAATCCGCCGGATTTAATGACGCCGTAAAACAATCACCGGAGTATATCAAGGGAGCGACGCACTCGCTGTCATCGGCGGAGCCACCGGTGCCACGCGATCCGGCTGGTAGACGGTCTGCGACAGCTGGAAGTCGCCGGTGAGCGGCAGGTCGCGCGAGGAACCGCCGACCAGAATCTTGTAATTGCCTTTGGCGGCCAGCCAGCTTCGGGTGCCCACGTCATAATAGGCAAAGGCGTTTTCGTTGAGCGTGACGGAGACCCTCTGTTTTTCCCCGGGTTGCAGGAACACTTTGGCGAAGCCCTTCAATTCCTTGACTGGCCGGAACACCTGGGGGGTGACCGGTTGCACGTAAACCTCGGAGACTTCGGCGCCGGCGCGATTGCCGGTGTTGGCGAGTTCAAATTCAACCGTCAGGGGTAATCCGGTGGCGCTGCCGTCCGGGACCAGATTGAGATTGGTGTACGCGAAGTGCGTGTAGGAAAGGCCATAGCCAAACGGGAACAACGGGTCGATGTCCTTTGTGTCATACCAGCGGTAACCGACGAGCAGGCCTTCCTTGTAAACGACCTTGCCGCGCTCACCCGGATAGGCGTCGAGCGCGGTGGGCGGGGAATCGGCCAGCTGCTTGGGGAACGTGCAGGGCAGTTTGCCGGACGGGTTCACGTCGCCAAACAGGACGTTGGCCAGGGCGTTGCCGCCTTCCATGCCCGGATACCACGCGTAGAGCAGGGCGGGCACGTGCGACAGCCACGCGTCATCCATCTCCACGGCGCCGCCGCCGATGAGCACCACCACGGTCCGGGGATTGGCGCGAACGATTTTCTTGAGTAACTGGTCCTGACCGGCGGGCAGTTTAATGTTTCTACGATCCCCACCTTCGCTGTCGAAACCGATTTTACGATTCAATCCCCCCACGTAAATCACCACATCGGCGGATTCGGCGACGGCGACGGCCTGGTTGGCCAATAAGGAGCTATCCGCTGCCGAAGCGGTGGTTTCGTCGGGTTTCTGTCCGGGTGCGCCCCAGTTGCGGGCGGGATAATAGCCTTCCGCGTAAATGATTTTTGCCCGCCCGGCGACGTAATTACTGATGCCTTCGAGCGCGGTGATTTCAAAGGGCGGCTTGATGTTGGCCGAGCCGCCGTCATGGCAGAATTTGGCCGTGGCATTTCCGCCGATGACGGCAATGGTCTTGAGGTGAGCGGCGTCGAGCGGCAGAAAATTGTTATTTTTCAACAAGACACAGGCTTCCTCGGCGATTTTCTGGGCCGTTTCCTGATGTGCCTTCGTGCTCAAGGGCGTTTGCGGCTCGGCGTTGGTGGGTGCCGGGGCCGCCGGGTCGTGAATCAAATTCAATTTGAACATCACGTACAGATGCCGGCGGACCATGTCGTCGAGCGCGGCGACGGGATATTTGCCGCTCTGCAGCCCGCTGAGGAACGGCGCGGCGAGATAGTTGCTCTGGTACGGTGCGCCGTCTCCCATTTCGATGTCCAGGCCGTTGAGCACGGTCAGATCCGTATGATGCACGGCGCCCCAGTCCGAGATGACGACACCTTTGAAACCCCAGTCCTCCTTCAAGATGTCCTTCAGCAGATGCACATTTTCGGAGCAATACTGGCCGTTGATCTGATTGTAGGCGGACATGATGGAAACGACGCCGGCCTCCTCCACGGCGGCGCGAAAGGCGGGCAGATAAATTTCGCGCAGCGTGCGTTCATCGATGATTTCGTTGATGGAACGCCGTTCAAACTCCTGGCTATTGGCGGCAAAATGCTTGATGCAGGAGCCCACGCCCTGGGCCTGCTCGCCTTCGACATAATTGACCGCCATGCGCGCCGCGAGGAACGGGTCTTCGCCCATGTATTCAAAATTGCGGCCGCATAACGGGGTGCGCTGGATGCACACGGCGGGCCCGAGCATGATGTCTTTGCCGCGTTGCACGGCTTCCTGGCCGATGACCGTGCCGTAGGCTTTCGCCAGGTTGGTATTCCACGTGGCCGCCAGACCGAGCGCTCCGGGCATGGCCGTGGCGAAATCGTCCACGTGACCGAGGGCGTGAAAATGATTATCCACCTCTTCGCGCACGCCCAACGGGCCGTCGTCCATGATCAATTCAGGAACGCCGAGCCGCGGGACGCCCGCCGTCGTGAAATTGCCGTTGGCGTGGACCAGCGAAATTTTTTCCTCCAGCGTGAGGCGCGGAAGCAGGTCGTTCACGCGCGCCCCGACCGGCTGCTGGTCATCCAGATAGAGGGGGTGCTCCTGCGCCCGGGCGACGCCGAAATTGGCGGCCAAAAGGGCGGGAACCAGCAAAAACAAGAAGGAATGCCGAGGTCGGGATGTCAATTTCATGGTCTTGGTTGTCTTGTATAAGGTGGAAACACGTATTGATTACAAAATCTTCGCCACCGCCGCCAGAAAAATGCGCCAGCCTCAAAAAATAATAGCCGGAACTTGAATCGCGGACGGGACTCTTATAGGGTGGCGGTTTCAAAGACGCATATGTTGCCAGAGACGTTGAATGGTTCCGGCCCCAACCGGACGCAGAAAATCCGGCTGGGTGTTCCCAAAGTTCCAATGGGCACAGGCGGTCGGGCGCAGAATCCGGCGGGGCCCAAACCCACCTTCACCAAAGTCTTCCGCTGGCGTTTGCCGGACGGCCAGAAGCCGGAACCGGTCACGGTGGAGATTGCCGGCACGTTTACGAACTGGCAGAAAGTGTCGTTGCTGCACGATCCCGTCCGGGGCGGCTGGCACGTCACGCTGGATCAACTGACGGGCAACCGCACCCATCATTACATGCTGCTGGCGGACGGAAAGCCGGTCCCGGACCGGCACTGTGACGGTTTGGCCATTCCGCGCGGTCCGGTGGAGGAACAATACGCGCTGGCGACCGCCCGCGGCCCGCGGGTGTTCATGCTCTTCGCCCAGACGAAATAGCTAAGCACAAATTGTCCGGGCCTGATGACGGCCTGCGGTTCGGGGTTGAAATCAAAGGGCGTTCGCCGCATCCTCACCCCAATGAACCATCTGGCCCAGGCCCGCAAGGTTTTTGACATCGAACTCGCCGCGCTCAAGGCTGTGCGCGCCCAGCTTGACGCCGCCTTCGATCGGGCGATTGAAACCATGGTCGAGGCGTTGAGCCGCCATGGCAAAATCGTGGTGGTCGGCATCGGCAAATCCGGCAACGTCGGCCAAAAAATCGCCGCCACGTTCACCAGCACCGGTTCCCCCAGCGTCGTGCTCAACAGCGTGGACGCGTTGCACGGCGACATGGGCATCCTCAATGACGGCGACGTGATCCTGGCCTTGAGTTATTCCGGCGAGTCGGAGGAACTGCTGAATCTACTGCCGGCGTTGAAGCGGTTTTCCGTCAAAATCATCACCCTTACCGGCGGCGTGAAATCAGCCTTGGCGCGGCACAGCGACGTGGTGCTGAACGTGAAGGTCCCCAAGGAAGCCTGCCCGTTCAACCTGGCGCCGACGGCCAGCACGACCGCGATGCTCGTGACGGGTGACGCGCTGGCCATGGCGGTGTTGCAGGCGCGCGGGTTCAAGCAAAGCGATTTTGCGCGGCTGCATCCGAGCGGCGCGATTGGCCGCGCCATGCTGTCACGCGTGGGCGACATCATGCGCGCCGGCGAACGCAACGCGGTGGCGAATGAAAACCTGCCGGTCAAGGAAGCCCTGCTGCTGATGACCCACGCGAAATCCGGCAGCTTGAGCGTGGTGAATGCGCGTGGAAAACTGACCGGCGTGTTCACGGATGGCGATTTCCGCCGGCACATGGCCACGAATGAAAGCCTGCTCGTCCAGCCGTTGAAAAAAGTGATGACGCGGAAGCCGATTTGCATCTGCGAGAACGCGCTGGCGGTCGAGGCGCTGAAAATTTTCAACGAACGGAACATCGACGATTTGATTGTGGTGAACGCGAAGCGCGAGCCGGTGGGCCTGGTGGATTCGCAGGACTTGCCGAAGTTGAAGCTCATGTAGGGCCTGCCGGTGAAACCATGAAGCCGTCAAACCACCGTCCGCTGGTCCTGATTTTCATGGGTGTGTCCGGGAGCGGCAAAACGACGGTGGCAACGTTGTTTGCCAAAAAGACCGGCGCCACCTTTTACGAGGGAGACGAATTTCATCCGCCGGAAAACATCGAGAAGATGCGCCGCGGCATTCCGTTGACGGACGCGGACCGGGCGAAATGGCTGCAAACCTTGCGAGGAATCATCACGCGCTCACTCGACGAGGGCCAATTCGCCGTCATGACGTGCTCGGCCTTGAAAGCGGCCTACCGCGATGTGCTCCGGGGTGGCGATGCGCGCGTTCAGTTCGTATATCTCACCGGGCCGCGCGCCGTCCTGGAAGAACGGCTGAAAGCACGGCGCGGGCATTTTATGCCGCCGGCCTTGCTGGACAGCCAGTTGGCGACGTTGGAGCCGCCGGCGGATGCGTTGACCTTCAGTTGCGAAAAATCCCCGGAAGAAATTGTCGCGGCAGTGATTCAGGCCCTGGGGCCCGGCGATTGAATTGGTTTTACGGCTTTTGGCAGCAACAGAGCCAGCCCGGCCGCCGCGAGCAGCGCGCCACCCAAAACTCCGAAAGGAACGGTGATGCCGTGAGTCCGGCTTTTCAAGATCCCAACAATGGTCGGGCCCAGATAACCGCCCATGTTACCGAGCGCATTGACCAGGCCGATAACGGCGCCTGCGGTCGCGCGCGGCATGGTCTCGGTGGGAATGGCAAAGAAGGGAGCCAGTCCGGCGAACGGCCCCGGAATGGCCAGGCACAGGAAGGCGTAGGACAGCCAAAAGGAATGTTCCTTGAGCAACACGCTGGCGATGAGCGAGGTGCCGCTCACGGCATAGATGAAAGCTGCGTGACCGCGGCGTTCGCCCGTCCGGTCCGAATGCCGCGAGAGCAGCACCATCACGACGGCGGTGACCACGTACGGAACGGCGAAAAGCAGGCCGGTTTCCAGGCCGGTGAAATTATGGCCGCCCCCCTTGAGCCCTTCGGTGAGAAACGTGTTGCACCCGTAGGACGCGAAGTTGTAAAGAAAACAAACCGAGAGCATGACGAAAACTGCCGGTTGCAGGAAGGCGCGCCCGAGCGAGCTCTTTTTTGCCAGCTCCAGTTCCCGGGTTTCACGTTGCAATGTGGTTTCGAGAAAATCCTTTTCCCCGCTCGAAATCCACTTTGCGTCACGCGGATGGTCTTTGATGAAATAGAGCCAGACGGGCAGCCAGATGAAGGGCAGGGCGCCTTCGGCCACCAGCACGGTCTGCCAGCCCCAGGAGTCCAGGAGCTGGCCGGTGACAGGTGCGGACACGGCGACGGCCAGAGGCTGGCAGAGATTCCAGTAGGCATTCGCGCGGGCGCGTTCCGAACGCGGAAACCAGTTCGCCAGCAACACCAGCATGGTCGGATACACGCCACTTTCGGCCACGCCGAGCAAAAAGCGCATCACGGCGAATTCCTGGAAACTGGAAACCAAACCGCAGCCGACCGCGCAAATGCCCCAGAACACCAGGAACAGGGAGATCAATTTCTTTGGGCTCCAGCGACCGGCCAGGTAACCGCCGGGAATCTGCAACAGAACGTAACCTAGAAAAAATATGCCCGCCGCCTGCCCCTTCATCCGGTCATCCATCATCAGGTCCCGCAACATGCTGGAAATCTTCGGGTCCAGCGCCAGGGAGATGTTGGTGCGGTCCACGTACGCGATGGTGTACATGATGAGCGCGACCGGGATGATGCGCAGCCAGCGTTGGTGAACCATGGGTTAAATGGTGTTGAAATCGGGTTCCCAGCGCCACCCTGAATTTTTCCGCCGGCGGATGGCACGATTTTGACAGCGCAAATCGTCACAAATGCACCGACGCACTACACAATGTTGGGAATGGCGGGAGTGGCGGGGCTCGAACCCGTAACCTCTGCCGTGACAGGGCAGCGCTCTAACCAATTGAGCTACACCCCCACATTCGGGCGGCAGACGCCAAGGAGGTGGGGGTGGGGAACCCCGCTGAAGAAACGTACTGCCACCCGAATGCATCAATGTTACTTTTTTGTAAACCTTTGTCAACAAGTTATCGTTCTTTTGGGGTGGTTTTCAGAGCCCGGCTCCTTTCCAGGCTTTACGCGGCTAAACTTTTGCATAAATTCCCGTTATGGCCGAGTTGGAATCAGTGGCGCTTTTTCAGGGTTTGAGTCCCGCCGAGTGGCAGGGACTGCGCCGCATCGCGCAGAAACGGCAGTTCGCCGCCGGACAGGAGATTTTTCGCGAAGGCGACCCCGGTGATGGTGTCCATGTCATCCGGGACGGTCTGGTGGAAATTGCGCACCTCACGGATTTGCAGGAGCACCGTGTGTTTTCCCGACTCGGTCCCGGCGACATTTTCGGCGAAATGGCCGTGATCGAAGACCTGCCGCGCTCGGCCACCGCCACCGCCGTGAAGGACACACAGATTTATTTTATTCCCCGCGACGAGATGCTCGCCCTGCTCAAACGTTCGCCGGGTCTGGCGTTCAACGTGTTGCAGGAAATCAGCCGGCGTTTGCGCGATTTCAATCAACTCCATCTGCGCGAAATCATCCAGGCCGAGCGCCTGGCCGTGGTCGGCAACTTTGCCCGTTCGATCCTGCACGATTTAAAAAATCCGCTCACCGTCATCAGCCTGGCCACCGAGACGTTGGAACGCCCCGGCCTCACCCCGGAGAAACACGCGCAATCGCTCGGTTACATTCACATTCAAGTCCAGCACATCAAGGAGATGATCGGCGATATCCTGGAATTTACGCAGGGCGCCTCCGCCAAGGCGGCGTTTACCGCTGTCGACTACCGCCAGTTCGTCAGCAAACTGTTGCCCGAACTGGATGCGGAGGCCGGGATCAAATCCGTGCGCATTGAACCGCAAAACGAGCCGCCGGCCGTCCAGCTCCGGCTGGAACCACGCCGCCTGCGCCGGGTCTTTTTCAATCTGCTCCACAATGCCGTGGACGTGATGCCCGGCGGCGGCCGCCTGCGCCTGCGTTTTCGGCAGGATGGAAAAGAGGTCATCACCGAAATGGAGGACACCGGACCCGGGATTGCGCCCGAAATCGTTGACCGGCTGTTTCAGCCATTTGCGACGCATGGCAAATCCCACGGCACCGGTCTGGGCCTCTCGATTTGCAAAAAAATCGTCGAAGATCACGGAGGCCGGATGGGGGTGCGCCAGGAGCCGGGGCAGGGTGCGATTTTCTTCTTCACCCTGCCGTTGCTGAAGGACGATGAAACGTTGAAGCGTTAAAGGGGAAGTCCGAAGTTGCAATTCCTCTGGACATCCCGCTTCAACCCCTCAACCCTTTGATGGATTAACGAACGATGAATCGCATCCATCTGCTTCCCGACCACGTCGCCAACCAGATCGCCGCCGGCGAAGTGGTGGAACGCCCCGCCAGCGTCGTGAAGGAACTGGTCGAAAACGCGCTCGACGCGCAGGCGGCGCGGTTGACCGTCGAGGTTCAGGCCGGTGGCCGCAGCCTCGTGCGGGTGACCGACGACGGCGCCGGCATGAGCCGGGACGACGCGTTGCTGTGCCTTGAACGTCATGCCACGAGCAAAATCCAGCGCGCGGAGGATCTGGCAGCCATTGCCACGATGGGTTTTCGCGGCGAGGCCCTGCCCAGCATTGCCAGCGTCAGCCGGTTTATCCTGACGACGCGCGAACGCGACGGCCATTTGCCCGAAGGCACGCAAATCATCGTGAACGGCGGGAAAATTGCCGAGGTCAAGGCCGCGGGCAGCGCCCCCGGCACGAGCGTGGAGGTCCGGCAGCTTTTCTTCAATTTGCCGGCGCGCCGGAAATTTTTACGCACGGAGGAAACCGAGGCGGCGCACATCCAGCATTACCTGACGCTGGCCGCGCTGGCGTATGCCGAGGTCGCGTTCACGTTTGTCAAGGATGGTCGCACGATCTGGCAATTACCCGCCGTCAAATCCGGCACGGCCATTTCCAGCCGCATCGAGGCTTTGCGCGAACGTTTCCGCGCCCTGCTCGGCGATGAAAAATTTTTATCCGTCAATTTTTCGGCGTCCCTCAGCGGGGATTTCCAGCCGGAACCCGCCGAAATGTTCGAGGTGGCGTCGCCTGAAAAATCCGAGGTCCGCCCTCCGCCGTCCACCCTCCGGGTTTGGGGCCTGATCGGTGCGCCCGGCGTTTCCCGCACCACGCGCGACAGCCAGTTTGTTTTCGTGAACCGCCGTCCCGTGGAAAACCGCGGACTCAACTACGCGCTCATCGAAGGTTATCACACGTCGCTGATGAAGGGCCGTTATCCGGTCTGCTGCCTGTTCCTGGAAATCGATCCGGCGGCGGTGGACGTGAACATTCACCCGGCCAAG
>JBEKKN010000084.1:0-10577 GCA_050010675.1 Verrucomicrobiota bacterium | reverse complement strand
TTTCCAACTGAGTCAAAGAACCAACCGTTTCAAATGGCGGATTATTCCAATCAAACTCCATAATGAGCTAATTGTATATAAAACGCCCATGCAATGTGTTTACAATGTATTTACGCATGGATACCATTCTTTGTCAACGGTTTTTGTGAAGCCGAAGCGAATTAGCCTTCGGTTGACAACAAAGCTATTGCCCGGCGCCTCCGGGGCCCGAGCCGCTCAGCGTGTTGATCATTTGAATCAACGGCAGAAACATGGCGATGACGATGCTGCCCACCAGGACGGCCAGAAAAATGATCATGATGGGTTCCAGCAACGACGTCATGGCGGACACGGCATTGTCCACCTCCTCGTCGTAGTTGTCGGCGATGCGCAGCAACATTTCGGGCAGGGCGCCGGTTTGTTCACCGACATCCACCATGCTGACGACCATGGGCGGGAAGACCCCGGAACCTTCCAACGGCGCGGTGATGGTTTCGCCCTCCTTGACGCTTTCATGGACCCCGTTGACGGCATTGGCGATGATGACGTTGCCGGCGGTTTCCTTGACAATGGTGAGCGCCTGCAGAATGGGGACACCGCTGCTGACGAGGGTGCCGAGGGTGCGGGTGAAGCGGGCAATGGCGACCTTGCTGACGACCGGGCCCATGACCGGAACCTTCAACTTGAATTTGTCCCAGCCCAGCCGGCCGATCCGGGTGCGGATGATCAACAAAAACACCACCACCACGGCCGCGACGCCGAGGGACGTTTCGAAAAAGTGGTCTTTGACGGCGGCGCTGATCCCCAGCACGATGAGGGTGAACCGCGGCATCTTGATGTTCATGCCTTCGAAGACGCCCTGAAACCGGGGGATCACAAACGTCAACAGCAGGACCATGATGCCCAGGGCCACGATGAGCACGGCCACCGGATAAAACATCGCGGCCTTGACCTTGCCCTTGATCTTCTGCGCCTTTTCGGAAAATTCGGCCAGGCGTTTCAAAACCACTTCCAGCACGCCGCCCAGTTCGCCGGCCTTGACCATGTTCACGAACAGGCGGTTGAACACCTTGGGATGCTGCGCCAGCGCCTCGGAAAAGGTGCTGCCGCCTTCGATGGCGAGTGCCAGCTGGCCAAGAATGTCCCGGAGCGTGACGTTGCGCTCCTGCTTTTCGAGCACACGCAAACCGCGGAGCAGCGGCAGGCCCGCGTCCACCAGCGTCGCCAACTGGCGGGTAAAGGTGGTCAACACCTTGGGTTTCACCCGCCCGCTCAGACCGGGAATCTTGATCTGAATGTCCATGGCGCCCCGCTTTTTGCCGCCCCCCGGCCGGGGCGCCGCCTTGGACTTTTTCCGGCTGGCCTTTTCCTGGGGTTTTTCCGCCTCGACGATTTTGGTCGGGAAGAATCCCATCTCCTTGACGCGGCCGATGGCCTCATTCTGCGTGGCGACTTCAATGGTGCCCTTGGTTTCCTTGCCGTGCGCATCCAGCGCCACATAACTGTATTTGGGCATAAACTAAAATGGTCGGAAGCCCAAAACCCAAGGTCCAAAGCCGGATTGGCCGCCGCGCTGGTCAGCGTCTGACTTTGGACCTGGGACGTTGGACGTGGGACTGATCATGTGTATTTGACGATTTCCTCAATAGTGGTATCACCTTCAAAAATGCTGCGCAAGCCGTCTTCACGCAGGGTGACCATCCCCAGCTCAACCGCTTTCTGGCGCACCACCACCGTCGGCGACCGCTCATTGATCAACGTGCGGATGGCCTCGCTGATGATGAGCAATTCAAAAATGCCCTTGCGCCCCTTGTAACCGGTGTCGTTACAGGTGGAACAGCCGCGGCCATAGTGAAACACCTTGTCGCCCAGGTCGTGGGGTGAAAGGTTCAACAACGCGAGCTGTTCCTCGGTGGGTTCAAACGGCGTCCGGCAATTGGCGCAGGTGGTCCGCACCAGCCGCTGCGCCAGCACCGCCATCAGCGTCGAGGAAATCAGAAACGGCTCGACGCCCATGTCCAGCAGCCGCGTCACCGCGCCCGGCGCGTCATTGGTGTGCAGCGTGCTCAACACCAGATGGCCCGTCAGCGACGCCTGGATGGAAATCTGCGCGGTCTCCAGATCGCGCATTTCCCCCACCATGATGATGTCCGGGTCCTGGCGCAGGAACGACCGCAACGCCTTGCCGAACGTCATGCCCACCGAGTCGTTGATGGCCACCTGCATGATGCCGTCGATGTCGTATTCGACGGGATCCTCGGCGGTCAGCAGTTTGGAATCCAGGGTGTTGATGCGGCGCAAACAGGAGTAGAGCGTCGTGGTTTTGCCCGAACCGGTGGGGCCGGTGACAATCATGATGCCGTTGGGGCGCAGGATCGCCTCGGTCACGTAATCATGCACGTATTTGGGAAAGCCGAGCGTCTCGATGTCCAGGCTGACCGCCCCGCGGTCGAGCACGCGCAACACCACCGATTCGCCAAACTGCGTCGGCAGCGTGGACACGCGCATGTCGATCTGCCGGTTGCCCATCGGGAAATTGATGCGCCCGTCCTGCGGCACGCGCCGTTCGGAGATGTTGAGGCCGGACATGACCTTGATGCGCGAGATCACCGGCAGGGCCAGGTGCTTGGGCGGCGGCGACATTTCGTAGAGGGCGCCGTCCACGCGGTAGCGGATGCGGAATTCGGTTTCAAACGGCTCGAAATGAATGTCACTCGCGCGGTCCTGAATGGCCTGGAACAGGACCAGATTCACGAATTTCACGATGGGCGCCTCGTTGGCCAGCGATTCGGCGGCCTTCGCGTCCTCGCCGGCCTCGCTCACCTCGCGGGCGATGTCGGTGTCCGCGCCCAGTTCCTTGAGAATATCGGCGACCCCCTCCGTTTCCTGGGCGTAGTGCTGCTCAATGGCCTTCTCGATTTCGGCGGGATCGGCCACCACCACCTGCACGGGCTTTTTGATGGCAAACGTGATTTCGTCGGAACGCGCCGGGTCCAGCGGATCGGCCAGGGCCACCTGCACCGTGCCGTCCTGGATGCCCACCGGCAGGCACTGGTACATGCGCGCGACGTTCGCCGGAACGGTCGACAATAATTCGGGGGTGAACTGGACGTCGCGCAGCGACACCACCCGGGTGCCCAGATAATTCGCCATCACCTGCAGCACGTCGTCGAGTTGCATGATGCCGAAATCCTGCAACAACTGGATGACCGGCGCGCCGCCGCGTTTGAATTCGGCGGCGACCTCCTCGTACTGCAGGTCGTCAATCAACCCCAGCTCTTTGACGAGTGACAGCAAGGGACTGGAAACTTCTTCGGCCATTTTAGGAAAGCGTTATTTCTTGGGTTTGGACGGCGTCGCATCGGCACTCAGGGACTGGGCCAGTTCCAGTTCCTGCAATTTTTGCTGCATGGTCACCGCGTCCTGCGCCTTGGTAATCACTTCCTCGCGCGCAATCATGCCCTGCTGATACTTGTCCAGCAGGAAGGAATCCAGCGTCACCATGCCATATTTCGCGCCGGTCTGGATGTCCGACTGGATGCGGAACGTCTTGTTGTCGCGGATGAGGGCGGCAATGGAGGGCGTGTTGACCATGACTTCAAAAACCGCCACGCGTCCCGGTTTGTCGATCCGGGGAATCAGCAACTGCGAAATCACCGCCTGCATCACGGTGGAAAGCTGGATGCGCACCATTTCCTGCTGGTTCGTGGGGAAGGCATTGGTGATGCGGTCAATCGTCTTGGCCGCGCCCGTCGTGTGCAGCGTGCCGAAAACCAGATGCCCCGTTTCCGCCGCCGTGATGGCCGCCTCGATGGTTTCCAGGTCGCGCATTTCACCCACCAGAATGATGTCCGGGTCCTGGCGCAGCGCCCGGCGCAGACCTTCGGCAAAGTTCGGCACGTCCACGCCGATCTCGCGCTGCGTGACCAGCGCCTTCTTGTGGTGATGATAATACTCGATCGGGTCTTCGATGGTGATGATGTGCGCCTCGTCGCGTTCCTCGTTGATGACGTTGAGCATGGAGGCCAGCGTGGTGGTCTTGCCGGAACCGGTCGGGCCCGTGATCAGCACGAGGCCGCGCGGCTTGTAGAGCAGCTCCTTGGTGCTGGGGGGAACGCCGATTTGCTCGAGGGTCAGCAGCTTGTTGGGGATCTGCCGGAGCACCAGGGCGAAATTGCCCTTCTCCTTGAAGACGCTCACCCGGAACCGGGCCACGTCGCCAAACGCAAAACCAAAGTCGGCGCCGCCGTGTTCGCGCGTGCTTTGGATGTGTTCCTCGGACGTGATGCTGCGCATCAATTCCTCGGAATCCTCCGCCTTGAGCGACGGGCCCTCGACGCGGTGCAGGATGCCGTGCACCCGGATGGTCGGCGGCGTGCCCACGCGGATGTGCAAATCGGAGGCGCCTTCCGACACCACCAACTGCAACAAATCGGACATGGAGTATGACATAAAATCGTTTCGCGCGTCAGGATTCGTCGCCGACGGTCGCCCGGATGACCTCCTCGGGCGTGGTCAGGCCGGCGAGCACCTTGCGAATGCCGTCCTCGCGCAGCGTGCGCATGCCCATTTCCCGGGCGCGGGCGCGCAACACGGACGACGAGGCCTTGTCGTAAATCAATTTCCGCGCCTCGTCATCGATGATGAAAATTTCAAAAATGCCGAAGCGTCCGCGGCAGCCCGTGTTGGAACAGTTGCTGCAACCGCGGCCCTTTTGCATCGTCGCCGTCTGCATGTTTTCCGGCGTGAGGTTCAACGCGCGCAGTTCCTGCTCGGTGGGCTGGTAGGGCTGCGCACACTGGCGGCAGACCTTGCGCACGAGGCGTTGGGCCATGAGACAGCGCGTGGACGAGGCGACCAGAAAGGGTTTCACGCCGATGTCCACCAGGCGCGTGACCGCGCTCGGCGCGTCATTGGTGTGCAGCGTGGAGAAAACCAGGTGACCGGTCAGCGACGCGTTGATGGCGATGGACGCGGTTTCCATGTCGCGAATTTCACCGATCATCACCACGTTCGGCGCCTGGCGCAGGATCGAGCGCAGTGCGGCGGCAAAGGTCAGGCCGACCGCTTCATGGACCTGCACCTGATTGATGCCGGACAGGATATATTCCACCGGATCCTCGACCGTGATGATTTTGCGGTCGGGCCGGTTGATGAAGTGCAGGCAGGAATACAGGGTGGTGGTTTTGCCGGAACCGGTCGGGCCGGTCACCAGCAGGATGCCGTCGGGCAAACCGATCATGCGTTCGAAGGTCTGCTGGTCATCCGTGAAAAATCCCAGTTCCGGCAGACCGAGCCGCAGGCCTTCCTTGTCGAGAATACGCATGACGATGCTTTCGCCATGGTTCGTCGGCAGGCACGACACGCGCAGGTCGATGAGCTTGGTCCCCACCTTGCTCTGGATGCGCCCGTCCTGGGGAATGCGATGCTCGGAAATGGACATGTTCGACTGGATCTTCAGCCGGGTGATGATGGACGCCTGCAATCGTTTGGGCGGGGCCTTCATCTCGTGCAACACACCGTCAATGCGAAAGCGCAGCCGGAAACGCTTGCTCAACGGTTCCAAGTGAATGTCCGACGCCCGCATTTTGAAGGCGTCCACGATGATCTGGTTGACCAGCCGGATGAGCGGTGCGTCCGCGTCCACCGCCCCGCCATCGTCATCCAGCGCGCCCTTGGGCACTTCGACCTCGCTTTCGGTCAGTTCCTGGATCGCCTTGTCCACCACCGTCTGGCCCGTGCCGCCGTAGTACTTGTTCAGCGCGGCTTCGATGTCCGATTCCGCCGCCACCCGCAGCTCAATCTCCGCATTCAGCAAATGCGTGAGCGTGTCAATCGTGTTCAGGTCGGACGGATCGGCGATGGCCACGGCGACCTTGCCGTCGCTTTTGAAAACGGGGACGACGCGGTATTTTTTGGCGATGTGGCGGGGGATGATGGAAATGACGTCGTCGGGGATCCGCAGGCCGCCGAGCTGGATGACTTCCGCGCCAAATTGGGCGGCCTTGGCCTGGGTGACGTCCGACGGGCGGACGAGTTTGTTGGCCAGCAACAAGTCCACCACGCCGACCCCGGAAGTTTCAGCTTCCTGGCGCGCTTTGGCGACCTGCTCGGCAGTGACAATGCCCAGGTCCACCAGCACGTCTGCCAGATAATCGTCTTTTTCAGCCACGGTTTGCTGTGGGTTTCACAATGCGTTGCGGTTTGTTGGGGCAACCTACGCAAGCGCGCGGCATTGTCAATGCGCTTGCGACGCCCAAACTGGTGCACCCACCAGGAGTTGAACCTGGAACCTTCTGATCCGTAGTCAGACGCTCTATCCAATTGAGCTATGGGTGCGCCCAAAGGGTGGAAAACTTACGGGCCGCCCTCCGTCCGCGCAACCTATTTCCGGTAGGATTTGTCAGCAGGCACACCACGAAGGGAGTGGGCGCGTCGGATTTCCGGCTCTCCCTCCCGGTACCGGCTCAACCCAGATTCAGGTTCCGCAACGCCAGGGCCAGAATCGTCAAGGCCAGCATCATGCCGCTGGGCATGAACTTTTTCGTCTTCGCCAGCCGCAGGGTGAACACCACCAGCAGCACCAGCAACACCACGTTCGCCAAACCATTGGCAAAGGCCGGGTCAAATATCCCCCGCAACGTCGTCAGGATGAGCAACACCGCAAACACCACCGACGTCACCAGGGAAATGTTGCTCTTCCCCTTGAAGAACCCAAACAGGCCGCCGACGAGCAGCAGGAGGATGTAAATCCAGAGAACGGTGTTGGCGCCATGGTGCATCGCGTGGAGCTTGCCTCAATCCGCCATCGCGTCCAAGCTCAGAATTTCGCCCGGCTCGCATTCGACGAACACTTCGAACGGCCGGCAGCACACCTCGCAGTCCGTCGTGAACCGCTGGCTCGCCACGCTGGTGTCCACGACGAGGTCGAATGCCTGCCCGCAGAACGGGCACTGGATTTTTCCGGAAACTTCCACAGTCAAAACTCGCCGAACCCGGCACGATTTGCAACTCCGGTATGGGTCACCGGCGGGCCGCAACCGGTCCGGGATCGGGTTCAGGTTGACGCTTCAGGTTCAAGCATCCTGCAATTTGCCGCTCAAATAGGTTTCATACGCGCCCAGGTCGAGCATGCCGTTGCCGGAGAGGTTGAACAGAATCACGCGCGGCTTCCCGGCTTCGCGGGCGGCGATGGCTTCCCGGATGACCGCGGCGATCGCGTGGGCGGATTCCGGCGCGGCCACGATGCCTTCCGTGCGCGCAAACTGCACCGCCGCCTCGAACACCTTCGTCTGGTGGTACGCCTCGGCTTCCACCAGGCCCAGCTTGAGGGCGTGGCTGACCATCGGCGACATGCCGTGATAACGCAGCCCGCCTGCGTGAATGGACGGCGGCATGAATTTGTGACCCAGGGTGTGCATCATCAGCAACGGCGTCATCTCCGCCGTGTCGCCAAAGTCGTAACGCAATTCGCCTTGCGTCAGGGTCGGACAGGCCGACGGTTCCACGGCCACGATGCGGTATTTCTTTTTCTCCGTGATTTTTTTGTGAATGAATGGAAAGGCGAGGCCGGCGAAATTGCTGCCGCCGCCGCAGCAGGCGATGATGGCATCCGGTTCCTCGCCCGCGAGTTCCATTTGTTTGATGGCTTCCTGGCCGATGACCGTCTGGTGCAGGCAGACGTGATTGAGCACGCTGCCCAGCGAGTATTTGGTGTGCGGATGCGTGACGGTGTCCTCGATGGCTTCACTGATGGCGATGCCGAGGCTGCCGGGACAATCCGGGTCGTCGTGCAGCAGCTTGCGGCCGAACTCGGTCTGGTCGCTGGGACTCGGGTGCACCGTGGCGCCCCAGGTGTGCATCAGCATCCGGCGATACGGCTTGTGCTGGTAGCTCACCTTGACCATGTACACGTTGCATTCCAGCCCGAATTGACTGCACGCAAAGGCGAGCGACGAACCCCACTGGCCCGCGCCGGTTTCGGTGGCGAGTCGTTTGGTGCCGGCGACCTGGTTGTAATAAGCCTGGGCGACCGCCGTGTTCGGTTTGTGGCTGCCGGCGGGGCTGACGCCCTCGTATTTGTAGTAAATATGGGCCGGCGTTTGCAGCGCCTTTTCCAGCCGCACCGCGCGGAGCAGCGGCGACGGCCGCCAGAGCGTGTAAATGTCACGGACCGGTCCGGGAATTTCCACCCAGCGTTCGGCACTCATCTCCTGCTGGATGAGGTTGTCGGGGAAAATGGCCTGCAACGCCTCCGGCGGAATCGGCTGCCGGGTGCCCGGATGCAGCGGCGGCGGCAGCGGCTCCGGAAAATCGGCCAGCAGGTTGTACCAGTGGGTGGGAATGTCCTTCTCCCGCAACGCGAAACTGATTTTTGTGCTCATGATGCCAGACCGGATGTTGGATGATAACTACTACGCGCCGCCGAACGACTTGTCACCTCATTACAGCCAAAAAGCCAGAAATGTATCAACAAAAACAAGATAAAGTCATTTGAACCATTCGACGGCATCAATGGACCATCTCCTGACCGCCCCGAAACGCTTTCCGTTTGTCGCTGGACGTTGCTAGGTCCATTCCCGGTTTTGGGATTTGCCAGTCCCCCCGGATTCAGGAATAATGCCCGCCGTTTTTTCATGCGCCATTTATGAAACCCCAGGTCGAAATCTATGACACGACCCTGCGCGACGGTTCGCAGGGGGAAGGCATCAATTTCTCGGTCGCGGACAAACTCCGCATCGCCGAGAAGCTCGACGCGTTCGGGGTGCATTACATCGAAGGCGGCTGGCCGGGCAGCAATCCCAAGGACATCGAATTCTACGCCCAGGCCAGACGCCGGAAATTCAAAAATGCGCGGCTCGCCGCGTTTGGTTCCACGCGCAAAAAGGGCGTGCCCGTCGAATCGGACGATCAGGTGCGGCTGCTCCTCGAGGCGGAAACGCCGGTCGTCACTATTTTTGGCAAGACTTCCATGCTGCACGTGAAGGAGGTCCTGCGCTGCACCCCCGATGAAAATCTCGCCATGATCGGCGACACCGTGCGCTTCCTGAAGGACCACGATAAATTCGTCATCTACGACGCCGAGCATTGTTTTGACGGTTACAAACTCAACCCCGAATACGCGCTCGCAACCTGGCAGGCCGCCGAAAAGGCGGGCGCGGATTTCATCGTGCTCTGCGACACGAACGGCGGCTGTCTGCCGGACGAAATTGCCGCCATCACGAAGGTCGCACTCGGCAAACTGAACTGCAAGGTCGGCATTCACACGCACGACGACATCGGCCTGGGCGTGGCGAACGCGCTAGCGTCGCTGGCCGCCGGCGCCGTTCACGTGCAAGGCACCATCAACGGCTATGGCGAGCGCACCGGCAATTGCAATCTGACCAGCGTCATTCCCTGCATCGCGTTCAAGCTGAAAAAAAGCTGTGTGCCCGCGAAATCCTTGCCGAAGCTGAAGGAGCTTTCGCAGTTCGTGGACGAAATCGCCAACATGCGCCACAGTCCGCGGCAGCCATGGGTTGGTTCCTCGGCGTTTGCGCACAAGGGCGGCGCGCACGTCAACGCCGTGCAAAAGCTCACCACGAGCTACGAGCACATTGACCCCGCGCTGGTCGGCAACCGGCGCACGGTGCTCATCAGCGACCTGGCCGGCCGCAGCAACATCGTCATCAAGGCGCAGGAACTCGGCTTCCCGATCACCAACGACACGCCGGAATTGAAGGCCATCCTGAATCGCGTCAAGGAACTGGAAAACCAGGGCTACGAATATGAAGCCGCGGAAGGCTCGCTCGCCCTGCTCATCGGCAAAACGCTCCGGCACCGGAAAGTGCCGTTCACCGTGGAGACGTACCACGTCTCGATGCGGCGCGATTCGCGGGAATCGGTTTGCGAAGCGACCGTGCACATCCGTGTCGGCAAAACCGTTCATCATGAAGTGGCGGAAGGCGACGGCCCGGTGAACGCGCTCGACGGCGCCTTGCGCGCCGCGCTGGCCCGATCGTTTCCCAAACTTAAAAAGGTGACGCTGACGGATTACAAGGTGCGCATCCTCGATTCCGCCACCGGCACCGCGGCGAAAACGCGGGTGTTGATCCAGTCCAGCGACGGCCGGCACGAGTGGGGCACCGTGGGCGTCAATGAAAACATCATCGAAGCGAGCCTCCAGGCGCTGGTGGACAGCATGGAATACGCGCTGCTGAAGAAATGAGACGCGAACTGCAGAAACATTTCTACGCGAATTGCGCGAATCACCGCTAATTTCCAGGCAAAGACAATGAGTGACCTGCTTTACAAGGAAGAGGTTTTCAAACTCGTTGGTTTTTGCATGGAGATCCACCGAGAACTGGGCAAAGGTTATGATGAAATCCTTTACAAGGACGCGCTCGTGGTCGAATTGAAACGATCCAATATCCCGTTCATTCGCGAACGAAAATATGAAGTGGCCTACAAAGATGTGGTTCTTCCCCATTTTTATTTCGCCGATTTTGTCGTCTGGGACAAAATCCTGTTTGAAGCCAAGGCCTGCGAATGTTTGGTGGAAGCGCACATCAAACAGGTGCTCAACTATCTGGCTGCTTCAAAGTTGAAGCTGGGATTGT
>JBEKKN010000083.1:0-11186 GCA_050010675.1 Verrucomicrobiota bacterium | reverse complement strand
TTCAATACGCCTTCGTAGTCGGTTTTTCCTTCCAAAGCTTCCGAGGTGACCATCTGTGGCAGCTTCACGAAACCGCCGGCGGGAATCCAGCGCAACGAGTATTCGATGCCATCGCGCTTCCAGCTGTAAATCTTGGGGCCAAAGCCGATGGCGAATTCCTCGACCTTCATGCCCAGCTTTCGCGCGACCCAGAAATGGCCGAATTCGTGGATGAAAATGGCCGCGCCGAACAGCACGAGCACGGCCGCAACAACATAAATGATGGTCAAAATAGTCATGTAAAAAAACCGCCCCAGCCAAGGGACACCATGAGTATATCAGCAATAAGCCTGCCCGCAATCCTTGCGCATGATGATTAACTGACCGCCGCGTGGCGGCGCGCCCAGGCGTCGGCCTCCAAAATTTGTTCCAACGTTGGATGCCCGACGACTTTGTGCGCATCCATCGTGCGTTGAACGGCTTCCGTGATTTGGGGGAAATTGATTTTGTGATTCACAAAGGCTTCGACGGCGATTTCATTCGCCGCGTTCAATACCGCAGGCAGGGTGCCGCCGGTCTCACCGGCGCGGCGCGCGAGCTTCAGCGACGGAAATTTCTCCGCGTCCGGCTCCTCGAAGGTCAGGCTGCCGAGCCTGGCAAAATCCGTCTGCACCCGCCCGCTCGGCGCGCGGTCAGGATACGTGAGCGCGTATTGGATCGGCAGGCACATGTCCGGCGTGGAAAGTTGTGCGAGCAGCGAGCCGTCCACAAACTCAACCATCGAATGCACGATGCTTTGCGGATGCACCAGCACGCCGACGCGTTCCATGTTGATGTCGAACAGCCAGCGCGCCTCGATCATTTCCAGCCCCTTGTTGAAGAGCGTGGCCGAATCGATCGTGATTTTCCGGCCCATGACCCACGACGGATGTTTCAAGGCGCGTTCGACGGTGAGGTTGGGAAATTCCTCTCTCGGCGTGTTGCGAAAGGGTCCCCCGCTGGCGGTCAGCCACAGTTTCCGGATGGACGCGGGTGGTTTGCCGTCGAGACACTGAAAAATGGCCGAATGTTCACTGTCCACGGCCAGCACGCGGACACCGTGTTTGCGCGCCTCGGCCATGACAATCTCCCCGGCCATGACCAGGATTTCCTTGGAGGCAATCGCAATGTCCTTGCCTGCGCGAATCGCCGCCAGCGCGGGTTGGAGGCCGGCCGTGCCGACAATCGCAATCAGCACAATGTCCGCGCCCGGCAACGTGGCCAGTTTTAACAAGCCTTCCGCGCCGGAAAAAACCCGGGTTGAAACCCCCAGCGCGTTGCCAAGTTCCCTGGCCTTCGCCGGGTCACCGATTGAAATGACTTCCGGCCGGTGCTTGCGCGCCTGCTCAAACAGCAGTTCGGAATTGTTGCCGGCGGCCAGGCCGACCAGCCGGATGCGGTCCGGCAGATCCTCGGCCACCTTGACAGTGCTGGTGCCGATGGAGCCGGTGCTACCCAATAAAACTACATTTTTCATTTTCAAGCCACAGATGGACACAGATGAAACACAGATTTTCCTCAAAAAACCATTCGTTTGTATTCCACCCGCTCGCGGCCAAAGTTGAGCAGGTAACCCAGGTGTATTTCCGTGCCGCGCAATTCGTTCAAGAGTTGTGCTTCATGTGCGGACTGATAGGCGGGATCAGTCTTTAATTCGACGACGATCTTGTCAGTGACCAGCAAATCGGCGGCGTAATCGCCGACGATGACTCCTTTGAATCGAACCTGGATTTTAGGCTCAAGCTCCACCTTAATCCCGCGAGACTGCAGTTCAACCTGCATCGCGCGTTGATAAACTTTCTCAAGAAAACCAAAGCCGAGAATGTTGTGAACTTCAAAAGCCGCGCCGAGGAGTTGTTGAGTAACTGGCCGGAGTGAAAAGTCCTTCTCTCCGGTCATTTTCTGTGTTTCATCTGTGTTCATCTGTGGCTTACGGAACCAAAATGTGTCTGAGATAAAGATACATGATGGGGGCGTTGAACAACAGGCTGTCGAGCAAATCCAGAACGCCGCCGATGCCGGGGAAGAATTTGCCGGAATCCTTCACGCCGGCCTCGCGCTTGAACAGCGATTCAATCAAATCCCCAATGACCGCCGTCACACTCAACAGAACGCCCAGCACGACCGCGTGAATCCAGTTCATGCCCTCCAGGTGGCTGCCCAGAAAATGCCAGAACCCCAGGCTTGCCGCGGTTGACAGCACGATGGCGCCGCCAAAACCTTCCCAGGTTTTGCCAGGACTGATGCGCGGAATCATCTTGTGCCGGCCGATGAACGAGCCGACCGCGTACGCGCCGGTATCGCTGAACTTTGTCAGCAGCACAAAGTAGAGCAGGAAATATCGGCCCTCCACGCCGGGGAAAAAATTGATTTTCTGGATGAAGTTAAGGAGCCAGGGGACATACATGAGGCCGAAGAGCGTGGTGGCCATGGCGACCATGCCCGTGGCTCCGTCGCGCGCGACGAGTTGTCGCACGCACAAGCCCAGCACGAACAGGATGATGAAGCCGGTTTCAAAATCATTCACGCGCGCGGGCGAACCGGACGTGCCCAGGTGGCCGGTCAAATTTAGGAACGTCCCGACCATGAGCAGCGCGCCGCCGAGCAGCCCGCACCATTTGAAGCAGGCGAGACCGCGTTTTTCCGCGAGACCGTAAAATTCCGCGAGCCCGGCCAGGGCGAGCAGGAAGATGATCAGTAGAAAGAGGCCATTTGAAATCAATGCATTGCTGGAGAGCAAGCCGGCCAGGATCACCGTCCAGAGAATCACCGTGGTGATCAACCGGCGGAGAAACACCTGGGTCTTCGAAGTCGTTTGGGCGGCCACGGCCGGGTCGGTCATGCGGGCGGAAGGTAGCAAGCGCGCCGGGAATTGCCAATCGGCAATTGGAGCGGCTCGGGAGCGTGGACGGTTCGTCCGCGATTTCAGGCTGTTCCTGAGAGCGCCGGCATCCTGCCGGCGAGTTTATGGTTCTAATTACCGGCAGGCCGGCGGGACGCCGGCGCTCCCAGTGCGGAAATGACTTAAGAATTGCGCGGCGCGTTTTTTTGTGGCAAAACCATGGTTGTCCGAACGGCAAGGCTGGGGTCGTAGCTCAGTTGGTAGAGCGTCTCGTTCGCAATGAGAAGGTCAGGGGTTCGAATCCCCTCGGCTCCACCATCCTCCGCTCGGAACCGACGCTGGAGGTTTTGAGCGAAGGATGGTGTCCTCCGTAGCCTTGGCGCAGGAGGACGTTATTGCTGTCCTCCGGACATTTGCTTGCCGCTTCGTTTCCCGACAAATCAGAATTGACATCGCCGACCCGAGGTGGCTCAATCGTTGCATGATATCATGCAGATTGGCGGGTTACTCCTTTTGTCAGACCGAAATTGGACCCCGTCAGCCAGCACCGACGATGAGGTGACAAATGAAGACAGCACTGCTCGAACATATAGAAGCAAAAATCATCAATTTTCTACATGATACGAGGGCACCCAACCATGCGAGCCAAATAGCGCTTCGCATTCAGGAATCAAGAGAAGACACGCTCCAGGCAATTCAACGGCTGGTAAAAAACCGAACCATCAAGAGCGTACAGGATTTTACCTTTCTCAATTCCACCGGCGAAATCCTTGCCTACACTTTGGCTGAGACCTCCTCGCCGCCGACACCGTTTCCGCCTTCCGCTCCACCCCCGCGCTTGACACCGCAGGCCCCGCGTGGCTGAACTCTGGGAGTCAAATCGGCCGACAGGGCAGACACCACTGCAGAAACCATGAAGTTCCATGGACAGAAATGGGCCGTGTTCCTCGTGTTGTTGCTTGGAATCCAGGTCGTGCCCGCGCAGTCGTTGCGCCATGTGCAGATACAAACCGCCGATGGCGTGCTGGAAGGTGTCGTCAGTGCCGACGGGAAGGTGCGCACGTTTAAGGGAATTCCTTATGCCGCATCGCCGGTCGGTCCGTTGCGCTGGAAGCCGCCGCAGCCGGCTCCGCCCTGGACCGGGGTCCGAAAGGCCGTTGACTATCCGCCGCGCGCCATGCAGGGGCGCATCTACGACGACATGGTCTTCCACGACGCCGGTCCCAGCGAAGACTGTTTATATCTCAACATCTGGATGCCGGAAAATCATCCCGAGTCGAAGCTGCTGCCGGTGATGGTCTGGATTTATGGCGGCGGCTTTGTCGCCGGGTCCACTTCCGAGCCGCGTCAGGACGCCGGCAATTTGTCGAAGCAAGGCGTGATGGTGGTGAGCGTCGGCTACCGGCTGGGCGTTTTCGGTTTTTTGGCCCTTCCGGAACTGACAAAGGAGTCGGAACACAATGCTTCCGGCAATTACGGACTTCTGGACCAGGTCGCCGCGCTCAAATGGATCAAGGCGAACATTGCCACGTTCGGCGGCGACCCTGACAACGTCACCATCTTTGGGGAATCAGCCGGGTCGCGCTCCGTCGGCGCATTGATGGCGTCGCCCCTGGCGCAAGGCCTCTTTCGTCGCGCCATTGGCGAGAGCAGTTCATGCTTTGACACCCTGCAACCGTGGAAGCCACGGGTCCAGGCCGAGCAGGCCGGGGTGAAATTCGCGGAGTCGGTGTTTGGGACAGACTCGCTGGAGGCGTTGCGGGCCATGCCCGCCCAAAAAGTGCTCGCGGCGGCGCTGAAACTGCCGCGGGAGTATTTTATGCCGGACATCGACGGATATTTCCTGCCGACCAACTGTCTATCCATTTACGCCAGCGGCCAACAAAGCCACATCCCGCTTCTCGCCGGATGGAACCGGGACGAGCGGGACTTCAAATCCTTCTTTACCAATGACGCGCCGACCGTCGTGAACTACGTCAAGCGCGTCAAAGCCCAATTCGGCACCAACGCAGAATCCATTCTGAAACTTTATCCGGCGATGACCGATGCGGAAGCGAGACGGGCCGGGCAGGATATCGCCGGCGACCAGTTCACCGGGTCCGACACCTGGAAATGGATGGAAATGCAGCTTCAGACGGGCGGGTCCCCGGTCTACCGGTACGAGTTCGACCAGACGCTGCCGCTGCCCGCGAACGCCAGGCCGGGTACGGAGCCGGCGGCGCCGCACTCTGCCGAAATCGAATACGTCTTCCAGGTGCTCTCCTCCAAACATCTGCCGTGGCGACCGGAGGATTACCGGGTTTCGGAACTCATGGCTACCTACTGGAGCAACTTTGCGAAGACCGGCGATCCGAACGGTCCGGGTCTGCCGACGTGGCCGCCCTACAACCGCCAGAACGATTATCCGGTGATGCATCTCAAGCTTGATTCCGGTGCCGCTCCCGACGTGCACCGCGTCCGTTATGAATTTCTCGACCGGTTGAATTTCGCCCGATAAAACTTCAGTGCTCCCGGACAAAGCTGCGAAACGCTGCAGCCATCGTCATGCCCTTGTGAAACCTGTTCAGTTTCAATTGGGAAGCATATCGGTGTTATAAAAGCTTATTGAAAAAATGTGCATGATATGATAAAATAATTCCAGTTTGACGGCGATACGGGTTTACAAACATGCGCAAAACCAAATTTGATTATATGGCATTTGCCGGCAGGCTTCATGGTTCACCGAGATCGATCGCGTGTATCGTATTGTCCTTTTTCTCGTTGTTCGATTGGTATGTTTATCATCTTATGGCGGGCACGCTGGGCCACTTTCTGGATCCGAGTGCCATTCCCGAATGGGTCCGCCAGTCGCTTGCTCAAAACATCAACTTTCCGCTGGGCGTGCTCGCCATCGCTTATCGAAGCCTGGCCATCACTTCATTGATCTGGTGCATCTGGTGTTGGCGGAGGGAGTCGGGCGTGGTCGTGGGTATCGCCGTTGGATTGACCGGCCTGGCGATACTCGCAAATGTGTTGATGTTTCTATGAGGGTATCGCCGCCCGGCAGGTTTACTTCTCCATCATCTCCATCACAAATACTTCGTAACTGTGCGGCAGCAGATGCACGTTGAAGGATTCGCGGTTTTCCTCCAAAAACTGACGGCGTCCAAAGCCTTGCGGTTCTCCCGGGGCCTGACCGGTAATCTCTTCGCCGGTGACCAGATTTCGCAGCTTGGTGTAATCACCGGTCACGGAAACCTTCACGTCGGTCTCCGTGGGTAGGTAGGATTCCACGATGAACGTGTGATTGTCGTAGGCAAACAACGCCACCTGACTGGGGCCATCCAGGCAAACCGGGAAACCGCGCATCAAATAACTCTTGAGCGCACTCGTGACAGCCGGCGGCAGCCGGTACAAATCGGCAAAATTGTCGGGAATGGTCAGGACATACAGCACGCCTTTGGAGTAGCGGTCCATGATCAACAGCGGGCAGGCGCCGCCGTTGGCCATCGCGCGCACCAGCGGCCAGGCATCGTTCGTCAGGAATTCAATCACCGGCAGCAGGATGGCCGCATTCGGATCATTACCGAGGTCGGCCCCATTGCCGGCGCCGAATCCGCCGTAAAACTCATGCGCGAGCAGTTTACGGTCGGTGTAGCGTAGTTCCACGATGTCGTTGATGCCGCGATCTTCCAGTGCGTGAAGCAGGCCGGAAGTGATGACGACGGATTTACCGGCGACGAGTTGCTGTTTGATTTTGGCGACGATGTCGGGATCGAACTTCGCCTCTTCGGTCAACAGCACCAGATCCGCGTTGGTGGGGAAATACGGATACAGCTCAATGGGAACGCCAATCATGCCCAGATAATTGTGCAGGAAATCTTCGCCCGTGGATTGATAGGGTTTATAGCTGGCGATGCCAATCGGGTTGCCGAGCTGGCCGAGGAATGGGTCCACTTCGTCCAGACTATAGCCGGCCACGGAAGCAATGGTGGGGTTCGTCAGGCCCGCCGGATGATTGGTTTGAAACGCCGCGAGCAGCCGGTTGTAATCAAAACTTGTAGGCAGGCTTTGCCAGGCGTCGCGGTCGCCCGGCAGAATGGGCCGGCTCATCGCCGACCACTCGAACAGCATCATTTGCGGCGCCTTGGCGAACATCGTGTCCCAAAGCTGCTCGGCGTACCGGTCAATATAGTGGATGCTGTAAGTGTCCACCCAGCCGCCACCATTCCGGCCCGGCGCGATGTTGTCGAAGTAACGGATGATTTCGTAGCTCTCGTACTGTTGTAAATGCTGGTCGGTGACGACGGGGTCGCGCGTTTCCGTGCCGGTATAAATGCCGTCGAACAGTTTTGTCTCCCGGTCGAGGTCGTAGCCGAGTCCCTGAAAATGTTCGTACCAATTGGGGAATTTGATGACCAGCTTGACCTTGGGATTGACCGCGCGCGCCGGCTTGATGATTAAATTTTCGGCCGCGTCATCCATCAACGCGAGCCGGAACTGCGTCCAACTGTTCGTTCCCTTGGCCGCGATATCGGAATCGGTCTTGGTGCAGTCAAAAAAGAAGTCGTCCTGGATCACTTCGTCAAAATGCCGCGCCGCCAGTTCCGCGCCTTCCGAGATGAACTGCCGGTCATCCGGGTCGGTGTAACAGAACGATTTGAATTGCCCGAAGCCGCCGTCGGACAGGGCCATGCCGCCCGCCACCCGAACGCCGCGGTCGAGGAAGAATTTTTTGACCTGTTCCAGCAATTCATCGCCGGCGCGCTGCCGGTCGCGCTGCACCTCGATGTACACCTTGTCCACCTTCAATTGCGCGTTGATCCGGTCCCAATCGTCCTGCAATTTTTGCGGATCTTCAAAACTGCGCACCACGCCCACCGGAATGTAGATGGCCACGTCGAAGTTGGTGTGATTGCCGGCCCGGCAGCAAAAGGCCGGCAGGATCAGGGCAACGAAAAGGACGGACCAGACTCTGGTATTCATAGGCATTAGCGACAGGTGACAATAGGAAATGCGCGTTTCACCTGCACGCGCAAAAATTAGTGACAAGGTTGTTGCGGGCGCGGCGGTTTAATTTTTGAGCCGGTACCTGTGACGTGGTTTTATTACGAAGGAATATTTGAAAATAGCCCGGCATTTCAATGCCGGGTTCATGTGAAAGCAGCGTCAAGTCCCGCAGGAACGGTCGAAAGAAGGATGCTTACGATTCAACTGTCCCTGCGGGACTTGCCTGATGGTTAAGTGTTCCCGGCGTTGAAACGCCGGGCTATGGTCGTTGAGTCCCTCCGGGACTTCGCTAGTTTTGCCTTGAACCGTTCTCGCTGAGGATGAGAATTCCGACAATGAGTTCACTTAAGTCCAAATGGATCCTGATTACCGGCGCGTCGAGTGGATTTGGCGCAGCGGCGGCGCGGGCGTTTGGTGCGGAGGGCGCGAAGCTGCTGCTCGGCGCGCGGCGGCTGGACCGCTTGAAGCAAGTCGCCGGGCAGGCGGTCAAGGCTGGTGCCGCCGCCGCGGAGTTCCATGCATTGGATGTTTCAGCAACCTCAAGTGTGGAACAATTCATTTCGTGGGTCCGGGAAAAAATCGGCCATCGGCCATCGGCCATCGGCAATTTGCATGTCTTGATCAACAATGCCGGCGGCGCGCATGGGCTGGACACCATCGTTGAGGGCAAGGACGCGGATTGGGAGGCGATGATTCAATCGAATGTGCTTGGCGTATTGCGCATGACCCGCGCGGCGCTGCCGTTGATGCCGCACGACGCGGGCGCGAGCATCATCAACATCGGCTCCGTGGCCGGCCATACGGCTTACGAAGGCGGCGCGGTGTATTGCGCGGCCAAGGCGGGCGAATTGCAAATCACCCGCGCCCTGCGCCTCGAACTGCTCGGCACGGGCATTCGCGTAGGCACGGTGGATCCCGGCCTGGCGGAGACTGAGTTTTCGCTCGTTCGCTTCAAGGGCGACGCGGCCGGCGCAAAAAAGGTCTATGAAGGCACCCATCCGTTGACGGCCCGGGACATTGCGGAGATTTTGGTCTGGATCGCCGGCCGCCCGCCGCACGTGAACATCGACGAACTGATCGTCAAGCCCGTTGACCAGGCGGCGGTGGGGAAGGTCTATCGGCGGAAAAATTAAAACATTCAACATCGAACACCGAATTCTGAATTTCCAGATTGGTGTCCGGACTTTTCACACGAACCCGCGCGCTGACCCGTCTCACGCCGTCAATCCCCGTCGCCGGCAGGGATAATCGGGAGGGCGTCGTTGTAGGTCACCGATGCCCGCTGCGCATCGAGACGCGAGATGACGACGCCGGCCTGGTCGACCAGGGCCTTCTCCATCAGCTTCGCCAGGTCGCTCTTGGAGACCGGCACGGCGGTTCGCACGGTGATTGCGGTGTGCAGTTTCTTGACCTCGGAAGATTCGATCAGTTCAAGCCCGGAGAGCTCGTGGTAAATCGGCAGGATCTTCTCCAAGGGCGTGTTGATGAAGTTAACGGTGCGTTTTGGCTCGCCGGCCGAAACCGCGCAGAGCGAAACGAGCAACGCGGCCAACGTCAGGAGCAAGGTTTGTTTCATAATATCAGGTGCACAGCCATGGGATAAAACTTTTAGGCTGTCGGAGAATCTATTTCAAGCCAGAAACAGCGAACTTTGACCACGGATCGACACGGATTTACGGATAAAAAAAAGCTTTACCATGATCCGTGTCCATCTGTGTTCATCCGTGGTTGATTCTTGAAATTCCTTGGCGTTCAAATCCCCCGATTGGCGCGCCAAAGCAGGACCGCGCCGATGGCCTGGAAGATGAAATTCGGCAGCCAGAAAATCAGGTGCGGGGCAAATTCCGGCCGGGCGGAGAGCGATTCGCCCAGCATGACAAAGGCGTAATAAATCAGCACGAGCACCAGGGCGATGGCCACGCCGACGTTCGTCTCACGCCGGTGAACCCGGATGCCGAGGGGAATGCCGATGAGCGTGAAGCTGAAACACGCAAACGAAAACGCAATTTGCCGGTGCATCTCGACGCGAATCGGTTCCGTCAGGTCCGCCCGCTGTTTTTCCGCGTCATCCATTTGTCCGAGACGGGTGTCCGTAGCCGTTACCTCCAGGTTGGGCGGCAGACTCAGCTTCTGGTTCAGGTCGTTCAGCTCATCGCGCAATTGCCAGAACGACATGTCGCTGATGGCCGGGTGGTAGGGATGGCTTTCCGTTGACGGGAGCTGATACTGGTAGGAAAACCATCCCTTGATGAAAGTAGTCGTAAAACTGCCGTTCGGGTTTAACCTAATTCTTTGTGCGTTCAACAAATCGAAAATGAGTTGTTTGTGTTGCATGTCGCTCCTTAATCGGCCCTCCGGCGCGCGAATGATGCTGGTCACGTTGGTTCCGTTTTGCAGTACAAACACGTTCACGTCCCGCAAATCGCCGCGGTCATTGTTATCCACGTAAACAATGTAGCCCGGGATGTCGCGGATGAACTGTTTTTCCGGCAGTTGGAAGTGCGCCAGATCGGCCCGCGCGCTAAAGAGCAGTTCCTTGAACGCCACGCGCGAGCGCGGTCCCAAATCCATATTGATCCACGCGCTCAGGCCGCAACAAAACAGGCTCAGCAGCAAAATCGGCGTGACCAGCGAGAGCAGGCTGATGCCGCTGGCCCGCGCGGCGGTGAGTTCCTGGTCGGCGCTGAACCGGCCGAAGACCAGCAACGTGGCCGTCAGCAGACCCATCGGCAGCGCGTAAACCCAGAAAAACGGGATCAACAGGGCAATCGCTTCCAACACCACACCCAGCCCCACCTGGCCGCCGATGAGCAGGGGAAGGATTTCCTTGAGCCCGTCGCCAATCAGCAACACAAAGGTGAACACCGCCATGCCCAGCAATAACGAGGCGAGCACCTGGCGGGTCAGATATTTGTGCAACGTGTTCATTTGGCTTTGCGGACTGGCCAAACCTAAAGCGAACCCGCCTAATCCGAAATGCCAAAATGCAGATAACAAAACGGGCGTGGCGGCTTTCGACAGAAAGCCGCACTCTTTCAACTTTCTGTTATTGCGGCGCTCTGCCGAGCCGCCGCTACGATCAAAGGGAAATGTTGCAGCGACGGAAATTGCTTGCAGCCAGCGCCCGTTGGCAGTTTATTACGCCCGGCAATGGAGTTTGCCCGCCCGCATACGGGAAAACCGCGTTATGCCCGAAAACTTTCGGGACCGGCTGTTTCAGCGCTGATGACTCCTACGAGTCCCGCCCCGCGGGATGAGCAGGAACTATGAACATCGCATATCTCTGGGTGGCAATCGGCGGCGCGCTTGGCAGTGTGGGCCGCTTCTGGATCAACGG
>JBEKKN010000082.1:0-11236 GCA_050010675.1 Verrucomicrobiota bacterium | reverse complement strand
ATGGTGCATCCGCAGGTGTTCGAGAACGTCGGTTACGACCCGGAAATCTGGACCGGCTGGGCGTTCGGCTTCGGCATCGAACGCATCGCCATGATTCGCTATGGCATCAACGACATCCGCCTTTTCTACGAAAACGACGTGCGGTTCTTGAAACAGTTTTAATTTAACTGGCTAACCATACGTTGATTTCAACTGGTCACCGTGAAATGGCCCGGGTGGCCCGGGACAGGAGAAACAAGAGACGGATCCCCGTTTCATCTGCGGATTCTCCCCAGACCAGGATTCCGTCCGTGTGCCCGCCCATGGCCAGGACGCCTTTCCAATAATTGTCGGGGTTTTTGAGCAGCCGCTGCACCTCGTGAAACATCTCCACGGTTCCGCATTCAACGGCCGGGTCCGTGACGGGGAGGTTGAGGTCTTCCTTGGCGTTCCAGATTTCGGGACTGTGGGCGTGAAACACATACCGGACGCGCTGATTTGAGCCATAGGCGGCGAGATGGCTCATCGTTTCCGAAGAGGGATGATTTATTCCTTTTGATCTGACGAGATTCCGGCCCGGGTCGAAGTTTGTGATTTGGGCGTAGTCGCCTGGAGTCAATCTATCCAGATGGCCGGTCTGGCTGGCAGTGATCAAAACGGTTCCGTCGCTCAACCGCTTCGACAAATTGCCAAACCCCAAACCTCCATATCGGGCCAGGTCTTGTCCGACCAGACCCACCGCCCGCAGTTCTTTTCTCCATTTCGTCAGCTCCACGATATCCGATTCCCCGCAACCGATCTCGGTCTCGTGCTCAACGTTGAATTTAATGACTCCTTCCAGCTTCATACGACTGGGTGCAACATCTCAAAATACATCAGGCTAAACGGTCCAGTTTACTATCGCAGGTTTCCCCCAGAATTCCAGCAAGTTCATCTGGTAGGATTGCAAAATCCATGTGCCGAAATGGTTGCCGGGTTTTGCCGGAACTCAGGGCATTGACTGGCCGGTGCAACCTGTTTAACGTGGCCGTCCCGATGAAAGTCACGTTCAACTGGCTCAGACAATATGTTGATTTCGACTGGTCGCCCGAGGAATTGACCGAACGGCTGACCCTGCTCGGCCTTGAGGCCGAGAATGTCCACAAAATCGGCGGCGAGTTCGAAGGCATCGTCATTGCCCAAATCCTCACCAAGGACAAGGTGCCCGGTTCGGACAAGTTGACAGTCTGCAAGGTCAACGACGGCAAGGGTGAGCGCATGATCATCTGTGGCGCGCACAACCACAATGTCGGCGACAAAGTCCCCCTCATCCTGCCGAATTTTGCGTTGCCGCTGAAGCCCGGCGAAAAGGAACCGTTCGTGATCAAGGAACGGAAGGTCTTCGGCATCACCAGCCAGGGCATGATGTGTTCGCCGCAGGAACTCGGTCTGCCGGACAAGGTGGACGGCCTGCTGCTTCTTCCTGCGGACGCGCCCATTGGCAAACCCTTCGCGGAATATTTCGGCCGTGCCGGCGGTGATGTGGTCTATGATTTGGAAATCACGCCGAACCGGCCGGATTGGAACAGCGTCATCGGCATCGCCCGCGAAATCGCGGCCGTGACGGGAAACCCGCTGAAACTGCCGGAAGTCAGAAGCCAGAAGTCAGAAGTCAGAACTGAAAGTCTGGTTTCGGTGAGAATTGAAGATGCCGGGCTTTGTCCGCGTTACACGGCGCGCGTCGTCAAAGGCGTAAAGGTTGGACCGAGCCCGGATTGGCTTCGGACCACCCTGGAGAAGGTGGGCGTTCGCAGCATCAACAACGTCGTGGACGTGACGAATTACGTCATGCTCGAAACCGGCCAGCCGCTGCACGCGTTTGATTATCATCTCATCGCCAAAGGCGGTGATGGCAAACCAACCATCATCGTCCGCCGGGCGAAAGGTGGCGAAAAGTTCAAGACCCTCGACCAGGTTGACCGCACACTGACGGGCGAAATGCTGTTGATTGCCGATGAGCAAAAAGGCATCGCGCTGGCCGGCGTCATGGGCGGTCAGAATACGGAAATCAACGCGCAGACTGTGGATGTGCTTATCGAAAGCGCGTATTTCTCGCCGACCAATATTCGGCGCACGAGCAAGGCGCTCGGCCTGCGCAGCGAATCCAGCTACCGCTTCGAGCGCGGCGCGGACATCGGTATTTGCGATTGGGCCAGCCGGCGTTGCGCCCAATTGATTCTGGAAACCGCCGGCGGCCAGTCGGCTGACGGCGTGGTGGACGCCTATCCGAAACCGGTTGAGCCAAGGCAAATCACCCTGCGGTATCACAAGGTGAATGAACTGCTGGGCCTCCAGCTCAAGCCGGAGGAATGTGAGTTTTATCTCGGTCAACTCGGCTTGAAGGCCGTGAACCGCAAAGCGCGTCCGGTGGGTGCGGGCGGTTCGCCGGAGCCGATGGTGTTTCAAATTCCGACCTTCCGGGTGGACCTCAAACGCGAGGTGGACTTGATTGAGGAAATCGCCCGCCTGCATGGAATCGAAAAGATTCCAGCCACACCGCCGCGCGGCGCGATCGGCACGAATGCGTTCGATTCGGTCCATGACCAGATTGCCGAAGCGCGGCGGATCCTGAGCGGACTGGGATTGAATGAGGCGCAGGGACAGACACTCATCGCGAAGTCCGAAGTCGGAAAGGGGAAGGACGAAGCGACGGTTGGGTTGGCGAATCCGTTGAGTTCGGACATGGACGTATTGCGGCCCAGCCTGTTGCCCGGATTGATTCATGCGTTGCGGCACAACGTCAGCCGGAAGAACTACGACGTGGCGTTGTTCGAGGTCGGGCGGGTGTTTGCGGAAGGCAAGGACGCCGCGCTGTCCCGACAAAGATCGGGAGACAGCGCAACGCGCGGTCCGTACCAGGAAGAGCGCCGGGTGGCCATGGCCTTGACGGGGCGGCGCCAGCTGCCGTTCTGGAGCGGTGACGATCGTGAAGCGAAGTTTGACGCCTATGATTTGAAGGGTGTGCTGGAGGAATTTTTCGAGCAATTCGGTCTGCGCGGAATGACCTTCAACCGGCGTCCCGATCCGTCGGGATGGTTCCTCGAATCCGCTACCATTCAGCTGGGCAAGCAGACCCTCGGCGAGTTCGGCCAGCTCGCGCCACCGCTCGCAAAAAAACACGATTTGCGTGACGCGGTTTTCCTGGCGGAATTGAATCTGGATTTGCTGCTGGCGCGGCGGAACCCGGCCAAATCGTTCAAGCCGTTGCCGCCATTTCCGACAATTCGCCGCGATGTGGCGATGCTGGTGCCGGAGGCGACGACTCACGACGCCGTGCTGCAAATCGTGAAGCAGACGAAGCCGGCGAATCTGGAGGCGGTTGAGTTGTTTGATGTGTTTCGCGGGAAAAACGTTCCGGCCGGCCAGAAAAGCGTGGCCTACGCGTTTACCTACCGCTCGCCGGAAAAAACTTTGACCGACGCCGAGGTGAACGCGGCGCATGAAAAGCTCGTGTTGCAGTTCAAAGAGAATCTCGGCGCGGCGGTCCGGGAATGATTTTGTTTTGCGATTTTCCCCTTAACTCGCCGGCGCCGGCGCGTTGTCCGCTATAAAAGGCGGCATGGGGCAGTCGAGGGTGTCGGCAATGGCACGGAGCAGTTCGGCTTCCGCTTCCAGGATGACGCCGTCGGCGCCAACGGTATGAATGCAGGCTTCGATTAGATTTTTTTTGATGGTGGGCACGGCCTGCGCGAGGCGGTTGAGCGCGGGGTCCATCTGGTTTACATCGCATTGTTCGCGTGGGAGCAATATCAGATCGGCCTCGTCCGGCGCGCGCAGATAGGGCATGCCCGTCGTGAAAGCCCTTTGAATTTCCGCGGCATCGTTGCTGCCAGCGTACGCCAGCGCCGAAAGCAGAACGGCGCAATCCGGCACCAGCGGTTTGATGGAATAATATTGCACCACGACGCGCCGGCCCTGATCGAATTGCGGGCCGAGGTGGTGCCGGACGATTTTTTGAAGAACGAACTCGAACAATTCCACCTTGCCATCACTTTCGATAAGCCATTGGAGCGTCTGCGAAAATTGTTTGAACTGGTCGGCGTCCAAATGCCGCAATGTGCCCAGGGCGAGGTTGATCATGGGCAAATGCGCATGCGCGGCGGCCTGGGTGACATCGGGGAACAGCGTGGCGGTTTTCTGTTGGATCACCGGATCCACACGCTGGGCGAGCCCGGCCAGCTGGGTCGTACGCACCGGTTCGTCCGGACTCAGTAACATGGCGTAAATCAACGCGACGGCGTCCAAGGGCTCGCGCGCAGCGGCTTTGACGCTGTCGGGCAGCGAATCGCGCAACTGCTCGGCGTAACGCAGATGCAGCGGCGTGGGATTGCCCAGGTTCGGCAGCACGGAATGCGAACGGATGACCGGCGGTTTTTCGGCGTCACCGGAAGCGAGAATGGCGCCGCCGAGCACGGTGCCAAAAAGGTTGGGCAGCGGCGGACGCTTCGGAGCTGGCGTTTGTTCCGGCGGACGGTCGCGTCCGTCATAACGAAGGTAGGCAAATTTTCCGTCGAAATTCGGGTCAAAAACCCGGATGCGGTCCGGGAGTGGCGGATGAGTTTCGAGCAACCCGATGAACGGTTCGCTGACGCCGTTTCCAAAAAACATGTGGGACAGTTCCTCGGCATGAGCGTGGCTCAGGCGCGAGCCCATTTCCCCCAGACCACCGATTTTTTTCAGCGCACCGGTGATGCCTTCCGGATTGCGCGTGAACTGAACGGACGAGGCGTCGGCGAGAAATTCGCGCTGGCGGCTGACGGCGGCCTGGATGAGGCGCCCAAAAAAGACGCCGATATAGCCGATGACCAGCAGCAACAGACCCAGCAAGGGCAGGGGATTTTGTCCGCGCCCGCGGCCGCCGCCGCGAGCCGTCTGCAGGAGAACCCGGCCGATGATGGCGAGGCAGAGAATGCCGAAGATGATGCCCATGAGCCGGAGGTTGAGCCGCATATCGCCGTTCAGGACGTGGCTGAACTCGTGGCCGATCACGCCCTGTAATTCGTCGCGTGAAAGCAATTTCAGGCAACCGCGGGTGACCGTGATGGTCGCATCCCCGGGTTTATGGCCGGCGGCAAAGGCGTTGATGCCGTCCTCTGTATCCATGACATACACCTGCGGCACGGGCACGCCAGAGGCGATGGCCATCTCCTCGACCACGTTGCGCAGCCTGCGTTCGTCAGGATCCGTTGTGTTCGGGTTGATGAGCCGGCCGCCCATCATTTCCGACACCACACTGCCACCCTGGGCCAGCGCCATGGTTTTGTAGCCGCTGCCGATGAGGATGACTGCCAGCACGCCGGCGGCCACGCCGAGAAACAGTTGCGGGTTCCACAGCGCGAAGGGCGGTTCCTCGCCGTAACGATGGTAGTGTGCTTGCGCGCCGGTAAAGATGATCAGCGAGGCGAAATAGACGGCGACAATAAGGGCCGCGACGGCGAGCGCGAAATAGAAAACCAGCAGCTTGGTTTTGCGGCGAGTCTTGTCCTGCTGCGCGAAAAAATCCATTTGGGGAGGGGCGGCCGTTCGCCGTCCCGAAATTCAATTGGGGACGGCGGGCCGCCGTCCCTCCTGCGATTTACGAAAACGAAACCTTCGGCGCGTCCTTTTGCTCCGGTTTGTCGATGACAAACAGTTCCGCCGGGCCGAAATTGAACATGCCGGCGATGAGGTTGCTGGGGAAAACTTCGCGGTCCGTATTGTAGGTCATCACGGAGTCGTTGTACGCCTGCCGGGCGAAGGAAATTTTATTTTCCGTGGAGGTCAATTCCTCGGTCAGTTGCATCATGTTTTGATTCGCCTTCAGATCGGGATAGGCTTCGGAAACCATCATGAGGCGGCTCAACGTGCCGCCGAGGCCGGTTTCGGCGGAACCGAGCGTCTTCATGGCGCTGGCGTCACCGGGATTGGCGGCGGCGGCCTTGGAGGCGGCATAAGCGATGTTGCGCGCCTGGGTGACGGCTTCGAGCGTCTCGCGTTCGTGTTTGATGTAACCCTTGGCGGTCTCGACGAGATTGGGAATCAGGTCGTAGCGGCGCTTGAGCTGCACGTCAATCTGGGCGTAGGCGTTCTTGAACCGATTGCGCAGGGTGACGAGTTTGTTGTAACCGCCGATGACAAAGCCAATGAGGCCCAGCACCACCACCAGCACGATGACGATAAAAATCAATATCACAGGCATATTTTCCCTTTGTTTAGATTACCCAAGCATTAGGTCAAAGCCCGCCCTCGGGCAATGATAATTTGGCCGTCATTTTGGAATCGCCCGACGGCTTTAAAATCGTGCGGCCAGCCGGTGTTATTCAACCGGGTCGGCGCCGGGATAAACCGGTTGCGGGATCTAGCGACTGACCTTGGGCCGCGCTTTATGCAGGTCGGCTGGAGACATCGCCGGCAGATAAACTTGGAATGAGGAGCCCTTTTCGGGTTCACTTTCCAGCGTAATAAAACCGCCGTGGCTTTTGACAATGGACAGGGTCGTGGACAGGCCCAGGCCGGTGCCTTTGCCAAGTTCCTTCGTGGTAAAGAAGGGCTCAAAAATCCGGTCACGAACCTCTGGCGGAACGCCATGACCCGTGTCCTTTACTTCAAACAGCACGTACGCCACCGCCCGGGCTTCCGGGTTCCGGCCGGTGAAATGGGCGTCGGCGACGACATTGCAGACCCGCAACGTCAATTTGCCGCCCTGGGGCATGGCATCCCGCGCGTTGACGCAAAGGTTGAGCAGGACCTGGTGCAATTGCGTCACGTCACCGGAGACAAACGCGGCATCCGGGGCAACTGCGGTTTCAACCTGAATGGATTTGCTGAAGGTTTCCGTGGTGATATGGATGACGTCTTTGATGAGTAGCTGCGGGTTCACCGGCATCCGCTGGCCTTCCAGACCGCGGCCGAACCCCAGCACCTGCCGGACAATGTCGGCCCCACGTTTGGCGCTGGCCTCCACCCGGGCCAGCATTTCCAAAGCTTCATTGTCCTGAACCTTTTGTCGCAACAACGTGGTGGAAATCAAAATGGGCGCGAGGATGTTGTTCAGATCGTGGGCAATGCCGGTGGCCAGGCGGCCAATGCTTTCCAGCCGCTGGGCGCGCAGGAATTGTTCCTCCAGGTGTTTTTTTTCAGTGATGTCGCGGCCAATGCCGACGAGACCAATGATGTTGCCGGCGGCATCGCGCCACGGGACTTTCGTGGTGAGCAGCCAGCGCACTTCGCCGTCCGGCCTGACCACTCTCTCCTCGCGATTAATGATCGACTGTCCGGTTTTAAGCACCAGCTGATCGTCGGCAAAAAATGCCGAGGCGATTTCACGCGGAAAGAAGTCAACGTCAGTCTTGCCCATGATCTCGGCCTCGCTCTCGAGTCCGAAATTTCTTAAATCAGCCTTGTTGGCCAGGATTTTGCGCGCCGCGGCGTCCTTGGCGTAGATGGCATCCGGCAGATTGTCAATGACCGTACGCAGCAGGTTGCGTTCTTCCATCAATTTGAGTTCCGCCTCCTTTTGCTTGGTGATGTCGCGTCCGCCGCCGACCAGGCCGATGATGTTGCCGGCGGCGTCATGCCGGGGAACCTTCGTGGTGATTGTCCAGAAGACATCTCCCCTGGCGTTGACGATTTTTTCCTCACGATTGACATGGGGATGCCCCTTCAAGACCTCCCGGTCATCTTTAAAAAGTTGTTCGGCGATTTCCCTGGGGTAAAAATCGAAATCGGTTTTGCCCAGGACCTCGGTTTCGCTGTTACAACCCAAAGCCCGGACGTCGGCGACGTTGGACAACGTTTTTCGCGCGGCCATATCCTTGGCGTAGATGTAATCCGGCAGATTGTCCACCAGGGCGCGCAGCAGGTTGCGCTCTTCCATCCATTTGGTTTCCAGATCCTTTTGCTGGGAGACGTTCATCAGCGCGCCGACCATGCGCACGGGCCTGCCCTCGGCGTTGTGAACCACATAACCGCGATCGACCACTTCCACATACAAACCGTCCTTGCACCGGAAACGGTAATCTTCCCGCCAGATTTCCTTGCGGCCTTTGGTTGCCGCCTGGATGCTTTCCTGCACCCGGCTGCGATCTTCCGGGTGAATGCGGTTGATCCAGAATTCAATGCCCGAAACCAGTTCCTCCGGCGGATAACCAAAGGTTTCGCTGGCACCTTCACTGCGCCACACCGCGTTGGTTTCCAGGTCCCAGTCCCAAAAAACGTCATTCGTCGCGCGGGCGATCAATTTGAAACGTTCATCGATGAGTTGCGGCGACTCCGGATTTTTCCCCGGGGCCTCTTGTTTTTTGGAAGATTTCTGCATCGTCATCCCAGCCTGTGGTGATGTTCCGCTGTGTGATCGCTCGCGATTCGATCCGGGCTTGCTGGTTGCTGGCTCAAGCCCGGCCCGGCCCGGCGCACCCCACCGTCAGGTCTGATAACGGATTCTTAACCCAAGCATTTGCCCGCAGCAAGTTCATTTCCCGGTCACGGCTCCACCAACACGGGCATGCCCGTCCAGGCCAGTTGCATCAGGTATTCGGCGTCCCAATTCGCCAGCCGGAAGCAGCCGTGCGATTCCGTGCGCCCGATTTGTTCGGGGATGGGCGTGCCGTGGATGCCATAACCGGTTTTGTCCAGACCGATCCAGGCCACGCCGACGGGGTTGTTCGGTCCGGGCGGCAATATCAGCTTGTGGCCGATGGTTTTCAATTCGGGGGATTCGGGGAAAAGTTCCGGATCCACGGTGTAATTCGGATTCGGCGCAATGACGACGACGTGCAATTCGCCCACCGGTCGTTTCTCAACGCGGGCGGCGATGCTGCAGGGAAAGTGCGCCAGCAGGTTGGTTTCCGACCCAAACGCCTCCAGGAAGTTTTCGTCAAGGTGGATGATTACAAATGCGGCCTTGTCCGTCGGCGTGGGATAATTCACGTCGGGAATTTTCAGGACCGTGCCCGGCGCGACGTTTGCCCAATTGACACCCGGGTTGAGAAGTTGAATCAATTTGGGATTCGAATGGCTTTTTTCCGCCACCAGCTCGAGTTCCGTTTCAAAGTCCAGCGCCGTTTGCTCTGATTTGGCCAGCCACGTCTTGCCGATCGGCTGGAGACGCGCCAGGTCGTTCGTCGTCACGGTGTAGCCCGTCAACAACGGCGCGTCGAGCGTGAGCTGGGCGCAGGTGTTGGTGTCCAGCCGGCCGGTCCCGGGCAGGTTTTGCAATTCCTGGAAAACCGCAATGGCCTCGCGGGTCTGGGAGCCGAGCGCACTGTCAATGGAACCCGGCGAAATCGCCCGGCGTGCCAGCGCGATTTGCGCTTCCAGCACATCATGAACCGGGCGTGGAAAATCGCCCGGGGATTGGCGCGTCAAAACCAGCGGTGGCGTTCGCTTGGCGACGGCGGTGATGGAGGGCCGGACAATTTTCCCGGGATGTTCATGCCGCCACCAGAGCCAGGCCAGCAGGACAAGAATGCCAACCACGAACAGCCGCAACCAGCCGCCGCGTTTTTTGCGCCCTGCAGGGTTTGAATGATGCCGGGTGTCGCCAGACACGCCGGGATTAAGCCATAGTCACCGCGCCAACCCAAGACCGAACTCGAACGGACTGTCCGCGGGGCGGCTTCAAGGCCGGCGCGGCGGTTTACTCAGGATAGGTTCAAAACCGCTGCACCAATGAGTCTGGCGGCAGCGTCATAACTCATCTCGCCGGTATTGATGACCATATGGTAGAGCAGCGGATCGTTGATGTCGGCGCCGAAGTATTTCTTCAGATAGCGGGCGCGGCCCCGGTCTTCCGCGAGGCAGAACTTGTGCGCGGCGGCCCGGGTCATGTTGTAGTATTTATGGGCGTGCTCGACGCGTTTCTCGAACGGAGCCACCAGACGTATGTGCAACACATCCGGCAATCTGGCCGTCACCACGTTGCCTCCGCGGCCGATGAGAATCACATTACCCAACGCGGCCAGCTTGAGCATCGTCTCGGCGGTTTGGTGGACGATGGTGCGCACCGGAGGATGTACCTCAAACATTTCATCCAGAAAATCCTCGAGTTGCGAGATGCGGTCTTCGGGCAAAAACCTGGCCAGATAAGCGGGTAAATTGTGGTCCTCCAGAACCTTGTCCATGAGATTGCGGTCAAACACGGTCCAGACCGGGGCATGTTTGGAATGTTGCTGCAAATATTCTGCAAGCTTTTCGGCAACCACCAGCGCCCCGCAGCCGGTCTGCCGGGACAGGGTCACCGCCCGGCGAACCCCGGTTTCTGCGTGCGGCCCGGCTTCGCCAGTGGATTGCAACTGACTGCTGATGAATGACAGACAGGGATCAACACTGCGGGTTTCAATCATAACGTCCTCCAGTTTCCTTGAAAAGGGTGTTCAGGATTGCGGACGCCCTCGCTTCCCGTTCGCGCCTGGCTTCTGGTACCCGTTGGAATTGCGTCTCGACCATAAACTGCCTCCACGGTTTCAAGCCGATAACGCCTTTCTCATCGGCTTCGCCTTTTCCCAATCCAACCTATGCCTGCAACCCGGCTGATTTCAAGGGCCTCCGGGCGATTTGATGGTGACTAATATGGATTATTAAATCGTCCGGTTATTCGGAGTTTGATCGGGCGTTGTTGAATCAAAGGTCCGCCCCGGCCCCCGGGCGCCTAGGGTTTGGCGAGCCATTCACGATAAGCGTTGAAAATGTGGTCCACCAATGGCGAGGGGGCGACCGGCTCGCCGTCCAACATGGCCACGGGCACAATTCCCAGCGCGCTTTGGGTGACGAAGATCCCCTCGGAATTTCTCAGCGCCTCGGGCTTGATGACCCGTTTGTTCGTCAACAAGCCCAGGGCCTGGCAGATTTCCAGCACCACCGCGCGCGTGATGCCCGGCAACACCCCGCGGCCCGTCGGCGTGGTGCAAATCTTGTCGTCATAGACCCAGAACAAATTGCCACTGGCGGTTTCCGCCACCTCACCGTTTGTGTTGATCAACAGCGCTTCGTCCGCGTCCCTGGCCACCGCCTCGGCGCGCGCCATGACGTGCGTGAGCTTGTTCAAGGTCTTGAAGGATGACAACGGATCGGCGGCCAGCACATGGAAGGAAGACGTGATCAGACTCCAGTGAACTGCGGTTTCCGATGAGGGGGCGGCATGCAACGTCATGACGACGGTCGGGTTGCCTTCCGCTTTCGGCGTGTACCCGCGTTTGCCCGGTCCGCGCGTCAGCGTGACGCGCAAAATCGCCTCCGGCAT
>JBEKKN010000081.1:0-11496 GCA_050010675.1 Verrucomicrobiota bacterium | reverse complement strand
CAGGTCGTCCCCATGTTCTACAACCGGGATGCCCAGGGCATCCCGCGCGAATGGATCAAGCGCATGCGCAGCGCCATGGCCACACTCGTGCCCCAGTTCACCACCGACCGCATGGTCAAGGAATATGCGCAGAAGTATTATTTGACCAAATAAAATCGACCGGAACTTTTTCAATCAATTCAGAGCCTTGACGCTTGCCAGGATTCCGTTTTTGCGTTTTACTGGCACGGCATTGAGTGCCAATGCCGGCTGCGAACGCCCGTTCAACTCGAGTCAGAAAAATCAAAATTCAGATAATATGAAACACCTTGCCTCTTTTGCCCCACGTCTGGTTTCCCTCACCGCCGGTTCGATCCTCCTTTGCCTTGCCACCGGATGCTCGAGCACGAGGGTGGAAAACAACGCGTCCTCCACTCAAACCCAAATTGACCTGAACCACGCCAACTACAAGATGATCAAGGCGGGCGCTGAAGGCCGGAGTTATGGCTTTCGGATCTTGCTGGGCATTATCCCCATCACCGCCCCCAACACCGCTGCGGCCCGCTCTGACTTGTACAGCCATGTCGGCGAATCTGTGAACGGCAAATCGGTCGCGCTCATCAACGTCACCGAAGACCGCTCCACAACCTGGCTGCTGTTGTTTTCGGTCCCGAAACTGGTCATCACCGGCGACGTGGTTGAATTTACCGGGGAAGGTAACGGCCAAATTCAAACCGTTCAGCCCGCAACCTTGCAACCGCCACAATAACAATTTCAGCAACTCTGCCCTGCGGTTCATTCCAAAGCAGCCGGCAGGCTGGCGCACTTTAAGGCGCTCATGCGCGCCGGATACTTCGAATCTCCGCCAGGTCTTGCGGCGGCCCGCCGCCGCTTTCGCATGGTCCGTTTGATTCGCAGGTAAAAATACGAAAAATCATCTTCCTTCCTTGAATTTCGGCGGGTGACGCGTAAATTCTCCACCGCTCAAATGAACTATAAAATATCTCAACGCGCCGCGTCGCTGTCACCGTCGCTCACGCTTGCCATTGACGCCAAGGCCAAGGCCATGCAGGCGGCCGGCGAGGATGTCGTCGGCTTCGGCGCCGGCGAACCGGATTTTGACACCCCGCAACACATCAAGGACGCGGCCGCCCAAGCGCTGGCCGCCGGGTTCACCAAATACACGCCGTCCAGTGGCATCCCCGAATTGCGCCAGGCCATTGCCGACAAATTCAAACGCGAGAACGGCCTCACCTATAAATCGTCGCAGATCATCGTTTCCTGCGGTGGCAAGCATTCATGCTACAACGTCATCATTGCCACCTGCCAGGAAGGCGACGAAGTGCTCATTCCCGCGCCGTATTGGTTGAGCTATCCGGAAATGGTCAAGCTCGCCAGCGCCAAGCCGGTGATCCTGCAAACCTCGGACAAGACCGACTTCAAAATCACCCCGGCGCAGCTCCGTGCCGCCATCACGCCCAACACCCGGCTGCTCATTCTGAATTCGCCGAGCAACCCGACCGGCAGTGTTTATACGCCGGAAGAGACCAAGGCCATCGGCGACATCTGCGTTGAGAAGGGCGTGCTCATCATGAGCGACGAGATCTACGAACACCTGCTTTACGATGGTGCGACCGTAAAAAGCGTTGCCAGTTTTTCGCCGGCGCATCAGGAACACACCATCATCGTTCACGGCTTTGCGAAGGCGTGGAGCATGACCGGCTGGCGGCTGGGTTTTCTCGCGGCGCCGGAACCGATCGCCAAGGCGATTGACGCCGTGCAAAGCCACAGCACCAGCAACCCGACGTCGTTCGCGCAAAAAGGTGGACTCGCCGCCATTACCGGCTCGATGGATCACCTGAAGCTCTGGGTGGCGGAATTCGACAAGCGCCGCCGGTTCGCGCATCAGAAATTGAACAGCATTCCGGGCATCTCCTGCGTGAATGCCAGGGGCGCGTTTTATCTGTTCCCCAACATCTCCCAGACCGGTCTCAAGAGCACCGACTTCTGTGCGAAGCTGTTGGAAACACAGAAGGTTGCCGCCGTGCCCGGCATCGCCTTCGGCGCGGACGATTACATCCGCCTCAGTTACGCCACCAGCATGGCGAAAATTGAAAAGGGATTGGACCGCATCGAGAAATTCTGCAAGGGCCTGATGAAGTAAATTCGACGGGACGGTCTTAGCCGTTAGACTTCGGCCCCTGGCCTTTAGCCCTGAATTGGTGCGTCTGCTATTACCAACCAGGGGCGAACCCGGACAGACACAGATTTTCAATTTCTGCCTTTTGTCAGGCCCTGCCCTGCTTGGCCCCTTTGGCAAGCATGGGGTCAACTCTCAACCTTCATCCCGCGTTCAGGGCAGCAGTTGCAGGCGATAAAATCGCTGCGGGTCGGCGGGCGAGACGTCGTTGGTGGTCAGGATGCCGCCGGATGCGGGAATGGAGCCGCCGAGGTTGATCCAGTTGTTTTGGGTGAGGTTGGTTTGATACTGCAGCAGGTAATTGAGACCCGTCATCGTGCTCCAGGTGAGATTGACCAGGCCACCGGACTTGACCGGTGGTTGCATCATCGGAAGGCGAACAGCCGTGACACTGACGTCGTCGAGGCCAAGCCAGGTGGCCTCGTCCCGGAACCCGAACTGGAGCGGCGTGCTGGTTGAGGTTGCGGTGACGATAAATTGCAGATTGGTCCAGCCTAGCGCGGGCAGGTTCACCCCGTCAAAAAGAGTGTTCCCGTCCCAAGACACACTGAATTCGTTGTAGCCCCCACCATCCGGACTGTCCATCCAAAGCGAAACCAAATAAGCCTGGCCGGGCGTGGTAACGATGTTTTGCGTGAGCGTGCCGAGAAATCCCGTTTGTCCCAGGAGCGCGAAAAAGTTTCCCGAATGGGGCTGGATGGAAGGGAAATAAACACCGTTGGTCACAAACGTATAATTAAAGCCATTGCCGTTCAGCGTCCAATCAGTGAAATCGCCGGTCTCAAACCCGTCGTTTTGCACCAGTTGCGGCGGATTGATTTGCAAATTGAACTGCCGGCTCTGCACGAAATGATCATTTAAATTGGTGAACCACAGGGTTGCGGTATAGGTGCCAAAAACCAGGTTGCTGGCGGTGGCATTGAGGCTGATCGTCACGCTGGCCGCGGGACCGCCGGGCGTCAATGAGCCGCTGCCGGGCGAGGCGTTAAACCAGGCCGGGGCATTGCCGAGCGACCAGTTGAACGTGGACCCGCCGACATTGGTGAGCATCAGGGTGGTGGCATTCACATTGAACGGGCCGCCGGCCGGACCGCTAAAGGTAAACGTGGTTCCGGGAATGAGCAGCGCGTCCGGCGAGTAAGCGAACAGGATGGGGGCCGAAGCGTTCCCGTTGGCGGTCACGACCAGCGAATAAATACCCACCGGCAGGTTTGCGGGCAAGGTGAACTCCGTGCTGACGATATTGGTGCCCGTCATGATGCCCGTGCTGCTCCAGTTGTAGGTGCGCGCGTAATACACCTGCCCGGTGGAGTTGGTCAGGCGCACGAGCGGGTAATCACTGCTCATCTGGGCGTCGTCACCGTACGCGGCCCCTTCGGAGATGCCATTGAACAATTTGCCGGTAAGGTGGTACGAGCCATCGCCATTCGTGGTGAGCGTGCTGATGACGGGCTGGCCGGCGGCGAGCGGCGAGCCATCCGGCTGATACACATAAAGCTGGGCGCCGTCGGACACGAAAAGCACCGTCCCGTCCGGCAAATCCAGCATCCGCATCTCGTCCGAGATCGAGTAAAAGACCGGGCCCGCCGGCCCGGTCACCGAGGTGAACGAATTCGCCACCGGATCATATTCATAGAAGCTCGTCGGCGTCCCGCTGGCCGGCGTCAGCGCGCAAAGAATTTTCCCATTCACCATCATGGCCGCCGGAGCATCCGCCGCGGCCATGCCATCGGGCATGACCGGACCGGCCTGCCAGACACCCCTGTTCGTGTTGCCGGAAGGAGTGTAAAATGCCGTGTTGCCGGTGCCGCCAAGGAAAAAAGCCCGCCCGTCCGCCAGCATGAAGCCCGCGCCCATTTCGTCACCACCATAAATCTCCACCGGCACGTTCGCATCGCTGAGCCACTGGTTGAGGGCGGGGATGTAACGCTCGGAATTCGTGCCGAAAGGGTCAATGGTCAGAATACTCGCGTCCGGTAGTTTCACCCAGCTCGCTTCATCCTGATAATAATTATTATTGGCCAGGATCGGCCCGGCCTCCCACAAGTTGGAGATGATATCGTAAATATCGGTGCCCCCATAAACGGCGGGGGTCACCGGGGCAACCAGCACGTTGCCGTTCGGCAGGGTTTCGGAAATGGAATCGTGAAATCGCACCTGCCCCGCCGGCGGTGGTGGCGTGATGGTCCAGGTGTTGGCCAGGGGATTATAAACCTCCGCCGAATTGGTGCCGGTGCCATATTCGCCGCCGGCCACCAGCACCCGGCCATCGCGCAACATCTGGGAGGAATAATACAGCCGGTCGTAATTCATCGGCGCGAGCGTGGACCAGGTGCCGTTGAGGTAGCTGCCATCGGCATCCGGCGTCAGCTTGTACCAGGCATTCCCGGTTCCTCCGGCCCCGGGCTCGCCACTGGCGGCCATGACGGTTCCATCCGAAAGCAGCAACAGGAGGTCAATGTTGTCCGGCGCCCGGTTGGTCAACGGCACCCAGGTCCCCGCTGCATTTAGCCGGCAGGGAACCAGAGCCATCACCATGAACAACAGCAGCCACAACCAGCTTGGGCCGCATCCACCATCCCGCCAAAAAGTCCGGTTCCGCGGGTCCACGACATCTGGGGCGGATGGGAGATTGCAAATTGGTAAAAACCGGTTGAAACCGAAGCCCAAACAAATGGTTGACCAAGGATTCATGGTTCTGATTCCTAAGACACGATTATCTTATTTTTTTTGGTCGTTGGTTTCAAGACAAAAGTGTGCCGTCAGCAGGAATAAAGCGGATCTGCGCGCGTCAACGATCCTCGCCCATTGGCGGCGAGAGGTGACTTGGAGCCGGGTGGAGTTTACCAAACCGAAGGTAAACAACTCAAAGCCAGGGCGGAGATTGGCGGAAACGGATGGCTACCATGGCCATACCCGCACCCACCAGCAGCAGGCCGGTTGCCAAAGGTTCGGGAGTCGAAGTGACACCCACATCCGCCGTGCTAAAACTGAAAAGCTCGGCCGTCTGGGAGGGAAAATCAAAGCCATACCCGTTGGGGCTGGCCAACTGTATTACCGCATCGCTTGAGTTGATCGAAGGCGGACCCCACGTCAGCGAAGAGAAGGCCGCTTGAACGTCAGTCAGGCTGACATCAAATGTCCCATCGGCAACCGTGCCGCCGCTCGACTGGGCCTCATAGCCGGTCAGGTAGGGACCAATATCCGAGCTCATTAAAACGTCGCTGAGGGTGGTAATGTCCACGTCATTGACCGTGCCACTGATATTTTCCTCCCCGCCACCGCCCATGCCCAAGAGGTAAAAAGTGGTCTCCCCATTTTGCAAATCGAAACTCAACGTCGACAAATTGGCAATTTGGTCGGGCCAGCTATAATCGTTCTGATACAGCAGGGTTGTAACACTGGTCGCCGTTCCGGCAAACACCGCGAAGTCGTTGTCCGCCACAATCTGCATGGAAAACGATTGGCCATAACCCAGGGTGGCACAGACCGACAGCGCCGCTCCCAAGACAGCAAACCGGATAGGATTATAAAATTGTTTTCTCATATAATTTCCCCCCTTTTCAGCAGCTTTTGTGCCCTTTGCCGGGATCAGAAACCGTCAAACAACCGTGGATTCAAGGGTATCTTTTGGGTGAATTGCCGGTCCGCGGCTGATTCGTCGGCTTCATCGGCAGCAACCTCATCAATTGGCCTTCATTGGATGTTCCACGTTCCGGTCTGATTTACCCGCCTGCTGCCCCCTTGAAATACGCGTTCGCGTTTTTCCGTGCCTCGCGATGAAGGCATCGGACAAACCCCTGACCTGGGGTATTCACCCCATGGTGTGAGCGCCGCTACCCGCTTATCGTCATGGGAAGGTCAAAAAGATTACAAATGCTCGAACCATGAATAACAAATGTTTGCGGTTGTTTATCCTGTCAATGGCGGCAGGGGGATTGGGGTTCGTGTCCGGCTGTGTCATTGAGCCAAACGGACGGTTGGCGTTTGAACCATTCGTGGTGGTGGCCCCGCAACCCGTGGTCTATGTGGCTCCGCCACCGGTGGAAGTGGACCCGGTAATGGTTCCTGACAGTTATGCCTGGGATGGGTACGAATACGTCGGTCTGGTTGGTGACCAATATTACTATCTGGGACCCGGCCATGTCTGGCTGTTCTGTGAACCCTTCCGTCTGGAGCGCTTCCATGGCTGGGAAAGAGACCATGCTGATTGGCGGGACCACGCCATTCGCAATGACCATTACCGGACTGACCGGAATGGACATGTTGAGTCAGGGCATGACAATCGGCAGGGAAAGGACAGGAAAAATGACCATTAATTCCTGACGAGAAGCCAACCGGAGCAGCCAGTCGTCGCGGCTTGCTGACGGTGCTTCTCCCCCTAAACCTCCGAACAATGTGAATCTTATCAAATGGAAACCAAGGAACTTTTAGCACGCTGGCATTTTCTGCTCAATGAACCGGTCAACGCGACTGCGCTTCGGGGTGTTTTGCATGAAAAACTGAAAATATTGCACCGGCTCAACGAGCTTGGAATAAAGCAAGTGGAAGGCCTCACCCTGGTTCAGGCACTGGAGGCCACCAACACTTCGCTGAGAAAAATCAACACGGCAAGTCCGGCCTGAAAACCAGACGCGCATCCTGTGAATGCCGCCGCACAATTATGACAACCTTATCAAAAACCCTTTTGGCGGTCACCATCACCGGGCTTGTGGCCGGGAGCATCATCGATTTTGGCGGATTCGACCTCAATCCGGCGTGGGCGGCGGCGCTGCCCTTCGGCGCGGTCTTTTACGGGCTGTTTCTCATCTCGTTCATGCTGGAAAAGGAAGTGGCCCGATTCGACGAGGATGAAGCGAAGGAATTGCAATGGATCAAAGACTGCCGCCCCGTGCCCGTTCAGAAACCAGTCGTCACGCCAGTCGTCATTCAACTCCCATGGGAAAAGTTCGGGCATTAAAAACCCCTGCCGAATTTGGGGAACCGTTCGTGGCCTTCCGCCGCCGTACTAAACCGGGCCATATGCCCAACCGGGAATCCAGGATTGCCTCTCGCTGCCGACGGCTTTATGAATCCGACTCCATCAATCCGATCCCTAAAAATGGGCAAGCCCCGGCCGGTAAGGTTGATCCGCCGCCCGGGACTGGAAGTTGAAGCCGAGTGTAGTTTGCTGGCAGTTTAACTGGAAATCGAAACGACCGGCGGTGTTAATGCCGCGTGCACTTCACCAAACGCCGTTAAGTAAATTCCTGGTGCACTGAACCGAATCTCCATGGAAACAGTGGATGCAATTGATGTGCCAAGCCTGATTCTTCGTCGCTCGCTTCGAATTGCTGCCGTTTTCCATCGTTCACTTTTTTGCAGGTGATGTTTATTAACCCGCGCGGACAAAAGCATCCACCGACAACTCCCCTCAGCCCTCCGTCGTCTGCCATCGGTCAGCTCGTCACTTGTCATTTGTCACTTGTCACCCATCGCACGCCAGCACACACTCGCCGACATGATGCCAACCGGGTTCTGTCTTTGTCTGATTTTGGCGCGACCAGCTGTTTGCCGCGTGTCGCCCGGTCCCGCCCTTGCTTCTGGACGACGACGGGCAACGGTTCCACTGACCAACGCGATCTGGCTGATTGCCATGGTGGTTTGCTTTTTTGTGAGCGCAACCATGGCCGCCACCAACATGACCCCGGTTGCGGTCACCGGCTTCAATCGCGATCTGATGATTGAAAATACCGCCGCTGGGCCGCCTTTCAGCAGCTACGCCGTTGAATTCAACCCGGGCGAAGGCACTGCGTTTTATCAAAGCGGTTTGGCCGGAAAATCCTACGGCCTGCCTGCGACCGGCACATTCACCAGCGCGTTCGGCGATGGCACGGTTTTTTCGTTTCAGCCCTATACCGGCAACAATGCCCTGGTGTTGAGCAGCGCGACCGGCCTGACTTCCGGCAACCTGACCCTGCTGGCAACGAACACTTTCAGCCGCATCGCCATCCTCGCCAACTCCGGTGCCGCCTCCCCGACCAGCGTCGGCACGCTGACGCTCCATTTCAGCGACGGCACCACGCTCGTGACCAACTATAATGCCCAGGACTGGTTTTTTAACCCGGGCTTTGCGTTGCAGGGGGTGGACCGCATCAATATCAGCAGCGGCGGGACCGACGGCGGTCCCAACGGCGATCCGCGTTTTTATCAGACCACGATTGATCTGGCCGCCGCGCTCGGAGCGGGCAACAAACCGCTGGCGAGCCTCACGTTCGGCAAGGCTTCCTCAGCGAACGCCACCGCCATTTACGCCGTCAGCGGACTTCCCACGTCGGCGATTACGCTGCCCGCCGTGTCGAATGTGCCCGCGATCAACATCCAGGCGAAGGCGGCCAGCCTCGGCGGCCAGGTTACGGGTACGGGCGGTGAAGCTCCGGCAATCACGATTTATTACGGAACCGCCGATGGCGGCACGAACGCCTTGCCTTGGACGCAACATGTCGCCCTCGGCTTACAGGGCGGAGGTTTTGCCCAAACCGTTTCGGGATTGGCCCCGAACACGGTTTATTATTATACCTGTCAGGCAATCAACAGCGCCGGCACCAATTGGGCCATGCCGTCAGCCGCCTTTCAAACCCTGCCGCTGACCGCCCCAGTGTTGACGAATCTGCCGGCCGCCAATGTTCAAGGAACCTTCGCGACGCTCAATGGCCAGATTCTTTCGACGGGCGGCGAGGCACCCACGGTGACGCTGTTCTACGGCACGACTGATGGCGGGACCACTCCCGGCAGCTGGGCGAACAGCATTGTTTTGGGGCAGCAAACCAGCGGTTTCGCGCAGACGGTCACCGGGCTTTCGCCCAACACGCTCTATTACTACGCCGCCCAGGCGACGAATTCCGCTGGCCCGGCCTGGGCGGCGCCGTCGCAATCGTTCACCACGCAGGCGACGAACACGCCGTCTTCGTTCGTCGCGGTGCTCACCCAGCACAACGACAGCGGTCGGACCGGAATGAACCTGGCCGAAACCTTCCTCAACGTCACCAATGTCAACACCAACCAGTTCGGCCTGGTCTTCAGCCGTGATGTGGACGACCAGATTTACGCCCAGCCGCTGGTGATGACGAACGTGAGGATTCTGGGACGCGGCACCCACAACCTCGTCATCGTCGTGACCGTCAACGACAGCGTTTATGCCTTTGACGCCGACAATCCCTCGGTGGTGGCGCCTTATTGGACCGCCAGTTTCATAAATCCTCCCAACATCGTGGCCCCGGCGAACTCGGACTTCAGCGCGATTGGCGCCTGCGGCGGAGGTTACCAGGATTTTAGCGGAAACACCGGCATCGTCGGCACGCCGGTGATTGATCCGGTGGCGGGCACGATTTATCTGGTGGCGCGCACCAAGGAATACGGCACCAATTTTGTGCAACGGCTGCACGCGCTCGACGTATCCACCGGGGCCGAACGCTCCAACAGCCCGGTGATCATCACCGCGACCTGTGCGGGAACGGGAGACGCCAATGTTGGCGGCGTCATCACCTTTGACCCGATTCGTCAAAACCAGCGGCCGGGGCTGGCGCTCGTCAACGGCACGGTTTATATCAGCTGGTCCTCGCACTGCGACGACAGCCCGTATCACGGCTGGGTCATTGGTTATGACCAGACCAGCTTGCAACGCGTCGCGGTTTACAACGACACTCCCAATGGCTATCAGGGCGGCATCTGGATGAGCGGTCAGGCCCCGGCATTCGACGCCAGCGGCAACCTCTATCTGGTCACCGGCAACGGCTCCGTGGACACCTCGGGCGGTGCCAATCGTGGCGAAAGTTTCCTCAAACTCGCCCGCAGCGGCACCAATCTGACCGTCGCGAGCTGGTTCACGCCTTACGACTGGCAGCATCTGGAAAATAACGACCTGGACCTCGGGTCGGGCGGACTGCTGCTGATTCCCGGCACCACCCTGGCTTTCTCCGGCGGCAAGGAAGGCATCGTCTATTTGGTGAACCGCGACAGCATGGGCGGCCTGACCAGTTCCACCACGACCAATGACAACATCGTACAAAGCTTTCCCGTCACCAGTGATGAAGTCCACGGTGGCGCCGTCTGGTGGGATGGTCCGGGCGTCTCCTACGGCTACCTCTGGCCGGCGTCGGTTTATTTGCAGCAATACACTTTCAACCGGGCCGCTGGCAAATTCACGCTGCCCGTCTTCGCGCAAAGCCCGACGCCGGCGCCCGGCGGACAGCCCGGCGGCATCCTGGCGCTTTCGGCGAACGGCACCAATGCCGGCACCGCCATCATCTGGGCGGTGCATCAGGTGGGCGGCGACGCCAACCAGCAGGTGCTGCCCGGCATCCTGCACGCCTACAACGCCCAGAATGTCGGCATCGAGCTTTGGAACTCGGAACAACTCAATTGGCGGGACACCGTCGGCAAGTTCGCCAAATTTGTTCCGCCCACCGTGGCGAACGGAAAAGTTTACCTGGCCACGTTTGCCAACCGGCTGAACGTCTATGGCCTCCAGCCGCCGCCGCCGGTAAACATCGCCATGTCCGGCGGCACCACCACCATTTACTGGCCGACGAACACGCCGGCCAGCTACACCCTGCAAAGCACCACCAACTTGGTGATCGGAACCTGGGTTAATGTCACCAACCGCGTCGCCGCATCAAACGGCGTTTATCAGGTGACCCTGCCGGCGACCACGCCGGCCATGTTCTATCGCTTGAAACTGTGACGATCAGCGGCGATTCCGGTCAGTTTTGGTGGGGCGAGGCTCCTGACTAGCCGTTTTGACTCTCAACCAACCTGAACCGCCAAATACGCGAAAACTTCCGTTTCAATCGTAAATCGTAAATCCTGACGCGTCAGGTGATAACCGTTGAAAGTCTCTTATAACGCACGAAATTGGTGGCCGATTTGGCCGCGGTGCAATCACCGGCTGCATCCACGTAGATACCCTCGATCCTGGAAGACCCATCCGCCTCTTGAAACAGGGCCCAGCAGTTCAGCGGCATGGACAATTCAGCGTCGTCATCCATCTTAAACACGGCAAACCAATCATCGGCGGGAATAATTTGTATAATTTTTTCGTTCATATTTATGTGTTATTACAGAAATATACGGCTTCCTTGGTGCGGTTGTCGAACCGCATTCAGTGGCTTGGCGCAAACGCCGGTCGCACCTGACAGGCCCCCAATCAGGAAGCAAAACGGTTACGCGGCTTTGCCTCCGATCATCCGGGATAGTTGAGGTGCGTGTTGATGATGAGTATTTTCATTTGGTTCCCGCCGGGTCGTAACGAAAGCCCGGTTTTAATTCCGAATTCAAAT
>JBEKKN010000080.1:0-11586 GCA_050010675.1 Verrucomicrobiota bacterium | reverse complement strand
CCCGGATGATTGTTCGGACGCCAGACTGTTGTATGTCCCATGTCGCGCTGACGCGAAGATTCATGCCACCAATTGGGCGGACGCGAATAGCCGTTGCCCCAGAAAATGAGATTGCCATTTCCCCAATCAAAATCGCAGTCCAGCCACACACCAATCGGCCAGCCGATGCCGAAGGTGATGAAAGGTGATCCATCCGCAGCGTCATAATAAACCTGGTCCGGCTGGTAAACCGGCACATAAATCACCTGTGGGTCAACGGGAACAATTTGAATGTCGCCGCCGTCAGTAATGACCTGTTGCTGCGGCGTGGATTGCAAGTTGCCGAAATGGGAAGCCGACGCGCGCAGCCGTTGGATGGAAGCCATCACCGCCTGCTGTTGATTGAGAAAAGCCTGTCCGAGTTCAGTAGTCCAATTCAAGTTGTCATCCATCCATTTCAAAACATTCGGGTATCGGGCCAGAGCTTGGACGCTGGCATCCCACGGCTGCTGGTCAATCTGGTTGGGATCGCCGCCGCCGCTGACATAACGGTCGGCCAGCACGATTTGCGTGGGCAAGGTGGATGCCGGCAGAATTTGGGCAATCAGCGGGTCGGGATAAAGTGCAATTGGTCCCAGCAACTGGTCAATTTGCGCGTCGGAAATCTGTTGATTGGCGGGCATCGGCGGCGGAGCCGCCATTTGTGCGCGCATGGATATGGCTATGCCAGCGAACACACACATTAAAATGGAAATCTTCAAAAATAACTTCATCCGGATATTGGTATGATTTGATCAACCTTATTTTTCATCAGGCGATAACTGTAAGCTGAAATTCCCGGCTTGCACATGGGGTATAACCCTACCGTGCATAGATGCGAGTTCACCCAAAAATGGATTCAACTTGCCAAACTTAAGTTCCACAGCGCGATGACCGGCGACCCGGCGAGGTTGTGTTCATAACCGAGAATGTTGAGCGATGTGGTGTCGAGCAGGAAACATTGCGCCTCGCCCACCGGCAATCCAATCCAGCGCGCGGCCAGCACGCGCCCAAAGTGGCCATGCGAAAAGAGCGCGACATTTCCGTCCAGCGCGCGGAGATGAGCGATGAACCGGTCAGCGCGGTCGGAAACTTGCGCGGGCATTTCACCGTGCGGACAGCCGTCGCGGAAGAGATTCCAGTCCGGGCGCGTCTGGAAAATGTCGACCGAGTGTTTTCCCTCGTAGTCGCCATAGTCCCACTCCGCCAGGTCCGGCTCGATTTCGGCAGCCGGAAGCAGCCCGGCCAGTTCACACGTTCGCTGCGCCCGCAGTCGCGGGCTGGTGAACACCCGGTTGAAATTGAGACCGTGCAACCGCTCTCCCAGTTTGCGCGCGTCCGACTCGCCTTGTTCTGTCAACGGGATGTCCGTGCGACCCGTGTGCTGGCCGGATAGCGACCACTTGGTTTCACCGTGTCGGATGAGATAAATGCGTGGGAGCATATGCTCTTGTCTTTATTATGCCGCAGGTGTCGTCAGTTGCGGAACATTTGCTGTCATATTTTTTCCATTGCGGCGGTGTATTCGCCACGGCGCGCGGCGCGGTTGCATCGAGCGCGATGAAGCAGGGCTTGCTGTGCCGCCTTTACGTTGGCGTCTTCGCCTCGCCAGATTTCCAAAGCTGGTTGTTGGATGGCGCGGGCAAAAGAAAATGCCAGCGCCCACGGCAATTGCGTCTTAAAGCGAAGATTCATGGTGTTCAAGCGGGTCGTGGCCAGTTCGGCGGACTGGCCGCCGGACAAAAAGGCAATCCCTGGAACCGCAGCGGGGACGGTTCGCCATAGACTCTTCATTGTGGTGTCGGCTACTTCGTCCACGGATTTCTGCATGGGACAAGTCAATCCCGGCAGCACCATGTTGGGCTTGAGAATCATGCCTTCCAGCAAGACGCGCTGGCAATTGAGCTGGATGAAAACATTTCGCAAAGTTTCCTCCGTGACTTTGCGGCATTGCTCCAAAGTATGTTCGCCGTCCATGAGCACTTCCGGCTCGACGATGGGGACGAGTCCGGCTTCCTGGCACAACGCGGCGTAACGAGCCAGCGCGTGTGCGTTGGCCTCGATGCAACTGCGGCTGGGAATGTTTTCGCCGATGGTAATCACCGTGCGCCACTTGGCGAAACGCGCGCCCATTTGAAAATACTCTTTTAGGCGGTCACGCAAATCGTCCAGACCTTCAGTGATTTTTTCACCCGGATGCGCGGCCAGGTCCTTGGCCCCGGTATCTACTTTGATGCCGGGAATGATGCCCGCATCGGTGAGGACTTTGAGAAATGGAGTGCCGTCTTGCTTCTGCTGGCGGATTGTTTCGTCAAAAAAAATCGCGCCGCTGATGCTTTCGCCGAGACCGGGCGCGGTCACGATCAATTCCCGATAAGCACGACGGGCTTCCACGGTCTGTGGAATGCCCAGCTTCGCGAAACGCTTGTTGCAGGTGGGATCGCTCTCATCCATCGCCAGCAGCCCTTTATGGTCGGCGAACAGCGCCTTCGCGGTATCTATTAACTTTTGAGTGTTCATTGGGCGTTGCTCCATTTCCAGTTGCGGATTTCCGGCAGGTCCTGACCGTTTTTATCTATGTATTGCTTGTGCTCGATCAGCTTGTCCTTGAGCTGCTGCTTCAAATAAATGCCTTTGTCGCCGGTCTGGGGCAGGCGATCAATCGTGTCCATTACGAGATGAAAACGGTCCAGCTCGTTCAGCACCGTCATGTCGAACGGCGTGGTGATCGTGCCTTCTTCCTTGTAGCCGCGGACGTGGATGTTGTCGTGGTTGGTGCGGCGGTAGGTCAGCCGGTGGATCAACCACGGATAGGCGTGGAAGGCGAAGATGACCGGTTTGTTCTTCGTGAAGAGATCGTCGAAATCCTCGTCGCTCAACCCGTGCGGATGCTCGCTTTTTGGTTGCAGCCGCATGAGGTCAACGACGTTGACCACGCGGATTTTCAGTTCGGGCAGATGCTCGCGCAGAATTGAAACGGCGGCGAGCGTCTCCAGCGTGGGCACGTCGCCGCAGCAGGCCATGACTACGTCAGGCGTGGCGTTCTGGTCGTTGCTGGCCCACTGCCAGATGCCGATGCCTTCGGTGCAATGCTTGACGGCGGCGTCCATCGTCAGCCATTGTGGCGACGGATGTTTGCCCGCAATCACGACATTGACGTAGTGGCGGCTGCGAAGACAATGATCCATCACCGACAGTAGACAGTTTGCATCAGGCGGCAGATAAACGCGCACGATGCTGGCCTTCTTGTTCACGACATGATCAATAAATCCAGGGTCTTGGTGCGTGAATCCATTGTGATCCTGCCGCCAGACATGCGAGGCGAGCAAATAGTTCAACGAGGCAATCTTCCGCCGCCACGGCAGGCACGAAGTAACTTTCAGCCATTTGGCGTGCTGGTTGAACATCGAATCCACAATATGAATGAATGCCTCGTAGCAGTTGAAGAGTCCATGCCGCCCGGTCAGCAGATAACCTTCGAGCCAGCCTTCGCATTGGTGCTCGCTCAACATTTCCATCACGCGGCCAGTGGGCGCGAGAAACTCGTCGTCCGGCACCGTCGCGGCGTCCCATTGGCGTTTCGTTGTTTCAAAGATGGCTTCCAAACCATTCGAGAGCGTTTCATCCGGGCCGAAGATGCGGAAATTTCGTTGCGGTTGATTCAGCTTCGCCACATCGCGCAGGAATGGACCGAGCACGCGCGTATCGCCAATGCCGCGAATTCCCGGCGCGGGCACGGCTTCCGCGTAGTCGCGAAAATCAGGCATCCGCAGATCGCGAAGTAAAATACCGCCGTTGGCATGGGGATTTGCGCCCATGCGTCGTTTTCCTTTGGGCGCAAGCTCGGCCAGTTCCGGTTTCAATCGGCCTTGCTCATCAAACAACTCCTCAGGCCGGTAACTTTTTAGCCAGTCCTCCAGCAGCTTGAGATGTTCAGGATGGGTCGCTGGATCAGAGAGCGGCACTTGATGCGCGCGAAAGGTTCCTTCCACTTGCAGGCCATCCACCATTTTCGGACCCGTCCAGCCTTTCGGTGAGTTGAGCACGATCATCGGCCAGCGCGGACGCGTGAGGTCGCCATTCACGCGAGCATTGTTCTGGATTTTTTTTATTTGTTCCACCGCGATGTCCAGCGTCGCAGCCATCGCCTCGTGCATCAGCGCCGGTTCATGACCTTCAACAAAGTAAGGCGTCCAGCCGTAGCCACGAAACAACTGTTCCAATTCCTCGCGGGTGATGCGCGCAAGCAATGTGGGATTGGAAATTTTGTAGCCATTGAGATGCAGGATCGGCAGCACAGCGCCATCGGTGGCCGGATCAAGAAATTTGTTGGAATGCCATGCCGTGGCCAGCGGACCGGTTTCCGCCTCGCCATCGCCGACAACGCAGGCGACCGCGAGATCAGGATTATCAAACACCGCCCCGAAAGAATGGCTGAGCGAATAGCCCAGCTCGCCGCCCTCGTGGATCGAGCCAGGACATTCCGGCGAAGCGTGGCTGGGAATGCCGCCGGGAAATGAGAATTGCAGGAAAAGTTTTCTCAGCCCGGCCTCATCCTGGCTGATGTTGGGATAAATCTCGCTGTAAGTGCCTTCGAGGTAAGTGTTCCCCACGACCGCAGGGCCGCCGTGTCCGGGACCGGAAACGTAAATCATGTCGAGGTTGTATTTCTTGATGACCCGGTTCAAGTGTGCATAAATGAAATTCTGTCCGGGCGTCGTGCCCCAATGTCCCAGCAGCATGTGTTTCACATCTGCGAGCGCCAGCGGTCGCTTCAGCAATGGATTGTCGTAGAGATAAATCTGGCCGACCGACAGATAATTGGCAGCACGCCAATAGGCGTCAATCTGTTGGAGCAGTTCTGGTGTGAGTGTTTTGGTTTGCATAATAAATAGTTTTTTTATGTGATTTTTAAGCGAGCAAAGACCGATACCTTCACCAAATCCAAGGCGAAGGCGAAGGCGAAAGCCCCGGCAAGCACGCTACCCAACACCCACAATGGCAGCGGCAGCATGAGCCAGCCGAATCCGGCCAGTGTCACGGCGATCACCAGATCAGCGACTGAAGACAAGACGAGCCAGCGGCTGGGACGGGGAGATGACCAAATTCGCCCACGGGCGCGCACAGCATACATGGTCGCCTGGTTTCCGCAGACGAGAACGAAGAACGCCAGAGTTTGCAAGGTTGCGATGGCCAGCTTCAGGTGGAAATGTCCGAAGGCGAGTGCGCCGCCGCAGAACGCCAACTCGGAAACACCCATGAAAATGCCCGCGATGGTCAGGGTGCCGATGCGCCAACTATTTGGCAACAAGGAAGGCCGCACATTGTCGGTGGTCAACGACATGCCGAGCAAATCGCCCGCCATCATCACGATGATCATCAGCATGGGAGTAAGAACCGCGTGTCCAGTCATAATCAGGCCGACGCCAAGAAACAGCACCTGCACTACCTTCTTGGTCAAGGAATTCAGCGTGTAAGTCAGAATGCGCTGGAATGTGATGCGCCCTTCTTTGACGGCGGCAACAATGCCAGCGAGTCCGGGATTGATAAGCACCATCCCAGCGGCGGACTTGGCCACATCGGTTGCCGTCGAAACTGCGATTCCCATTTGCGCCTGGCGCAACGCGGGCGCATCGTTGGCACCGTCGCCGCACATGCCGATGATGTTGCCGGTTTTTTGAAACGCCTTCACCAATTTGAATTTGTCTTCGGGCAGGACGCCGGCAAACACGGCGAAACTTTCCGGGCGAACGTCATTTGCGATCGGGCCGGGTGGACACACTGCGCCATCAAGACCGACGGCATGAGCGACAATGGCCGCCGTCGCCGGAGCGTCGCCTGTCACCATCACCGTGCGGACGCCAAGAGATTTCAGTTCCGTAACCAGCGCGGGGGAATCTTCGCGGGCCGGGTCGCTGAGGGCGATCAATCCCATGAGTTGCATCGCCGCCGGCGGTCCCGCTGCCACAGCCAACACGCGAAAGCCTTTCGCTTCCAGTTCGTTTGCCGCCGCCGTCGCCGTCGGTGAAGGAACTGCGAGCGCGCCGACGACAGCGAAGGCTCCTTTAATGATGCGCACGGTTCCAAGGCTCGCATCAGTCGCTGCCGCCTCGGACATTTTCGTCGCTGGATCGAAAGGTATGAAATGAGATAATTTGGGCGGGTTTGCAGAAACTTTCTGTGCCGCTGCGGAGCGAATTGCCAAGTCCACCGGGTCTTGTCCACCGTCGGAACTGGCGAGCGCCGCCATGGTCAAGACCTGCGATTCATCAAAGCCCGGCAGCGGTTGGACTGTCGTCACTGAAAGTTGATTGCGCGTGAGCGTGCCGGTTTTGTCGGCGCACAGCACATCAATTGAGGCCGCCTCGTCCACCGCCGAGAGCCGCGTTGGCAAAACGCCCTGACGCGCCAAGGCGCGCGCCCCCAGCGCACTGGCAAGCGTGAACGTGGCCGGCAGCGCAACGGGAATGGAAGCCAGAATTGCCGTTAATACCAACGGGATGATCTCGCCCGCCGGCATGGCATGAGCCAGCGCATACGTCACCAGAAGAATAATCAGAATGCCGTTGAACACCGCGAGATTGCGCACGACTCGCAACACGGCGTGTTGTTGTGAACTGACGACGTGAGCCGTGCGCACCAGTTCGGCTGTGCGACCGAACTTGGTATGAATTCCCGTCGCCGTGACCTGTGCAACCGCCTCGCCGCGTCGCACCAGCGCCCCGGCAAAAGTTTGGAATCCTGGCCCCGCTTCAGTTCCGATGGATTCGCCGGTGAGCATGGATTGATCGAGCAGAACATTTCCTCCGGTTAGCTTCACGTCTGCAGCGACAACGCCACCGAGTGAGAGCTTCACGCTGTCACCTGGCACCAGGTCGGCGGCCGGAAGATTTTTCCACACGCCATCGCGACGGACCGAGGCGGTCAGCGCGAGACGTTTTTTCAGCGCGGCGAGGGTTGCTTGCGCGCGGCCTTCTTGAAAGAAACCCAGAGCGGCGTTGAAAAATAAAAGCATGGCGATAATCCCAGCTTCGACATACTTGCCAAGCACCAGTTCCAAGATGATCGCGGCTTCCAACATCCAAGGAATCGGCGCCCACAATTTTTCAAGCGTTCTTTGCGCCGGATGCGATGAAGTGTCAGGCATGGAATTTGGCCCCGACTTTTCCAATCGAAGGCGGGCCTCATTACTTGTGAGTCCGTCAGTCGAATCGTTGGCAGCAGGAGTAACGGCGGCAGGTGCAGCAATGGCTTGAGTAAGTGGCATAGCATCACCTTGTCATCACTTGACAGAGACGCAAAACCGAGCGCGCAATCATCAGTTCTTCATCCGTGCGAATGACACGAACCGTGACCCGGCTGGCATTAGTGGAAATTACGGACATGTTTTCAGTATTGCACGACGCATCCAGCTCGATGCCGAGAAAGCCAATTCCTTCACAAATGCGGGCGCGCACCAGTGGAGCATTTTCACCAATGCCTCCGGCGAAAACGAATGTGTCCAATCCACCGAGCGCCGCGGCGAACGAACCGATCCATTTTTTCGCCTGATAACAAAATAGCGCCACGGCTTCTGCCGCGCGCACGTCCGCTTTTTCATGGTCGAGCAAGTCGCGCATATCGGAACTGGTCTCCGAAACGCCAAGCAGCCCGGACTCATGATTGACCATTTCGTAAAATTGTTTGGTGGACATATTTTCGGTTCGCGCCAGATACGGTGCCAGGCCGGGATCCAGATCGCCGGAGCGCGTGCTCATCACCAATCCCGCCGTCGGCGTAAAGCCCATGCTGGTGTCAATGCTCTTGCCGTCGCGCACGGCGGCCAAACTCGCGCCGTTGCCGAGATGCGCGAGTATGACGCGACCAGTCTTTGCCGCCGGGTCGCCGAGGCGCGCGAGTTCTTCCATCAAATAAGCGTAGGACAAGCCATGGAAACCGTAGCGTTGAATTCCTTTTGCATCGTAGCGTCGTGGAATCGGCAGCAGCTTGGCCACGCGCGGCATGGTCTGGTGGAACGCTGTGTCAAAGCAGGCCAACTGCGGCAGTTTCGGATGACGCTGGCGAAACGCTTCAATTAACTCGATCTCGCGCGGCAGATGATCCGGGTCGTAAGGACTGATGCGATGCAGTTCGGCCAGTAATTCCGGCGTGACGATTTCCGGCTCGGTGTGCTTCATGCCATGAACCACGCGATGGCCAACGGCTTTGACCGAGGTGAAATCCGGCTGGGTTTCGAGCCAGTCCAGCAGCCTATTCGCGGCCGATTTGTGGTCGGCGGCAATGAGTTTGCGACTGGCCTGTGGCATATCATTCGCGTCATGAAAGGTTAGATTCGTTCCGCTCAAGCCAATGCGATCGATCGTTCCATATAGCCCGCGTTTCAATGGTTTGACCGCCGCATACAGCGCGAACTTGATGCTCGACGAGCCGCCGTTGATGGTCAGGATATTTGGGCTGGCTATTTTCATCGCTGCCAAAGGATTCGTGAATCTTCCAGTGGAATCGCGACGCCGTCGCAATGTGGCGTTACTCGCGCGGTATAGTCCGTCTGCGGACGGGTTGCAGGCACAGTCGCGCTGTAAATATAACTGCCTGATTCATCCGCCAGTGAGTGAAGGCAGGTCATCTTCTGCCGCACGGGAGGACCACCTTTGATTCCGTCAGCGTATAGTTCCACTCTCACCGCCTTTGGATCGAGGCCATGGAGACCGGTTTGAACCTCAAAGATGAGTTGCTCGCCTTTGGTCTCCACCTTTACTTGACCGAAGCGGACCGTGGCCCATTTCTGTTCCAGGCTGTGCCGCCAGTCAACCATTTGCTTGCCGATAGTGCCTTTGTTGGCCACGCGCGATTGGCAGCATATTGCCGCCGGAAGATAATGTTGTTCGGTGTATTCGCGCACGGTGCGATCGGCGGAGAAGCGCGGGGTCAACCGCGCCATGCTTTCACGCATCCGCGCGACCCAGGCCGTGGGAATGCCTTTCTCATTGCGGGTGTAAAATTCGGGAATCACCTCGTGTTCGAGTCGTTCGTAGAGGGCCTCGGCTTCAGCCGCGTCCCAGGCCGGATCGCTGCCATGCTCCTGACCGTCGCCCAGCGCCCAGCCCAAATCCGGGACATACGCTTCGGCCCACCAGCCGTCCAATTCCGAAAGATTGATGCCGCCATTGACCAGCACCTTCATGCCGCTCGTGCCACACGCTTCCCAAGGCCGCTGTGGCGTATTGATCCAGACATCCACGCCTTGCACGAGGCGTTCGGTCAATTGCATGTCGTAATCACTCAGGAAAACCGCATGCGGACGAACATCTGGTCGGCGAATGAACTGAATCCACTTTTGGATCAGTGCTTGTCCCGCCAAGTCTGCCGGATGAGCCTTGCCCGCAATGATGAGTTGCACCGGACGCTGGGGATTGGATAACAAACGAAGCAGCCGCTCCGGGTCATGCAGCAGAAGATTTGGTCTTTTGTAGGTCGCAAAGCGCCGCGCAAAACCCAGTGTCAACGCATTGGGGTCAAACAGATGCTTCGCCTCTTCAACCGTCTCGGACGGTGCTCCGGCGGCTGCATAATGCCGGGCCAGCCGTTCACGGGCGTATTCCACCAGCGACTTGCTGGTGGCGATGCGAAATTGCCAAAGATTGTCGTCGGAGACGCGGCGAATATCCTGTTCAAGAGTTTCCGCCGTTCCCAGCCAGCGGTCTTTGCCACAGGCCTTCGTCCAGAGTTCGTCGGCAGCCGCCGAATCCCAGGTCGGCATGTGAACTCCGTTCGTTACATGGCCGATGGGAATTTCTTCCTCCGGCCAGTGCGGAAATAGCGGTTCAAATAAATGCCGGCTGACTTTTCCATGCAAACGGCTCACGCCATTCACCGACCCGCTGCCACGAATGGCCAGATAAGCCATGTTGAAACTTTCCGAAGCATCGTTCGGATTCTGGCGGCCCAAGGCCAGCAAGTCGTGGATGGTGATGCCGAGTTTTTCAGTGGCATAATGACCGAGGTATTGTTCGATGAGTGCCGGAGTGAAGCGATCAAAACCCGCAGCCACCGCTGTGTGGGTCGTGAATACATTTCCCGCCCGCGTGGCAGCCAGCGCCACTTCAAAAGGCTGCGCGTTCTCCTGCATGAAACTGCGGGCGCGCTCCAACACGGCAAAGGCTGCGTGACCTTCGTTCAAGTGGCAGACATCCGGCTTGATGCCGAGCGCCGCGAGCAATCGCCAGCCGCCAATCCCAAGCAGCAATTCCTGCTTGAGGCGCAACTCCGGTCCGCCGCCATACAGTTCGCTGGTAATTCCGCGATGCGCGGGAAAGTTCGCCGCGTCATTGCTGTCCAGCAGGTAAAGCTTCACTCGACCCACTTGCACCTGCCAGGCGCGCAGCCAGACCGAGTAGCCCGGCAAGGTGATTTCCAATCGCAACCACTCGCCGTTCGCCTGGCGCAACGGCGTGATCGGCAACTGTCCGGGGTCGTTATATGGATAAAGAGCCTGTTGCGCTCCGTCCTTGTCAATCACCTGGCGAAAATAGCCTTGTTGGTAGAGCAACCCCACGCCGATCACCGGCACGCCCAAGTCGCTGGCGGCTTTGAGCTGATCTCCAGCCACATTGCCCAATCCGCCGGAATAAATGGGCAGCGCTTCGCTCAACATATATTCCATGCTAAAATAAGCGACGCACTTCAAGGGCGACTGCGGATGATTTTGCTGAAACCACGCGGGCGTCTCTGCCGCCTGGCGCTCGGCTTGCAACTGGTCATCCACTTTCTTGCGAAAGGCCGGATCGGCCAGCACGCTCTTGAGTTTGTCTTTGGAAACAGTTTGCAGGACCACCCAGGGGTTTTGCGTGAGTTCCCAGAGCGCGGGATCAAGCTGCCGCCACACTTCGTCGGTGCAATGATTCCATGACCAGCGCAGGTCCAGTGCCAGTTCCTTCAACCCATCGAATAATTTTTCAGCGGCCATAAGTTAAGTTTTCCTCTTCACGCCATCCGACTTCAGCTTCAATCACTGCGGATTGTTGAAGGCTTGACGGTGTGCCATCTGCTCGTGATCCGGGCGCGGTGCACAAAGCTGCAATTTTCGCCAGCCGGCGACGAAAACGCTCCGCGCCGGTGAATTGCGCGGCGAGAAAGGCCTGCGTTAATTCCCAGGCGAGGGCGTGGCCGACCACGAGGCCGCCAAAACAGATGAGGTTCAAATCATCGTCCTCGACGCCTTGATGCGCCGAAAAGTTTTCATGAATCAAGCAGGCCCGGACTCCCGCCACTTTGTTTGCGCAGACCGTCGCCCCGACACCGCTTCCGCAGATTCCAATGCCGCGTTTCACCGTCCCGGCGGCAACCGCGCGAGCCAGCGGCACGATGAAATCCGGATAGTCATCGTCCTCTTTCGGGCGACCGTCGCCAAAGTCAACCACTTCATGGCCGGCTTCGCGCAACTTCCCGGCCAGATATTCTTTCAACTCGTAACCTCCGTGGTCGGCAGCGATGCCGACGCGGTTCGGCGGCCCTGGCAGGACGGTTACGGTTTGAGCATTCACAAGCATTTTCAGGTAAGGTTTAAGT
>JBEKKN010000079.1:0-11835 GCA_050010675.1 Verrucomicrobiota bacterium | reverse complement strand
GAAGATGGAATTGCCGCGGATGCCGATTCCCGCCGTGTTGGTATCACCAACCAAAACGCCATCCCCATAATTGAAGGCAATCTGGTTGCCACTGCCGGAGCCGTCGGGTTTGAGCCCGATGATGTTATTGGTGGTGCCGCCAAAAATGATGAGGCCGGTGGAATTCGGCAACGCATTGGTGCCGGTGGCGTCCGTCCCGATATCGTTGCCTTCAATCCAATTTCCGCTGGTGCCGACATTGTCGATATAGACGCCGTAGCCGAAGAAGCCGGAAATGACATTGCCCGCTCCCGTGACCGCGCCGCCGATGAGGTTGCTGTTCGCGCCGGCAAAGATGATGATGCCCGCGAAGGTGCTGCCCACGACCTGTGTGCCATCCGGGCTGATGCCGATGTAATTCCCCTCCACCACATTGCCGCTGGTGGCCGGGCTGGCCAGGTAAACGCCGTAGCTGCCGTTGCCGGAAATGACATTGCGCGCGCCGGCGACGGTGCCGCCGATGACATTCCCGGCGGTGCCAAACGGCAGGTAAATGCCGGCGAGGGTGTTGGGAACGGCATTGGTGCCGGTGCCGTCGGTGCCAACGTAATTTCCCTCGACAAGGTTGCCGCTGGTGTTGGCGCCATTAAAGAAAACCCCGGCGGGGTTGTTGCCGGAAATGACGTTCCGCGCGCCGGGGACCGTTCCGCCGACGGTATTGTTGGTCGCGCCGCCTTCCAGGATCAGGCCGCCATAGCCAATGCCGTTGCCGATGCCGTTGGTGCCGGTGGCATCCAGGCCGATGAGATTGCCTTGAACAAGATTTCCCGTGGCCACGGGATTGCCGATGTCGATGCCATATTCACCATTGCCGGAAAGAACATTGCCCGCACCGGCGCCGGTACCGCCAATGAGGTTTTGGCTGCCGCCAAAGAGGGCGATGCCGCTCTTTTGGTTGGCGAGAGCAGCGATGCCGGTGGCGTTCATACCGAGGTAATTTCCCGAAATGACGTTGCCCGTCGTATTGGTCAGGTAAATGCCGTACTGGGTGTTGCCGGAAATAATGTTTCGTCCCACCGGATTGGTGCTGCCCACGGTGTTGCTGCTGGAGCCGTTGCCGATGAGTATCCCGCTCAACCCATTGGCCAGCGCATTGCTGCCGGAAAAATCGGTGCCGATATAGTTGCCGAGCACCACATTGCCGGTCGTGTTCGAGTCGGTGATGAAGATGCCGTATTGCGCATTGCCGGAGAGGACATTGCGTCCCGACCCGTCGGGATTCGTGCCGCCGATGAGGTTTCCGCTCGCGCCGGCGGCGATTAAAATTCCCTGATACGCGTTCGGCGCGGCGTGGGTGCCGGTGAAATCGAGCCCAAACCAGCAGCCAGAAATGGTGTTGTTGGTCGCATCGGGATAAAGCAGCGTCAGGCCGTTCCAGTTGAAGCCGGAGAAGGAAAGGTTTTTGATCTGGTTGTCCGATGAGTAAATGAGCAGGCCCGTGGCGCTGCCGGGCGCGTAGGCTTCGGGAATCATCTGCGAACCGTCCACGAAGATGAGCGGTTTGCCCGCAAAACCCGGCTCGGTCGAACCGTCAATCACCGTGCCGCTGGCCACCAGCGGAGGCAGCAGGCCGGTGAGGTGGATGTTGAAAACGCCGTTGCTGTAGCCGGGGTCATTGGTCGCGATGTTGAACCGGATGGTCGTGCCGGGATGATCGGTCGCGTAATAAATCGCCGCGCGCAAACTGCCGGGGCCGACATCGGCGGTGGTGGTGACGAGGTTGGTGAGCGGCACGGCCGGCGGACCGTAAAGATACGCCAGCGCCGCGCGGTCGCCCGGGCTGAGACAGTAATTGCCCATGCGAAATTGGTAGCGCGGAAAATAGGGCGGCTTGGGCTGTTGCGTGGCGAGTATGACGGGATTGGTCGAGCCAAAATTCCAGCCCAAATGCATCACCGATTCGAAGTCATACGGGCCATTGGTGACGCTGGTGGGATCCACTTGAAAAAACGACAAGTAGCCGGGCGCAACGTTGCTGGTTAGCACGGTCAAATAATTGGTCTGGTCGGGCCGGATGTTTTCGTGGGTGAACCCGAACGAGTGCCCCATCTCGTGGCAGACCTGCGCGCGGCTGAGGCTGGCAATGGTTACGATCTGGGGATTGGTGCTGGCGGAGACGTTGTCAATCCAGTTGGTGTTGTACGTGAAAAGAATCCAATGCGATTGATTGGTGTGCGGGACGAACTTGACGTTGGCGGCCAGTTCCCATTCACGTAGACCGGCGAGATAGATCACCGGCTGCGTGTTGGTCAGGCTGTTGGTGAATTCATACGGCACCAGGCCGCCGGGCCAGGGGACATTGGCCGGCGAGGTGCCGGCGTAAAAATTTCCGGCGGAAACCCGGGCAATCGCCAGCAGCCAAAGCCCGCAAACCAATTGAAAAAAAAACCAGTTCCGCCACCGGTCCGAGGCACAATGCGGGAATCTGGCTCCTGATTGAATTACCACCATTTGTATATAAACCGTACGAATAATTTCTTCAAGCTCAAGTTATACACACCGGACCCGGCGAAATCACAGAACATTGCCTGCAAACGCCGGGACTTCAGTTCTCCGGCGCTTCAAAAAAGGTGTGACGGCGGCGGGTAAATCGGCTACCCTGGCTGCATGCAAAGCGCGTCGATCCGAAAGTGGCTTCTGGCGTTGACCTTGCTGGTGGTCATCCTGTGGACCATTGTGCATTTCTACAATCTGAACGCGCAAAAGGAGGACAAGCTCACGCGCATCATCCTGGAACCCCAGGAGGATTTCTCCTATCACTCCACCAATATTCTGGCCGCCAAGCCGCAACCAGCCGCCCGGGACGCCGGTTCCCAGGAAAGTTTGTCCCAAAAAGTTGAGGCCTGGCTGGCGTTGCACCACCGCTCCGCCGACAGCCTGCTGGCCGCGTTTCATGTCCTCAACAACACCAATTATTTGAAGGAGGCGGCCACCAACTTCCCCGACAACCCGCAGGTGGAGCTGGCGGTCCTGGCGCGTAATGTATTCCCCGAGGACCGCCGCAAGTGGCTGGACCAGTTCAAGGCATCGTCGCCCAGCAACTCGCTGGCAAACTACCTGTCGGCCCAAACCTATTTCCAAAGCGGTCAGTCCGACGCGGCGGTCAAGGATCTGGTGGCCGCCACGGGCAAACCGCAGTTTGAAAATTACACGCTGGAATCCCAGTTGAACGCGGAGGAATTGGGATTGTTTCTGGGGAAATCAGCCCTGGACTCAACCCAGACCGCGGGGGCTGGGTCGATCGGAGATACCCAGCCGGAACTGGCCGCCCTCAAACAACTGGCCTCGCAAATGGCGGACCTGCAAAAGCAGGAGTTGAATGTCGGCGATAATAGTTCCGCCGGGAATCTTGCGCAGATGGGAATGCTGCTGGGAAGCCAGCTCAACAGCGGAGCCAGCGGCAATTACATCATCAATCAACTGGTCGGCATGGCCGTCGAGGAAAAGATGTTCGATCAACTGGACCCCAATACCAGCTATGATTTCCTTGGCGGGGAAACCCCGGACCAGAGATTGCAGGAACTCCGGCAACAGAAGGCCATGCTGAGTCAGCTCGACAAAAGTTTTGAAGCCATCGCACCCGGACTGACGGATGCGGAAAAAGTCAGTTTCCAGGAGCGGGTAAAAATCTACGGCGAAGTCACGGCCATGCGCTGGTTGGTGCAACAGCACGGCAATCCGCAAAACAGCCCGTGACCAAAATCATTCCAACCGCCGGCGAAATTCCGCACACGCTTTGGCCACGTCCGGCGCATTGAGAATCGCCGATACGACACAAACCCGCCGCGCGCCGGCAGCCAGGACGTCGCCGAGATTTTCCAGCGTGATGCCGCCAATGGCAAACCAAGGAATGGAGACGTTCGCGGCCGCCCAGCGGACGTATTCCAGTGTTACCGGCCGGGCAGTCGGTTTGGTGCCGGTCGCATATACCGGTCCGATCGCAACGTAATCAGGTCCGGCTGCCAGGGCGCGCTTCGCCTGCTCTGGCGAATGGGTGGACAAACCGATTCGGAGTTCGGAGTTCGGAGTTCGGAGTTCGGAAACTTGCAAGTGGCCCGAATCAAAAAAATCCTCCTGGCCCAAATGACAAAGTTCCGCATCAAGGTCGTCGGCGATGTCCACATGGTCGTTGATCACGAGGCCCACGTCCGCGCGTTGGGTGATGGACAGGATTTTTTCCGCCATGCGCCGGATTTCAGCGGGCGTCGATTTTTTGGCGCGGAGCTGGATCAAATCACTGCCACCGTCGCAGAGTTGCTGGGCCACGATCTCCGGCGCGCGGCCCGACAAATAGGCCGTGTCCACGAAAGTGTAGAGCCTGCAATCCGGGAGCGGTTTCATCTTTTGTGTTGTAGCGGCGCTCTGCGAGCGTCGCATTTGTAAATTAGCCGGCGGTCACAGACCGCCGCTACAAAAATTTCAGCGCGTCCGTTCAAAGGCCGCCCGCCAGAACCAATCACTGCGCGAGATGAACCGGACGAGGACACCATGGAGCGATGGTGTAAGCATCATCCGTTGCAACCATTTGGCCCACGCCAGCCGCCGCGCAAATGCGGTGTCGCACCGGCGCGCCAACAAGTGCTGAGCTTGCGCCCACGGAACCTCGCCCCGGCTCCAGGCGGCCAGCGGTTCAATGGCCACTCCGGCGGATTCGAACCCCATGGACATCCCGTTGCCGGTCACGGGCGGAATCATGGTGATGGCGTCGCCAATGCAACATTCAGCGCGGGCGGCGGCGCGTTGCGGCCGCAACGAAATCCCGGCCACCGCACAAAACGAACTCTCGTCGAATTCCGCCGCCGCCAGCCGTTGGTTCAACGGTGACCCGGCCGGACCGCACAGCCATTCGCGCCAGTTGTGCGGCGTCTGCCCCTCACCCGCCCGTCGCCGGAACAATCCACAAACGTTCACCGCGCCGCCATCCACCCAGCACAGGCCGACGTAGCCGCGCGGCGAAACATGCATTTCCAGGTCGGCCGTCAAGGCCACATTTCGTGCATGCGCCTTCAAGCCGAACCAGCGCGAACCGTTTTCCCCTGCTTGCGCGCGCCGCCCCGTGGCGCGGACGATGCCTTCGCCGAAATCCCCTTCGCGCCGGCGCTGGTCTTCCCGCAATTCACCGCCGATCCGGCGGAATTCAGCGGCAAGCGCATGGTCCAGCGTAAAGCGCGACAGGCAGAGGGCGCGGGTGGGCAGGGACCGGGGCGGGGCCGATTGGGTTGCCGAAAAGAAGGCCGCGCTGGCGGCGTTCACGGCGCCCGCGCGTTCGAGCAATTCGCACAGGCCGAGCCGGGACAGCGTTTCCTGGCCGCGTCCGCTGATGAATTCGCCGCAAACCCGATGCCGCGGGTAGTGACCGGCTTCCCACACGGTCACCGGCACGCCGTGCTGACGCAGCCCGATGCCGAGGGTCAACCCGGCCAGCCCGCCGCCGACAATGGTGATGGGTTTCGCGGCCATGTTTTCAATCCGTACGGCGGGCGACGAATAAGTGGCTGAAAAATCCCGTGCGGCACTCGGTCAATTGCCAGTCCCGGTCCGCCGGCCACAACGCCGAAAGTTCGCTGCCGGAAAATCCCGCGCGCACGCTCACGGCCGCGTCATGACGGGTCACGGCATTGCAGCCGATCGCCCATAGCAGCCGGCTGCAAAACAACGGCCAGGACGCGCGGCGCGGTTCAATGGCCACGAACAGGCGCGCGCGGCCGGCCACGGCCCGAAATAATTTCACCAGCTGCGCGTCTTCAAAATGATGGAGGAACAGATTGGCGACGACCACGTCCATCCCCTCGACGGTGGGCAGCCATTCAAAAACGTCCGCCGCCACCGCTTCCGCGTGCCAGCCGAGCGGCGTGAACAATGCCAGTGTTGGCGGCCCGATGAGGTTCTGGTTGTCGAGCAGTGTCACTTTCGTGTCCGGCCAGCGGGAAGAGGTTTTTTTTGCGACGCGTAAAAAAAAATGGCCGTCGCCCGCACCCAGATCGATGATTTGTTTCGGCGCCGCCCCAGTGACAGCGGTTTGCAACGCCCGGGCCATGATGGAGACATTGCGCATCCAGGCATTGACGCGGCGCAAGTCGCGGCGTGACCACCGGGCGCGCGGGTCATCGAACGGCAGTTCGTCGAGCAATTCAGGTTGGACCAGACGGTTCATTTCGAGAACGAGCAGGAGGACGGGAACGATTATCCGACTTCCAGCAATGCACCATGGCAACTGAAACCCGCGCCAAACGACGACATCCACCACCATCCGGCCGGCACGGCATCGTGCAAGGCGCGTTGCAGCACGAAATACACGGTGGGGCTGCTGATGTTGCCGTATTCGCGGAGCACGGCGGCGCTGTGGCGAACATCGGATTCGGTCAAATCGAGCTTGTCCCGCAGCGCGAGCAGCACATCGCGTCCGCCGGTGTGCAAAACCCAGCCCGCCACGCGCTCGCGCCGGACCCCGGCGGTGGCCAGGGATTCGGCCAAAAGTTTCGCGGCTTCGCCGCCGGCAATTTGCGGGACCTGCGGGGACAGCATGTTTCGCAACATGCCGTTCTTATGGCCGAACCGCAGCGTATCGCGCTTGTCCGGCGCGAGGCAGGTTGAACCGAATTTCCAGGCCACCCGCCGCTGGTTCGATCGGGGTTTGGCGGCGAGCACCGCCGCACCGGCACCGTCGCCAAACAAACAGGCGCTGATGAGCACGCCCGGGTCGTCGTCCAGATAAAACGCCGCGCTGCAGACCTCGACGCAGACGGACAACACCTTTTGGGCGCGTTGGGCGGCCAGCAGGGCCTCGGCCGTGCGCAGATTGGGCAACGCCGCGCCGCAGCCCTGCCCGACCAGATCCAGGGCGAAGACATCCGCGCGCAACCCGAGCCGTTCGCTCACGTAACTCGTCAGTCCCGGACACAAATAACCGGTACAGGTGCTGATGAGCACGGCATCAATATCGGCGGGCGCGCAGCCGGCGTCCTGCAACGCGCGTTGGGCGGCCTCCGCGGCCAGGGCCGGCGCATGTCGGGTGAAACGCGCCTGCAGCACGTCGGGGGTGAGATTGAAAACTTCGGTCAGCGGATTGAGCGAGAGATGGCGCGCGGCGATGCCGTTGTCGCCGCAAAGCACTTTCTTGAGAATGGCGCGCGAGCGCGGCGCCAGTTGCGCGAAGGGTCCGGCCTGCCGAAGAACATCCCAACAATCGCGTTGCGCATAACGTTGTGCCGGGGCGGCCGTGCCGAGTCCAATAACAAACATGCGGAAAACTAGCGCGCATTCAAGTCGCGCGCCACTTTAATGATGGACGCGGCGGAACGCGAACGGGTTCTCAAAAACAAAAACGGCGGCGGAAGAATTCCCGCCGCCGCAAATGATTCCGGAAGGGTTTATTTCAACCCGACCAGGTAGCCGAAGCGCGCCTTGAATTGTTCCGGCGTCTGTTTGATGACGGCGGCGAGCTTGGCGAGCTGCTTGGCGTTCTCGAAATCCTCGCGTTCGAGCCGGATCATGTAGGCGCGGGCGCATTCAAAGGCCTCGCCGTCCACGTTGACCTTCCGGTTTTGCATCCGGCCGGTCTTGGGATCGAGCATTTTCTCAAACGGCAGCGGATTCATCTTGCCATCCACGAAGCTGATGATGGCGCCGTATTTTTCGGCCTCGGGCGACCGCAGGAATTTCACCGCGGCGTAACCGAGGTCGCGCGTGTATTCGGCGTCGAACGGTATCGGGTCGGCGCAGCGCAGTTCGTAGCCGAGGTCCTTGTCAATAAAGGTGGTTTTAAGCCCGAGTTTTTCCAGGCGTTGATTCAGCAGCTCCTTCATCAGCCGGCCAAATTCAATTTCACCGAGCCGCAGGTGGCCGTGGTCATCGCGCAGGACCTTGCCGAAACGTTCCAGCTGCCCCTCGGGCAGCGACTTGACCAGCCCCTGTTCGCCCATCGCCTCAATGAGGCCTTCGGCGAGGATGACAATGCCATTTTCCGAACCTTCGGCATGGCGCTTGATGATGGAACCAATGATGATGTCGCACACTTCGTCCACCGTCACCTGGCGGCCGTGGAATTCTTCGGAAATAATGGAAAGCGTCGCGGCTGATGCCTTGCCAATGCCGAGCGCCAGATGCCCAGCCGCCCGACCCATGCTGATGATGATGTACCAGCGCGAGGTGGTGCGCGCGTCTTCCATCAAATTGCGAACGAGTTGCACGCCATAATGCCGCGCCGTTTCAAAACCGAACGTCGGCGTCGATCCGGGGAGCGGCAGGTCGTTGTCAATCGTCTTGGGCACGTGGGCGACATGGATCTTGCCATTGCTGCGCTTGGCCACCTGGCTGGCGGAAAACGCCGTGTCGTCGCCGCCAATCGTCACCAAGGTGGTGATGCCCAGTTGTTCAAACACCTTGAACACGTTCTGCATGCTGGTTTCGGACTTGGTCGGGTTGGTGCGCGAGGTGCCGAGAATCGAGCCGCCGCGGAGATGGATCCCGCTCACGTCGCGGATCGTCAGCGGCCGGCAATGCTGCGCCTCGCCCGCCGCGAGCCATTTGAAGCCGTCATAAAAACCGATGACTTCATAGCCCTGGTTGATGCCTTCAATGGTGGCCGCCGCGATGACGCCGTTGATGCCCGGCGCCGGTCCGCCACCGACCAAAATGCCCAATCTGCCTCTGCTCATGTGAATGTTGTGATGGTTGGTTAAATTGACTTAAAAACGGAAACCAGCACAGGGTGCTCGGGGCCGGCAAAAAATTCAATTCCATTCTTGCCATATTCCAACCACAATTTGCCGGAATGAACCGGGCGATTTTTCTCGACCGCGATGGCACGCTTATCGCGGAAAAAAACTATCTATCCCGGCCGGAGGACGTGAACATTTTCCCCGCCACGCCCGCCGGCCTGAAGCGGCTCGGCGACGCGGGCTTCCGGCTGTTCATCGTCTCGAACCAGTCCGGTGTGGGGCGCGGCTACTTCACGCTTGCCGACGTGGATAACGTCAACCAGCATCTTGGCCGTGAATTGGCGCGCAGCGGCGTGCGCTTTGAGAAAATTTTTATCGCGCCGGAAAAACCCGGCGAACCCAGCCGTGGCCGCAAACCCTCGCCGCAATTCCTGTTCGACGCGCGCGACGAATTCGGCCTGGACCTCGCGCAAAGCTATTTGATCGGTGATAAGCTGATTGATCTGGAATGCGGCTGGAACGCGGGCGTGAAAAAGAGCATACTGGTACGCACCGGTTATGGCGCGGAACTCGAACGTGAATCGCCGGAGACAATTTCGCGCGCGATCGTCGTGGACGATTTGCAAGGCGCGGCGGATTGGATTTTGAATTGTAGCGGCGGTCTATGACCGTCGCAAATAAACCGGCCCTCACAGAGCGCCGCTACAAATTTTATGTGTGGCATCATCGGATACGTTGGTAAAAAAGAAGTCTCGCCCATCCTGCTCGAAGGATTGCGGCGGCTGGAGTATCGCGGTTACGACAGTGCGGGTGTTGCCGTGGTGCAGGATGGCAATCTGTTCTTGCGCAAGAAAAAGGGCCGGATTGACGAGGGCCTCGGGCGCCTCTTGAAATCCGAGCCCGCGGCAGGAAGCCTTGGCATTGCCCACACGCGCTGGGCCACGCATGGGCCGCCATCCGATGGCAATTCCCATCCGCATCTCGATCGCTCCGGCAAAATCGCCATCGTTCACAACGGCGTCATCGAAAATTACGATGCGCTCCGGGAAAAGCTGCTCAAGGCCGGGCACAAATTCCGCTCCGACACCGACACCGAGGTGCTCGCGCATTTGATCGGCGATTATTACGAGAAACGAAAATCCGGGAGCGCCGGCATCCCGCGGGCGAGTTCGTCGGGCGGGAATAATCCAACCCGCCGGCAGGATGCCGGCGCTCCCGGGGCGCAAGCCCTCACCCTGGCGGTTTGTGACGCGCTCCGCGAAGTCATCGGCACCTACGGCCTGGCCGTGGTTTGCGCCGACCAGCCCAATACCATCATCGGCGCCCGGCGCGGTTCGCCGCTCATCATCGGCATCGGCAAGGGTGAAAATTTTCTGGCCAGCGACGCCAACGCCTTTGTCGGGGCCGCGCACACGAAAAAAGTTGTTTACCTCAACGACTATGACGTGGCCACCATCACACCCGATGGTTTTGAGGTGATTAATCTCGGCGCCGACACGGCCAACGTCCAGATCAGCAACCTCGAATTCAGCCAGGAAGACGCCGTGCGCGGAAAATACGAGCACTTCATGCTCAAGGAAATTTTCGAGCAACCGCGCACCGTGGAAAACGCGCTGCGCGGCCGCGTGGACAAGGAAGGCGCCACCGCGAAATTCGGCGGGTTGAACCTGACGGCGGCACAATTGCGTTCCGTCGAACGCATTGTCATTGCCGCCAGCGGCACGAGCTGGCACGCGGCGCTCGTGGGCGAGTATCTAATCGAAGAACTCGCGCAAATTCCGGTGGAGGTCGAGTTCGCGCATGAATTTTGTTACCGCAACGCGCCGCTCGAACGCGACACCGTGTTGCTGGTCATTTCGCAATCCGGCGAGACCGCCGACACGCTCGCCGCGCTGCGCGAGGCCAAGCGCCGCGGCCACCGCGCGCTCGCCATTGTCAATGTCGTCGGCAGCACCATCGCCCGCGAATCCGACGGCGGCATTTACATGCATGCCGGCCCGGAAATCGGTGTCGCCTCGACCAAGGCGTTTGTTTCCACGCTGACGGTGTTATCATTGCTCGCCGTGCATCTGGGTCGGACGCGGCTGCTTTCCGCGCATCGCGCGCGGGAAATTCTGCACGCGCTCGAAGCCGTGCCCAAGCAGCTCGAAGCCATCCTGGCGCAAAATGACGTGTTCAAGAAACTCGCGAAGAAATATGCCCGGGCCGAGGATTTCTTTTTCCTGGGCCGCGGCTACACGTTCCCGATTGCGCTGGAAGGCGCGCTCAAGCTGAAGGAAATTTCCTACATCCACGCCGAGGGCTATTCGGCGGCGGAAATGAAGCACGGCCCGATTGCGCTGATTGATCCGAAGACGCCGACGGTTTTTGTGGTGCCGCAGGATTCGATGTACGACAAGACGATGGCGAACCTGGCGATGATTCGCGCGCGCAATGGCCCCATCATCGCGCTGGCCACGGAAGGCGACAAACAAATCAAGAAAGTGGCCGACGACGTGATTTACCTGCCGAAGGCGCTGGAACCCATTTATCCGATTCTGGCCTCCGTGCCGCTGCAATTGTTTGCCTATCACATCGCCGTCGCGCGCGGCTGCGACGTGGACAAGCCGCGCAACCTGGCCAAGAGCGTGACGGTGGAGTGACTCATTTCAACCCGAATTCCGAAGTTGCCGGTGGTGGCGGGTTGGCTGAAGCCGCCCCGGAGTGCGCCCGTCCTCGGGCGCAGCCACAGGCTTCTTTTCAGCCACAGAATCGTTTCCAACAGCTCACTCATCCCACGTGGCTGCGCCCGGGACGGCCGCACTCCGCTAACGCAGACATTTAACTTCGGTTTTCGGGTCCAACAACGCCTCCGCGTGTTTGCGGGCGGCGTCATTCTGGCCGCCCAGCATCCGCGCCAGTTCCGTGATGCGCTCCTGCCTGCCCAGCAAGTGAATCTCGGAAATCGTCCGGCCGTTCCTGACCTCCTTGTTTACCACGTAATGCGCATCCGCGGGCGCAGCGACTTGCGGCAAATGGGTGATGCACAAGACCTGCCGCTTGGCCGCCAGCTGTTTCATTTTTTCACCGACGGCATGGGCCGTTTCACCGCCGATGTTGGCATCCACTTCATCGAAAACCAGCACGGGGATTTCGT
>JBEKKN010000078.1:0-20634 GCA_050010675.1 Verrucomicrobiota bacterium | reverse complement strand
CACCGTTTCGCCGACGTGTTCACTCAGCCGCGCCACCGGGCAATAGGTGTCCCACGCCACGTCATCAAACAATTCCAACGGATGCCCGCTCACGGCGTAACCGAACAATTCCGTCTCAGCTACCAGCCGTTCACGTCGAGTGGGTTCACGGAGCAGGGTCGAATTCTGCGCGAAGAAATCCGAAACGGGATTCTTTCCCGCCTCAAAATCAAATTCCAAATTCCGCCGCTCACATTTCACCTTCTGCCTTCCGCCCTCAGCCTTCAGAATTTGTTGCCCTTCCCAAAACTGCCTTATTCGCGTCTGGCCGAATTCGTCGAAGCCGCCGGCGCGAATCATTGCTTCCAATTCTTCCGGCAACGGTTGGACGCAACGTTGGAATTCGGCCAGCGAACTGAATGGCCCGCGCTCGCGCTCGGCCAGTAACCGTTTAGTCGTGCGCTCGGTTAGTCCTTTGGTGCGCGTCAGCGGGACACGAATCGTATTGCCGTGCGTCGTGAATTGTGGGCCCGGTTCGTTAACGGTCGGCGGCAGGAATTTCAATCCGAGCCGGTAGCTTTCCAGCACGTAAACGAGTGGGTCATAAAATCCTTTACCGTTGGTCAGCACCGCCGCCATGAACTCCGCCGGATAATTCCGTTTCAGCCAAGCGGCCTGATACGCCTCGACGCCATAGGCCGTTGAGTGGGCTTTGCAAAAGGCGTAACCCGCAAAACCCGCAACCAGTCCCCACACTTCCTCAATCTTCTCCGGCGCATGTCCACGGCCTTTGGCGGACGCGAAGAATTCCCGCTGAATCTCTGCAATGGCGGCGCGCTTCTGCTTGTTCAATGCCCGGCGCAACACGTCTGCCCGACCGGGCGGCAATCCAGCAAACGCCTCGCAGATTTGCAGAATGTGTTCCTCATAGACCACCAGCCCAAACGTATCGCGCAACACGGGTTCAAGCGACGGATGCGGATACGTCACCGGCTCAAGTCCCTGATAACGCCGTGTGAAAGCCAGTTTCTTGCCTTCGTTAGCTGCGCCGGGCCGGATGACGCTCACAATAGCGATGAGTGTGTCTATGTCGCGCACATTGCACTGACGACACAGACTGGTCATGGCGGGGCTTTCGATGTGATGCACTGCCCGCGCGCCGCCGGAAATCATCTCCCAGACCTGCGAGTCTTGCCATGGTTCAAGCGCGGTCAAGTCCACAGTGACACCTCGCTTGGCCAGTGACGCCTTCGCGTCTCGCATTACCGCCAACCCCCCTTGCGCAAGCACATCTACCTTTACCAGTCCGATGACCTCCACAGCGTCCATGTCGAAATGCGTGGTTGGATAGCCCTTGTTGGAAATGAACGTTGGCGTCAGTTCGTGGATTGGCTGGCGCGAAAGCACCACGCCGCAAGGGTGCATTTTTGGATAACGCGGAAAGCCGTCGAGGAACTCCGCCATGTCCAGCGCAGTCTTAAACGGTTCTTCGTTCAACGGCAGGTCGCGGTTTTCCGGACTGGCAGCGAGCAGTTCACGCAACTTCGCGCCGCCGCTCGGTGTGTGTTCGTCCGGCACCCAACCGCCGCCAAAGCTCCACGGAAAATGTTCAGTGAAGCGCCGCACTTCGCGTTCGGCCATGCCAAGCACCTTGGCTACGTCCGCGAACGCGCTGCGGGCCTGGAACGTCGAGAAGCCGCCGACCACGGCGCAATGTCCTGAGCCGTATTTGGCGAAGATGAGGTCCACCACGTCGTCTTTGCGGTCGTGCGGGAAATCAATGTCAATGTCCGGCAGCTTGTTCAGCGCCATGCGTTCCTGATTTAGAAAGCGGCGGAAGTAGAGGCCAAACCGAATTGGGCAAACATCGGAAATACCGAGACAATAGCACACGAGCGAATCTGCCGCGCTGCCGCGGGTGATCCATTCAATACCATGCGCGCGGCAATCTTGCAGAATGTTCCATACAACAAGAAAATATTCTTCGTAGCCGACGGCGCTGATGATGCTCAACTCTTGTTCAACCTGCGAGCGCATGGCCGCGGCACGTTCGCCATAGCGCCGGCGGAGGCCATCCAACACGAGCTTGTGCAGAAAGTCGCGCGGCGTCGATCCGTCCGGCGGCACGAATGCCGGGAACTGCGGCTTGCCGAACGGTATTTCAAAATTGCAGCGGTCGGCTATTTCCAAAGAGTGTACCAACCAGTCCGGATGTTCCTTGCACGCTGCGACCATCTCCGCAGGCGTGCGGAAGTGAAGCCGCCCGTCCATGCGTTTGGATGGATGTTCCTGGCGGAGCAACGTCAGCGTGCGGCTGGATTGCACGATGTCGTATTTCTGCCGATCGGCGTGTGTGGCGTAGTGAACCGCCGGGCACGCGACAGCGGGGAAGCTGGTCGGTACGGCGCGCTGCGCCGTCCGCGTTGCCATTTGATAGAAACGACCGGGAAAGAGTTCTGCCAATCGCAAGTTCGTGCTGACGGCAATCAAACCTTCTGTGGAACCGTCCAGACGCTCCAACGCAATGGGGCAGCGTTGCTGCGCTGCAACCGCACCCTCCTCGTTGTCCTTCTCGGCCCGAAGGGACAGCACGCGATTCAAATTGTGATAACCGCACGGGGATTCGACGTACAGCAAGAGTGGGTGCTGTCCAACCTGCAATTCCGTTCCGAAAATTGGTTTGACGCCCGCGCGTTTCGCGGCCTGCGCGAACTCCACCGCGCCATGCAAGTTGCCAATGTCGGTCAAGGCGATGGCCGACAAACCATGTTGCTTGGCGCAACTGACGATGGCTGCGGGTGAAAGCGTCGAATCGAGAAAGGTGTAATAGCTGCGAACGCGGAGCGGAACGTATGTTGTGGCTTTGCTCGGCGTACGGGGCGCAGTCCAGACGCTCAAACTGATTTTGGGGCGGGGCGGCGTGCGCTCGTTCACAATGTCTCTGGGCGCGTCGCGCAATCTTAAGTCGTGTCCGCGCAAAACGACGGACCAACCTTTGTTGCGCCGCAACTCATCCATTACCACGGCAAGCCGTTCGCGCGCGGCGTGGCTTCTTCCGTTCGTTTCGAGCGCCAATTCGCTGCGGAACATGCCGTCGTACACATTGGACAATTTCAGAGACACCATCCGCAGACTCACGCGTCGTTGCCATGCTTCGCGCAACAGCCCGCGTAAGCGCCCGTAAATATCCGTTTCCAAGTCCGTCGGCTCGCGCAGACTTTCAGCCCGCTGGTTTTCGTCGCGGTCGTTGTAACGTACCTTCACGGTCAGCGTCCGCACGCTTCGGCCTTCCTCACGCACCGTGGCAAACAATCGGTCGGCCATGCGCCGCAGCACGGCCTCGACATATTCCTCGTCCGTCACGTCCTCGTTAAACGTTTCTTGCTGGCTGTATGATTTCTGCGGCTCGCTGGCGGGAATCAACGGGCGTTCGTCAACGCCGTTGGCGAACTGCCGCATAACGGGTGCCTGGCTGCCGAGCAGTAGTGCCAGCATGTCAACGGGCGTTGCGGCAATTTGCCCAATGTCAGCCAGGCCCGCCGCATTCAAGCGCACAGCGGTTTTCGGCCCGATACCCGGCAACCAACGATTCGGCAACAGATGCAGGAATTGTTTCTCCTGTCCGCCTGGAACGGTTTGAAACGCGGCGGGCTTGTTGAGTTTGGAAGCGATCTGGCTGACGAGCTTGTTCGACGCGATACCCTCGCTAACGATGATTTTGAGCGACTGGCCGATGGCTTTGCGAATCGTCAGCGCAATTTCGACGGGTGGCTTCCGCCGGTTGGCCGTCAAATCAAAGTAGCCTTCGTCTATTGAAGTTTGTTCCACGTCTGGCGTGAAGTCGTAGGCGTAGCCGAACATCCAGTTGGAAAACTGTTCGTAGCGCTCGTAGTCGCCGGGCAGGACGATGAGCTTCGGACACAGCTTTCGCGCTCGCGCCGTGGGCATGGGCGTATAGATGCCGAATTTCCGGGCTTCGTAGGACGCTGATGCAATGATGCCGCGACTTTCGCCACCAACGGCTATGGGCCTGCCCCGCAACCGGGAATCGGCAGCCTGTTCAACGGATGCGAAGAAGGCGTCCGCGTCTAAATGGACGATGGTGCGGGACATGCCGACTCATTGGATGAACGGTTTCAGGGCAAGTGACAAAACCGCTTGAATGAATTCGCCCGTGTCGGGTTCCTCCGAAGCTCTTGGGCCGGCGACGTTCAGCACCACGATGCCGTGGTCTTTAAGAAATATGTCAAGTCGCCTGGCTGCCTCCTTGACTTCCAGCGACGAAATGAGGTGAAGCAATGGCTTATCAATCTCCTTGGCAACGTCAGCCGTCTCCTGGGTTCCTGCCGTCAACCCCAATTCTTTCGAGAAAATCACCGTGCCACCGGAATCGCGGACGTTTCGGCGCGTCCGCATCGAATAATTCTCGCTGCCGGTTTCCTTGAGGTGAAATCGCGGTGGAATGACTCCGTCTTCGGCCTTGCGGCCTTTCGGACACCAGCCGCCATGTGGAATTCGGTTGGCCATCGCCCATTCCAAGGCCGCCCGATCCACGCCGGTCTGGCCGCCGGAAATGATCTTAAACTGCTGCTTCATTCTTTCGCCTTTCGGATCAGTGCCTTGAACACGCCTTGGATCATCAATTCTTGCGCCGGTATGAGGTCGGGATATTTTGGGTTCTCAGCTTTCAGGTAGGGTTTTCCGCCTTTCACAATGTAAGTTTTGAGCGTGCTGTCACCATCAATTAGCGCGGCCACAATCTGCCCGTTGCGTGGTTCCGGCCCGTGTTCCAACACGACAAAATCGCCATCAAGAACGTGCCTCCCAATCATGGAATCGCCCGTCACGCGTAAGGCGAAAGCGTTTCGAGTGGGCTTGTATCCGATGCTTTCCACATCCACCGAAATGCAGCCCTCGGCCTCCTGTTCGCGTGTTTGGGGTATACCTGCCGGAATCGAACCAAACAGGGGAATGTCCACAACCCGACTCCGCAGTTTCGCCAGCGGGGAAGTAACGCGCAACGACCGCGCCTTGCCGGGGTTGGATACGATGAAACCCTTACGTTTGAGTGCTTCCAAGTGGTCGGCTGCCGCCCGGTGAGCGGCGAAACCGAATCGGCCGGCAATTTCACGGAGCGAAGGAGCCGGCCGGCCAGCATTAATTTCGGTCTGGATGAAATCCAGCACGCGGTGTTGAGCTTTGGTCAATCTGGTCATATACTATCCAAATGGATAGTATAACAGGGAGTGGTTGTCAACCGCCATCATGGGGATATTGACCGAACTGATTGCACATCGAAAAGCACAAAACGGACTTCACGCTTGACACTTCTTGATTCCCGGCGCGACAGTCCGAGTCACCACCAACCGTTATGCCCAAATTCGCTTGCGTCTATTGCGGTCAACCTTTTGAATTTAATTCTTCTCCAGCCGGCCAGCCGGTCAAGTGCCCCCATTGCGGTTCCGACAACACCGTGGCCGTCAACCGCGCGCGCACCCTTCGCATTCCCCAAATCCGCCCGGCGGCCGACCGCGAGTCGGTGGATTCGGTCGTCGCGCCCGTCGCCAACCGCATCGTTGACAACATCGAGAAGGTCATCGTGGGCAAGCACAATGAAATCATCCTCACCGTCATGGCCTATTTTGCCGGTGGCCATGTCCTGCTGGAAGATGTGCCCGGCGTCGCCAAGACGGTGTTGGCCCGCGCGTTTGCGCGCACCATCGGCGGCACCTTCAAGCGGATTCAATGCACGCCCGACCTGTTGCCCAACGACATCACCGGCAGTTCCGTTTTCAATCCCAAGACCACGGATTTTGAATTCCGGCCTGGGCCGGTCTTTGCGCAGATTGTTTTGGCGGATGAAATCAACCGCGCCACACCTCGGTCACAAGCAGCCCTGCTAGAAGCCATGGCCGAGCGCGCCGTGACCGCTGACGGTACACGTTACGACCTGCCCGCGCCATTCTTTCTGTTGGCCACGCAAAATCCGATTGATCACGAAGGCACCTTTCCCCTGCCGGAAGCGCAACTGGACCGGTTCCTTGTGCGCTTGAGTTTGGGCTACCCTGCCTTGGAAGATGAAATCACCATGTTGCAGCGGTTCGAGACACAAGATCCGCTGGAATCGTTGGAAATGGCGGTGGCCGCCGAGGATGTGATGACCTGCCAACAGGCCGTCCGGCAGGTGCGGGTGGATGAAAAGGTCTCCCGTTACGTCGTCGAACTCATGCGGGCCACGCGCGAGCATTACGATGTCATGCTCGGCGGCAGTCCGCGCGCGTCCATGGCCCTATCGCGCTGCGCGCAGGCGTTTGCCGCCATCCACGGGTATGGTTTTGTGCTGCCGGACGACATCAAACAGGTTCTGCCCTATGTCCTGGGGCATCGCCTGATTTTGCGCCCGGAAAGCCGCTTACGTAAAAAGAACGTGCCGGCGATTCTGGAGGAAATCATGAATTCGGTGCCCGTGCCCACGGTCACCGCTCCGGCCCAATAACCAACCATGAAATGGTTCCTCGGCATCGCGGTTTTGCTGGTGTTGGGGCTGGTGTTCCGTCTGAACCTGCTCGTCTATGCCATGTACGTGCTGGGCGGCGTGTTGCTGCTGGGCCGCTTCCTGGCGCGTGCCTGGACGGAAAATCTCGTCGCGCGCCGGCAGGTGGTGGACGAAGTCTGCGAAATCGGCGCCACCATCCGGGTGGCTGTCGAACTGGAAAATCGTGGCGGCCTGTCGGTTCCGTGGATCCTACTGGAGGATTCGGTTCCCCTCGCGGCCCTGCGCCAATCGCCGCGGCGTCTGCAATTGAACGGGCACCGGGTCGCCCTCACACGGTTGGCGCCCGGTGAGACAGGGAAGGTGTGTGAGTATGAGGCCGAATTTCTCCAGCGCGGGTATTTTCAATTCGGACCGTTGCTGGTCGAGACTGGCGACGTCTTCGGCTTGCACCGGCGTTACCGGTTACTGACCGAGCCGCAATTTGTCCTGGTGTTGCCGAAGGTACTGCCATTGCAGGGTTACAACCTCGCCTCGCGCCGGCCCATTGGGGAGATTCGCGTGGCCCACCGGTTGTTTGAAGACCCCACGCGGCTGGCGGGCGTGCGTTTGTTCCAACAGGGCGACCCGCTGAACCGCGTCCACTGGCGGGCCACCGCCCGGACCGGCCAATTGCACAGCCGGGTTTATGAAAATTCCCGCGTCGCCGGCGCCACCCTCTTGCTCGATTTCCACGAACAAAGCTATGGCGGCGCCATTGGCTCAAGCTCGGCCGAACTCGCCATTGTGACCGTGGCGGCGATGGCCAACGCCGTGTCCCTCCAGGGCCAGCAAATCGGGCTGGTCAGCAACGGCCGGGACGCCGCCGACCGAATCCGCGAAGAGGGCTGGCAGGGGGAATTCCTCAATCGCTCCCTGGCCCGGCAACAGGCCGCTGCCCTTGTCGAGAACACCCGCATGAGCCCGGTCGTCGTGCCCACGCGCAAAAGCGCTGACAACTTTCTCCGCATTCTTCAAACCCTCGCACGGCTGGAACTGACCGACGGTCTGGACTTTTCCGGTCTGGTCCGCGAAGCCGCCGTCCAGCTTCCGCGCGATGCCACCGTCGTGGCGGTGTTCAGCCGCGTCACACCCGAAATGGCGCAGGCGCTGGGCGAACTAGCCCGGCGCGGCTTTCTGGTCACCGCCATTGTCGTCTTCTTTGGTGGCGAGGTGCTGCCCGAATGGGCCAAGCCGCCCGAATGGGCGGAGATTCTCCTCGCCCAGAACATCAATTTTCACATGGTCAACTCGGAGGACGCGGTGACCAACCTCTGCGCCCAGGCGATTGTGCGCTGAAATGAACACCAGCCGACCAACCAAGACGCTTGCCGATTACCTGGTCATTGGCGTCAGCCCAGCTCTGATCATGGTCATGGTCCACAGCGTCTGCTTCTTTCTGGTGGAGGTCTTTTACCGGGGCGAGGCCGCTGGCGGCGTGCGCTGGGTGCTCTTCTGGTTCGTCCTCGCCGTGGTCCTGATTGCCCGCATCGGCATCGAGCAGGGCGACGGGCAAGCCATGGTGTATGGCCTCGCATTGGCGTGTGTAACGTGGCTCTACCTGTCCACCGTCCAGCCCAATGTGGTGTTCGGCGCGCTCCTGCTCGGCATCGTCTGGTTCACTGCCCACAAGATCACCTGCAGTTGCACGCTGATTGACGACGAGGCGGACGCTTCCGGGCAGGGATTGTTGCAGTCCATCCGCCGGCTGCCTCGGATATTTAGGAAGGAACAAGCTCCCATCGCGAAAACCAGCGCGCCACCCGAGTCCTCGTCCGCGCCAGTTCCGTCAGCAAAGAAAGGGAAGTCCGCCAGTTCGCAAATACCCGGCGTCTGGTTGATTTACTTTTCCCTGGCCGCCCTGCCCATCTTCGGCCTGGGCCAGACTTTGTTGCCGGCCGGGGACATGGCCGCACGGCGACAGGGCTTCATTTACCTATTCTTCTACCTTGCCGCTGCCCTGGGCTTGCTGGTGACCACAAGTTTCCTCGGACTGCGACGCTATCTGCGGCAGCGCCATCTGGTCATGCCCGGCAACATTGCCGTCGGCTGGGTCCAGTTTGGTGTCGTCGGTGCCGCGTTGATTCTCTGCCTGTCCTTGTTGTTGCCGCGCCCCGGTTCGGGCGAAGCTTGGATCGGCCTGCGTTATATCAGACTCCGTCTGCCAAGCAGCCGGGCAACCCGTCGTCGCAACCCGGTCAGACCTCCGGCCAGGCTTCCCAACAAGGCAAGCCCCAGGAAGGCGGCAATCAGGGAAGGCCCTTGCCGAACCTGTCTCCCCCTGCTCTTGCCGTCTATCCGTGGTTGCGGGCGTTGTTCTGGCTTGCGGTCGCGCTCGCCCTGGCTTGGGCGATCTACCGGCATCGGGGAGTGATTCTGACCTTGCTGCGGAACATTTGGGCGGCCCTGCGCCATTTCATCGCCGCGCTGCTGGGCTTGTTTCAACCCTCCGCTGCCGCGCCGCCGCCAGCGACCAAGGCCATGGCCCCGCCGCCGTTCAAATCGTTCAAGAATCCATTCCTCACCGGCGCCGACCGGCTGTGGCCGCCGGAAAAATTGATCACCTACAGCTACGACGCCCTGCAAAGTTGGGTGCTCGAACAGGAGGCCAAACACGGCTCGCCACAGACTCCGCGTGAATTTTGCCGGCAACTCGGCGAGGAAATGCCGGAAGCTGCCAATGCACTGGAGCATCTTGCCTTTCTCTACGGACACGTGGCGTATGGTGCTTCCGTTCCTGCTAAATACGGCCCGGAACATCTGCGTTTGCTCTGGAACTATATGTCCAGCCCACGGCCAATCCGGCCCAACCGCGATGAACATGTGTTAACAGTTAGCCGCCAATGAAGCATCAATCAACTCCGCACGTCAGATCGCACCAGTTGCTTGTTCACCAGCCCAACCGTCACAACTGATCATCAAGCCGATTGGCGGTTCCTTCGCTCGACAATTCGCCGGTTTACAACGAATATCTTTTCGCTTGGCGATGTGGAAGGGACTTCGAAGAAAGAAATTGCAGGCCGCTCCGTTTCCGCCGGAGTGGCGGAGGATCATTGATACGCATTGCCCATTTTATTTTCAGTTACCCGAGCCGGACCGCAAGGAACTGGAGGGGTACATCCAAGTTTTCCTGACAGAAAAGAAGTTTGAAGGATGCGGCGGTTTGGATCTCACTGACGAGATCAGGGTCAGCATCGCGGCCCATGCCTGTTTGCTGCTGTTGCACCGCCACACGGACTGTTATCCCGGCCTGCGAACCATTCTGATTTATCCCACCACCTATGTCGCTCCGACGGTCCGGCATGTGGGCTCAGGCGTCTTGGAGGAGAGCCACCAGCTTCGCACCGGAGAAGCCTGGCGTGAAGGTGCCGTGGTGCTGGCATGGGATGCGGTATGCAGCGGCATCCTGGCTCCGGAAGATGGACACAATGTCGTCCTGCACGAATTTGCCCATTTACTCGATTTTGAAGACGGTCGGGCCGATGGCGTGCCGGTCCTCAATCTCGGCGAATCACGGGTGGAGCGCCAGCGCCGGTATTCGGCCTGGTCACGAGTGATGAAGGTGGAATTTGAACGCCTTCGGGGACAGGTGCAACGGGGTGAGGGCACCGTGCTGCGTGACTATGGGGCAACAAATCCAGCTGAGTTTTTCGCGGTGGCAACGGAGTGTTTCTTTGGCGAGCCGCTCGCGATGCAACAACAATACCTCGAGTTGTATGAAGAAATGAAATGGTATTACCAACAAGATCCGGTGCGTTGGCTGCCGGCGCCGCGGTCGGACTGAATCCTCTTCGTCGGCGACGAAAGTTGAATTGGCTTCGGCTGAGAGTTTGTGTTCTATAGGCATCGGTATGGGCCAAACGCTCCTGTTCCCCGATCCCAAACCGCTCGACCAGCGGTTGGGGAAGAAGTTTTTTCGGCGGGCACCACGCCGACCGGGCGTTTACCTCATGAAGGACGCCGCCGACAAGGTGCTCTATGTCGGCAAAGCGAAGGACCTGAAGCAGCGGCTCAGTCATTACCGGGTAGCCAATCCCGACCGGATGCCCCGGCGCCATCTCCGGATGGTGCGCGAGGTGGCTCGGATCGAATTCCAATTCTGTCCCAACGAAGCGGCCGCACTGAAACACGAATCAAAATTGCTGCGCTCGCTCAAGCCCAAGTTCAACCGGGCTGGCGTCTGGCCGTCAAAGGCCCGATTCATTGCCTGGCGTATCACGGAGCGCCGACTAGAGCTTGGCATGGTTGAAACTCCTGAACCCGATTGGCGGCGCTACGGGCCGCTTAACGGCGGCGCGCGTGGGATGTACCGAGCACTCGCCCGATTGTTGTGGTTGGCAGTCAATCCGAACCGTGCCTGCACCGAACTTCCGCCGGGTTGGGTGCAAGGTGAACTTGCCCCCTACGTGTTGATTGATTGCCAAGATACTGCGGCAGAAGTTGCCACAGTTCTGGCAGCGTTCTTTTGGCAATCGCCCGACGAACTTCTGCTGTGGCTCGGAGCACGATTCTCGGAACGGACGCACCGGTTCGAGCGTGCCCTCATCGATTCGGAAATGGAAACGCTGAAGGAATTCGCCGCAAAACATGAGCGACCTCCGGTGGCCGGTCGGCAGTTAGGATTATTGTGAGACGAGACCTCACCTCCCCACGTTGAATCAACGCGAACCGATGACATGGTTCAATTTCATCCTGAATCGGGCCGAACCGGTCGCGCAGAACATTTTCCTGACGGTGGGCGACCTCCAGATTCCAGTGGCGGTGATTCGTAATCACCGGGCGCGGCGTTACCTGCTTCGGCTGCGCCCTGACGGCTCGGCGCGGTTGACGATTCCACGTCGAGGTTCGGTCATTGAGGGCCATCGCTTTGCGGAGCGGAACGAGAAATGGCTCCGCCGGCAGCTTGAAAAACTCCTGGCCAATCCAATCAAACCAAAGCAATGGAGCATCGGTACCGAGATTCTATTCCGTGGTCGATTGGTGAAACTTGAAGCGGAAATGAACGGAGAAACCAGCGCAGTCCGGGTTGGTGATGAAAAGGTCCCAGTCCCCAATGGTGTTGTTTCCGGCATGATGCAGCAATCAATGGAAAGCTCGGCACGAGATTCAGATTTAGCCAGTCAGACGAAATTACATGGTGGCGATGCAGTCGTTATCGTCCAACAAGGTCAGATTCTCAATGGCTATGCAATTTCTGGCAACGGAACATATCAAGACAGTGGTTATGGCTACGGGACGGCCAATTTCAACGGTGACGCTTCGGCGAGATATAGCCATTTGACAAAAGCGTTTGTGGTTAAATATCAGGATGTGGCAAGTAATGTCATCCCTTCGGTGAATGTGACAAACCGAACGCCAGCAAAAATACAGTCTAAGTAGTTGTCTTGACTTGTCGTACTTTCTTCTTTTATTTATTCCAATGAATTCTGTTACAAATCTAACAGTTAAACAATTACTACGCGCAGTTACTCTCAAAGGAAAAATCCAATCGCTTGAAAAGCAATTAAGTAAACTTTTAAGTTCCTCGGAAACGACCATCGTATCTGCGCCCAAGAAACGAAACAAAATGAGTGCTTCTGGCAGAAAAAGGATCGCCGAAGCACAAAAGGCGCGCTGGGCGAAAGTTAAGAGGCGGAAATCAGCTGCGACTCCAGTAAACAAGGGTAGACGCAAAATGAGTGCAGCAGCTAAAGCGAAAATTTCGGCGGCAGCGAAGGTTAGATGGAAGAAAGCAAAGGCCGCCGGGAAGAAAAGGCTGTAAACCGATTCGTCATTGCTGAGCCCTTACGGATGCAAAAAGTGTGGTTAGCGAATCAGGTCCATGTTCCGGCGGAAGAGGCGATTGACGAGCAGGTGCTTGATGGCCTAAAAGCAATATATTTGGATTGACGGGATTAAGAAAGCGTGGTTTGATCGAGACCGCTGTGAAGGTTATTGCATTCAGAATCTCCCTATTATGGTGCTTCTTTTTCAGCATTTTCCCGTTGAACGATGCTATGGGGCAGAATGTGCCTTCCATCAATTGGATTTCTGATTCCTATAGTTCTTTCGATGTGGTCTTTAGCGGTACTGGGACGGGTTGGAACGGCACTATCATATCTCCGTCGGGCCTTTGGCAATTGTTCACAGGCAATCTCATTGACCCATACGTAAACCCGATAAACAACCAGACGCTCGTTTACATTGACAACGTGGGGATTGCGACATTTTTGGGTCAGTTACCGTCGCAATACACTACGCCGAATGTTGGAGACGACCCTCCCGGCGTGTCCTTAGGCACCTATGGTGGTTACAATAATTATTTCGCTCCAGTAGCCCCTATTCAGGATGGAAACGGTCTCGGGTATGGATATCTTGCTAATCTTGGCAATAATCTTATTTCTCCACCTGCCTCCCAGACTGATGCTTCCTTAAACTGGGGTGGAGATAGCACTATTTCCGTAACGTCGATACCGGATGTAAATGACACGTCCACTTGGACATGGACGGCTGAATATTACGCAAGCGGCGGAAGCTTGGAAGTTCCCGAACCCTCTACAATCGCCTTGGCAGGGCTGAGTGGCGCTCTAACGCTATGGGTCGTTCGTGGGCGAACATCTTCATCGCTCAATCCAAAACTCAAGGCCCAGTGGCCTTTGGCGCCGGCGCGGTGTTAGTTCATGGCGTTAGGGTATACTATGACCTGGTCCGCCAATCGAACATGTTGGCGGATCCCCAACCCGACCAATCTTGTATGTGCCGCCCTGCGGACATCTTGGGATCTGCGCTCCACGTCCGAGGTACGGGATAATGTCATCCCAGGTCGGAACATCATTCGCGGTCTTCTTGTTTTCAAGCGCCCACTGCTGCTTCGCGGCATCGATCTCCCGCAAGTGGCCTATACACACGCTGGATGCTGATGGAGGGGGCTTGCTGGATTTCGATGGAGGTGGAGGACGAACAAACCAACACAGGCCCATAACCAAAATGACCACCGCGACAATTGACGCAACAACTTTGATTATTGTTTTCTTCGACATGTGCATCTGACTCCTAACTCTTATTCAACAACTGCCGGTTCGTTTATCCAAATAGCATTCCAGTCATTACTCCCCGCCCAAGATCATCGCGTCAATCGTTTCGAGCGCATTGCCCTCAAGCCGGTTGTTCACATAAATGAATGTTTCACGTCCCGGGCCGCCCTTCTTTCCATCCGCGATCAACGCTTTGCCTGCTTCGCGCGCATCCAGGTTTGGTTCCTTGATTTTGTCGTACGGCTGAAATGTCTTCACGGCTTCTTCATATTTTCGGCCCGGCTTCAAGAGGAAACGCGCGGCGACCAATTCCGGATTTGTTCGGCTTCTCGGCAACGCCATTTGCTCGCTTACCGACGGCATGGCATCCCAGGAATTGAAAACGTGCGTGACGCCATGCTTGGTCAGACACCCAAAATATTCAGGAGTCAACCAGTGTTTGTTTCGCATCTCAATCGCGTAGGGCCATCGCTTTGGCAGCTTGCCGAGAAAAGTGTCGAGGTCAGCCACAAAATCACGCCCATGTTCATAATCGCTCGGCCAGAACCGCGAAAACTCGAACATGAGCACGCCGACCTTGGCCCGAATTTCCTCACACGGTTTCAGGAACGCCGTTGCGAACAGGTCGGCATTCAGGAATTCGGCGTTCGGTCGCCCAGCTTTCGCTCCGAACCGCGCCAAGTTCGGAAACTTTTTAATCGTCACCGTGTCAGTCACCTTGAGGCCGAACCGAAAGTCATCCGGTACGGCGTCTGCCAGTTTTTGGAGATATTCCCTGCTTGGAAACGTGTAATACGCCGCGTCCACGCTAACCGTCTTGAACACCTCCGCGTACTCAGCGAGACAGTCCCGCTCAAACCGCGTCTTGGCGACTTTGCCGCGGTACTCGTAGCGCTCCGGGGTGTAAAGCTGTCCAAACCAGCCTTCGTATTTCCAACTCGACGTGCCAATGTAAACCCCTTTGACGGCGAGCGCCGTTGTCTTCTTCTTAATTTGTTCCCGGTCGAAGGGCATTGCGTGAAGCTGTGCCTTCCTGTCTACGTTGTCAATCGGCTACCGTTTTGAGCAATTCCTCCGCTCCAAGTCGCCTGAGAAGTTATGGATGCTTATCAAGCCATTTTACGGTGAAGAACTTGAGGTCAGCTCCAGACTTTGGCGCGAGAACAATGCCCTGTGGCTGTTAATTGATACTGAAAAAGCGAAAACTCCGCCCCGATCTTCATTGTTGAACCGAATTTGATTTTTAGAAAAAATCGTGTATATTCTGAGTTAACATCGGGAACTCATCGGCCAAAACGGCGATGATACCAACCAGCCCCAAATGAGAGGGCAATGGTGGTCGACGGTGACATTCGATTGAATGCGCGCCGGATGTGGAGAGCGAAAGCTCCCAAGAAAATATCTCAAACGGCAGATTAAAGGCGTCCCGATTAGGTGACGCTATTTTTTTTTGCCACGCTTCCCGGTGTGTTTAGAAAAACACACTAATGAAAAACTCAAGCGCGCAGGCGCACAAGCTTGCACAAACTCCACCCGCCGGCAGACGGTCCTCATCGGACTTCGCGGTTTCATACCACGGAACCATTTCCCTATTTCATCCGCTGACCAATCGCGCGGATGACTGGCTCCGGCTCCACTGCCCACCTGATGGCGAGCATCAGTATCTTGGAAAGGCGCTCGCCATTGAGCACCATTTCGTTTCGGATATCATTCAGCTTGCCACCGACGACGGATTGCTACCCGCAGTCCCCAACCAAGGGAGGAACTAATTATGTGGTCACTCCCTGACATCAACCAAATGAACGCCAACGCCGCTGCCAAAGCGACGAAGCTCAAGCGCGAAGCGGCCCGCAAATGCAAACCCCAGTGCGCGCGATGTGAATGTTTTGGTCGAAAGCGCGCCGCTGAAGTGTCATTTCTCATTTACGACATATTCAGTGACGACCCCAAAGACGTGCTCCACCTGTGCCAAGATTGCGTGGGGCAGTCCGGCGACCCGTGGGAAGGATATTTCACCTGTGATGGTTGCGGGCGTGTGATGGTGGAGAATTACACTTGGGAACGCTACCAGACGGAACTCGACGGTGCTTCACTCTGCCTCAAATGCGCGGCGGAGCGATTTTTCGCTGATGAGGATAATTGGATTGAACCTAAACGGGTCAAAGAGGTCGTTCTTGTTCCATACAATCCCCGTCTGAACGGGGAAAACCTTCCCCTATTCGACCCGGCGACCGGAGTTCTAAACGTGGCACGCTGCCGGCATGTACTAGCCGTGCGCCAGCCACTGCCCAAAGGCATCAAGTTCTTGGACAACGCTGAATTCGACAGCTTCGACGGCCATCAAATCTCCGGGTGCGGATTGTTGGACATTATTGCAGAACTCGACGAACCGTTTTGCCCGGTGCTGGACGCCGCCTACCAGTTCGCGGTGAGCGTCGGGCTTTACACGCGGCAACCGAAACGCCGCGCAAGCCGGCGTTGCGCCAAACAGCTACAGGAGGCCCCATGAGTGCCTGCATCGTTGCGGACAACGCTGCTCCGGCAGCGCAATCCGGTGCCCCCATTCTAACGGTGATTCGGGAGAAGGCCGGCGGATTCACCAAGGCCAAGGATTCTCTTGGCTGCGAAGTTAAAGGCCTATGGAAGCGCAACGGGCGTTTCTATTGTCAGTTGTCACTACCGGGTAAAGGTTGCCGGCGTGTGGCCCTGCTGGATGAGAATAGTCAACCCGTCCAAACCGTGACGCAGGCCGCGGACGCTATGCACGAGTTGCGTAAAAAGAAACGGCAGGGGGAGTTTCCAGCCCCTGGACGCGCTCCACAGTTCGATGAGTTTGCCCTGCATTACCTCTCGTTCATTGAGAACACAGGGAAAAAGAAGCCGAAGACAACCGCGCAAGAAAAAAGCGTGTTGAAAGGTTGGACCAAATACCTCGGTGGCATTCGGCTGACCCAAATCACGAGACAACGCATCAATGATTATGTTCTGCAACGCAAGCAGGCCGGGGTGGGAAATCGCACGGCGAATTACGACGTGCTAGCTCTGTCCAATTGCCTGAAATTTGCCAAGGACGAAGGTCGGTTCAGCGGCAAACTGCCAACCGAAGGATACCAGCGACTAAAATACGTTGCGCCCAAGCGCCCACTGTTCACGAAGGAGCAACTGGAACATGTCTGCGAGGTGGCCACGCAGAAGAACGCGGATGGGACGCCGAAATACCGCAACGGTGAGCTTTTGGCGGACGCCATCCGGTTTATGCGAACCACAGGTGCGCGCGTCACGAGCGCTCTGTCCACAAGATGGTCGGATGTGGATTGGGAAAGGAGACAGGTGCATCTGCGAAACACCAAATACGACAAGCAGAATGTCGTGGTGGATTTTTCCGCCGAGCTTGAATCCGTTTTGAAAGAAATGTATGCCCGTCGGCTGCCGGATTCGGATTGCATGTTTCCGGCTACCGGGGAGGAAGGGAGCATCGGCTCACTGCGGGCAACTTTCGAGCGGGTACGCGAGGAGGCCGGGCTGCCCAACCTGCATTTTCACGATACCAGGCATCATTTTATCTCCGAATGCGTGATGAGCGGCGTGGATTTTATGACCATTGCCAAGTGGGTCGGCCACGCGAGCCCGGTCCTGATCGGCAAAGTGTATAGCCACCTCTCGAACGAACATGCGCAGCGGGCGGCGAAGAAAGTTACCTTCGGGAACGGCGGGATGGAGCCGAAGACCGAAGGGACGAACGCCTTGAACCCGCGCGATTTGAGCGTCGAAGAATTGGTCCAGATGCTGAAGGAAAAAATGGAAAAACAATGAATGAGGTAACGCAGACACTGTTGAGCGTTCTCACATCTCCCAGAAAAGCCTTGTGAGAATTCCGCCCCGGTGTTTCAATCGCTTTGAAGGTGTTGGGGCAATTCGAGCCGAAGCAAAACTGCACTTTTGGCTGGCCCAAGTGCAAGGGCGGTAGCTTACGTTTTTTGTGGGCATTCGCCAAAATCAAGAGACTAGAGGAGGCTTGGAAATTCCAGGTAGAACCGTTTCCAAGGGACTACGCACGATCAAACTTTCAGAATGCAGATGACCCATGTCCAACCCAAGATATTGAATCAACGAACCGTCAGTCGCTGATCCAAATGAGGTATGTTGATTGTGAAACACTTGCGCAAATTCGGGTTGGGAGTTAGGGTGAATTGAATCAACGAACCGCCAGTCGTTGATCCAAGCTTGGTTTTGTTGATAATGAACATCTTAGAACTTTTGAGTTTGAGAAAATGAACAAATTGAATCAACGAACCGCCAGTCGTTGAATAACAGTTAGGCGCGAAGCGTCCCATGATATGAGTGGATGGAGCAAAATGCCATTGTGGGCACGGTGGGTTGCCATACTTTTCGGTTTCCCGTTTATCTGTGCCGTGCTGGATGTGGTGTTCGTGCACTGGCTTGGTCGGCTGGCTGGCGAGGTATTACTTTTGGTCGTTTTGATTGTTGCCTCTATATTTCAGTTTGGGCTTCGGAAGCGTAAACCCCGTCATATTCCTCCTCCACAGAGCAAGAAAGAAAAGCAGCGCGAGAAGCGCGAGGTTGGCAAGCTCACAGGCGTTATTTTTGGGATTGGTGCTTTGGTGTGTTTTGCGGGAGCAGTTATCGGGTTTTATGGCATTGTTGCTCCGACACCAGCTTCTTATTCTTCGAGTTGGTGGTGGTTGGTTCGTGTCGCTATGGGAGGCATTGGTATTGTCGGGTTGCTTATGGGCTTTATATGTTTCAAGATGAGTATATCAGGATTTCGCGCCTAACAAATCGCTGCAGGCAACGCGGGATGGCGGTTCCAGTTCCGCTTCGCGGTTCACGCTGGTTGGTCCCGCGTGCCTGAGCTCTGGACGTTAGGCGGCATCGCGCATGATAGATTTTCTCACCATAGCTCGACGCTGTTTGCAGCCACTTGCAGACAGAGGTTTCTCTTTTAGGAGTGAGCAGCTTTGTCGCGGCGAGGTTCGCTTGGAGTGCGAGAGCGGAGACATTCTGATTCGAGTTAGCTACGAGCCATTCGGCCCGCCTTGGTGTGATATTCGCGAGGCGGGACGCCCGTGGCGGAGATTGGAGGTCGAGACAGAGTTTACTTCTTCGACGCCGCTGGCGAAGACTCCACCACCGTATCACTTTTCGCCCGATTTACTTCGCACACAGGAGAAAGAGGTCGAGACTTGGTGTTTGAGATTGTTGGGGATTTTAGAAGATGAGAAAATTGCCGCCTAACAATTCGCTGCAGGCAACAGCCGCTGCCCCTTCCAGTTGCGATTGATTTATGAATTCGTTCGGCATATTTTCATTTCCACGTTCCGCTCGGCGGCTGTGCCTGAGCTCTGGACGTTAGGCGACTTCGCGCTATGATTCATTACAACATTTGGTTCGACTTGCGGAGCGACTCTGACCACGCCAAGGATTTGAGCATCGTTCAGGAGTTTCTTGGCGAGCTTTACGCTGCTGGTTCCATAGCTGGCTTCCACATCCTTCGGAATTCTGGAGCCGCCCCCAAGACCAAGATGCTGCATTACCAAGCGTTGATTGAGTTTTGCGATGACGCACAGTTTTCAGCGGCCTTTTCCGCACAAGCCGCTCGTGGCATTCACACCGGACTTCATGGGCGTGTCATGGCTATGGTGAGCGATTTTCGCATAGAGGTGTTCAGGCAGATTGCAGCGTCTGGTGATTCCACAGTCATTGAGCCATTATCACGATATGCTTGTGAGATATAAGTCGCCTAACAATTCGCCGGAACCGCCGTTGGCGCTGGCCGTTCCGATGTCGCGGTTGACATCGCACGTCCGGCGTGGCTGAGTTCTGGTCGTTAGGCGTATCAAGTACATGACATTCCAAATTACCAATCTTGATGGAGTCGTCGGGTTCGCCATCGGCTGTGTTGTCGTTAGTTCGCTGTCGGCTCTTGTGTTTCTGGCATTTGGTCACTTCGCCTCGGTTCGTGAGCCATCTGGAAGTCTTGGATTCATGAGTTCACTACTCGGTAGTGGTGTCGCATTTTGGTTCTCGCTACGCACGAGAGACCGCCGGTTTATCGCCACGGGGCTGATTTCCCTGCTGCCATTTGCCTTTTGGTGTTGGGCGATTTATCAGGTTGTTCATGGAAGATACGCCTAATAAATCGCCGCAGACAACGCGGGATGGCGGCTCCAGTTCCGCATTCGCGGTTGACATCGCACATTCGGCGTGGCTGAGTTCTGGACGTTAGGCAGCACACCATGCGCCCGTTATTCTACATTCTGTTTGCCGCGTCGGTCTTGCTTACAAGCTGTCGCCAGTCGTCGTCTGATGCAACGAGGGTTCCCCTTTCGTTTTACGTCGTAAGCGAGCAGAAAATTGATGGAGGACGTTTTATTGATACGCCAAATCTTCCCAAGCTCGGATACATCTCGGCCACACCGGATTTGGTTATCACCCGGTTTGTAGCAGTCAACGAGACGGTGGCACATTCGGGCATGGTCAATGTTGACAAAGACGGGAAGCGGACAGTGACGCCGTTGCCAGACCAGCCAGCACTTGACGTTATGATTCTGCCCGAAGATGCACAGAAGTTTGAGGCGCTGACCGAGCATAATATCGGCAAGCAGGTGTTATTGATGTTGGGTGATGCGCCGTTGATGGCACCACGAGTCAACTCACCAATTTCGACACAGAGCTTCCAGTTGACCATTGGAAAGGGTGGCGACCAGAAGGCGATTGAAGATGAACTTAAAATGCTTGTTCATTAAAGTGCTGCCTAACAAATCGAGAGGCCGTGTAAAAAGTCTGGCGGAATGAGCGGGAAAAGATTTACCGGGGGCCCGAAAGTACGGACCACCGGTATTTGCTTTCCGGAGTCGGGATCGGTTCGGACAGTTGCCGGGGACGATAATAGGTTGGGCGGATGAAAAAAGGACGTTGCCGCCCGGTTCAGGCCCGTTGCGGGACTTTCACACCCACTGCGATCATCAATTTCTCAAAGCTCACCAGGTTGAGCACCCGTTTGAGGTTGTAGGCCAGCGTCGTCAGACTCCATTCGCACCGCACTTTCTCCAGGCCTTTGAGCAAAAAGTGCGTGTACCCAAACCACCG
>JBEKKN010000077.1:0-12121 GCA_050010675.1 Verrucomicrobiota bacterium | reverse complement strand
TCGGAATCGTTGGTGAAGTGGTTTCGCTCGTCTTTGTTCTCGGCGTGGGAGGCTGGCTTTTGGTGCGTGCCCTGAAGCGCAGCTATGATCCCTCCAAACAGGTTTTCAAATGCATTTTAAGCGTTTCACTCGTCATCGGTGAAATCATTTTTGCCCGCCATACCAGTGGTTCCCTGGTCGAAGGGGGCGGCTTTGGGAACTCCGGTCCGGCGTTTATGATGACCCTTTCCATTGCCTTCGTCGGAGTCATTTTGGGGATTATGTGGGCGCCACACCTTGGTGAATGGGTGGCCAAGCCGCTGTCGAGTTTGTATGACGGCGGCGACGAGGCGCCCGAGCCGAAGCCGTATTATTCCATCGCCCAAGCCAAGCGACAGCGCCGCGAATTCCTCCAGGCGGTGGTGGCCATTCGCGAGCAGCTCGCGCGGTTTCCGAACGATTTTGAGGGTGTGATGTTGCTGGCCGGCATCCAGGCCGAGAATTTGCAGGACCTGCCCTCGGCAGAAATCACGTTGAACCATTTTTGTGACCAGCCGGAGCCACCGCCCCGGCAGTTTGCCGCCGCGATGAACCAGCTCGCCGACTGGCACATCAAACTGGTGCAGGACTTTGATTCGGCGCGCGCGGCGTTGGAGAAAATCATCGCGCGTTTTCCCGATACGGAATTATCGCTGCGCGCCGCGCAACGCATCGCCCATCTGGGGGGCACGGAAAAAAAAGTGATGTCAGCACTCGACCGCCAGCCGGTGGCCATGCCGGAGGGCGTTAAAAACGTCGGGTTGCTGGCTTCGTCGGAGCATCTGCGCCCAACGGAAGCCGACCCGACGAAACTCACCGCCGCCTATGTCAAGCACCTGGAGGAACATCCGCTCGACACCGAGGCGCGCGAAAAACTGGCCGTCCTTTACGCCGGACATTACCAACGGCTGGATCTGGCGGCGGGCGAATTGAACCAGTTGATCGAGACGCCGAACCAGCCGGCAAAACGTGTGGCGCACTGGCTGAATCTGCTGGCGGATTTGCAGGTTCAACACGGTGTGGATTACGAAACCGTGCGGGGAACCCTGCAGCAGATTGTCGAGCGCTTTCCCGATCTGGCCGCGGGAGAAATGGCGCGGACCCGGCTGGGGCGGTTGAAGCTCGAACTCAAAGGACGGAAAAAAACGCCGGGTGTTGAACTCGGCGTTTACGAGCAGAATATCGGACTAAAACAACGCTCACCGCGCGAGTTGTAGCGCGACTTCCTTTTCCAGTTCGTGCGCCATGTCGAGGTCCTGGATGCCCATTTTGGTGCGGGCTTCCACCATGATCTGGGAGATTTGCGGGTCCACCGCCTCGACGCGCATCCACACGGTGTTCTGGTTCACACGGCCCTTGAGTGCCCGCACCGTGTTCGTGGTGTCATGCGGGATGTATTCGGTGAGCAGCGTGCCGTCGGTGTTGATGACCTTGATGGCCGCGCCGTAAACTTCGTCCACCGACCGCTGGTAGCGTCCGCCCACGGAATCCCTCCCGAACGGCATGCCGGGCGTCTGGGTATCGCTGACCGTGGTGACACACCCCGCAGTCGCGAGGGCGAGGACTGCGAGGGCCATAAATATTTTTGTTTTCATCTGGCCCCTAGACAACCACAACCGCCGCGCGCGTCAAGCGGATTCATATTGGCCCGACTCGACAAGCGCCGGGAGAAATGCCAGTGTTAAGCCATGGTCGCGAACAAGCTGGAAGAACTGCGTGCCCGGCTGCGCTCCTACGGCTCCTGCCTGGTGGCGTATTCCGGCGGGGTGGACTCCGCCTTCCTGGCGCGCGTGGCGCATGAAGTCCTCGGTGGGAAATTTCTGGCCGTGATTGCCGATTCACCGAGTCTGCCGCGCCGCGAACTGGCCGGGGCGCTGGCGGTGGCGGAGCAGTTCGCATTTCCCGTGCGCGTGGTGGCCACCAAGGAATTTGAAAACGGACTTTATACGGCCAATCCGGTCAACCGCTGTTATTTCTGCAAGCATGAATTGTTCGAGGTCTTGACGCCAATTGCGCGCGCGGAGCAGCTGGCGGTGATTGCCTATGGCGAAAACGCGAGCGACGCCGGCGACTTCCGGCCCGGCGCCCGGGCGGCGGCGGAGTTTCAGGTGTGTGCCCCGCTCAAGGAGGTGGGTTTGACCAAGACGGAAATCCGCGAATGGTCGGCGCAATTGGGTCTGCCGACGGCGGACAAGCCGCAGCTGGCCTGCCTGAGTTCGCGCGTGCCCCATGGCGAGCCGGTGACCCCGGAAAAGCTGCGAATGATTGAAGCGGCGGAGAATATTTTGCGCGATCTGGGCTTTCACGAGGTGCGCGTCCGGCACCACGAATTAGGTCCAAAGCCCGAAGTCCAAAGCCCAAAGTCGGACAACGGCGCGGTTCGTTTTTCCCCATGCCTGGCCCGCATTGAGCTGGGGCCGTTGGAAATCAGGCGCTTTCTCGAAGCCGGTTTTTCAACCAAGGTCGGCGAGGCGCTCCGGGGAATGGGTTATGCGCACGTGACCCTGGATTTGGAGGGTTATCGCCGCGCCGGCGGACCGGTGAAACTTTCGGCCCGTAACGGTTTTAGATAGAGGAAGCTATGCCGCAATTTTCGTATCGAGCGCGCCGCCGCAGCGGCGAGTTGGTCGAGGGCGTTCTGGACGTCGCCGACCGGGCGGCGGCCCTGGCGCAGGTCGAACGGCTCGGGCTTTTCCCGGTCGCCGTGGATGCTTCCAAGGGAGTTCCGGTGGTGAGCGAAAACCGCGCGCACGCGAAAGTGGATTTGACGGTATTTTTGCCACCGACGTTGCGTGCCCACTTGCTGCAGCCGCGCAAGCCGAAGATGCAGGAGTTGGCGACCTTTACCCAGCAGCTGGCGAATTTGCTGCAGGCGGGGATGCCGCTGGCGACCGCGCTCCATAGCATGACGTACCTGGAAACCAAGGGCATTCCGTCGGACGTGAGCCGCCAGCTCCGGCAGGAAGTATCCGAAGGCAGAAGTTTGTCCGACGCCATGGCCAAGCAACCGCGGGTTTTCTCGGATTTATACATCAATATGGTTCGCGCGGGCGAACAGAGCGGCGCCCTGGTGGAGGTGCTTCGGCGCATGGCCGATCATTTCGAAAAATTCGCCCTGGTCCAGGCCAAATTCACCTCGGCCCTGATCTATCCCGCGGTGGTTTGCAGCGTGGGCGCCGGCATCATCGTTTTTTTTATGACCTTCATCCTGCCCCGGTTCATGTCCATCTTTGGCAGCGTCGGGTTCACCCAGTTGCCGACGATGACGTTGCTTTTGATCAGTATCAGCAACCTGTTCAAATATTACTGGTGGCTGATGATCGCGGTCGCCGTGCTGGCCGTCGTTTTATTCAAACGGTTTCAGGCCACGGCTGCCGGGCGGCGCCGGATCGATGGGTGGAAAATGAAAGCGCCGCTGGTCGGGCGGGTGATCTGCCTGAATTTATACGGCCAGTTTGCGCGCACCCTTTGTACCTTGCTCCAGAACGGCGTGCCGGTGCTCACGGCGTTGAAAATCACCGAACAGGTCATCCCCAACTGCATCATCAAGGAGGCGGCGGCCAAAACCCGCGACGCGGTGACGGATGGCAAGACGATTGCCCAGCCGCTGGCCCAGAGCAAGGTGTTTCCCCAGTTGATGGTGGACCTGGTAAAAATCGGCGAAGAAACCGGCGACGTGGCCGGCGCGTTGAACAACGTCGCCGAGACCTATGAAAATGAGCTGAACATCGCCTTGCGCGTGATGACCAACCTGATTGAACCCACCCTGATCATCGTCATGGCCGTCGTGGTTGGTTTTTTGCTGGTGGCGGTGCTGGGGGCCATGTTCTCGATGATTTCCAACATCGGCAATTCGATGGGAGGGTCTTGATGCAAGCCGGGCGAGTGCCGGGGGGCCGGAATCCTGGGCGGGAGCGGGCATTTACGCTCCTTGAAATCATGATGGTCGTGGCCATCATCGGCCTGATGCTGACCATGGGGGTGCCGGCGATCCTGCGGACGATGCACGAGGAACCCTTGCGCAAGGCGGTCAACGACGTGGTCACTATTTGCAGTCACGCCCGCGCCCAGGCGATTTTGCATGGTGTAACGACCACCATTGTTTTTCATCCTCAATCGCGGGAAATGGCCTTGGCCGTCCTGGCGGCCATCAATGCGCCGGCCGGGTTCGCGCCGCTGGCCGCGCCCGCCGGTGAAACGCAACCGGCGTCTTCCAGCGCCTCAGCGCTGAACGCCACGCAGTTTGGCGACAGCATCACCATTGATATGCTGGATGTTAATCTGTCGGAGTACAAAGATGCGGCTGAAGTGCGGGTGCATTTTTTTCCGGACGGTACCAGCGATGAAATGACCCTGATCATCAATTCCGGCGATCAATACCGGAAAATCACACTGGAAGTGCCCACCGGCCTTGCCTCCACGGAGGCGATCCGATGAAAACGCGAACGGGCGCACAAACCCTCCGCCGCGCCTTTACCCTGTTGGAGGTGATGTTTGCCATGGTCGCGTTTTGCACCGCTATGTTTGTGATCCTGGCGCTGGTTTCCAATTCGCTGGCCAGCGCGCGCCGGTTGCAGCGGCCACTGCTGGACGCCGGCGTGGTGGCAGCTCAATTGTCCCAAACCAATCTGGTCTGCGGCGTTCACCGCGTCGACCTGGGCGACCTGCTGGGGAACACCTACAACGGTTACATTTGCACCTACGACATCGAGGAGGCACAAACCAATAAGCTTTTCAAAGTGGATTTCATTGTTCAAAGCAATACCGGCGACCGGCCGGTCGTTTCCAAGATGAGCATCCTGCTGTTCAGTCCGGGTTCACCGGCGGGGCCTCTCGACGGAGCCACGGCCACCCCATGAAATTCTTTAGTCAAGCGTCGGGAGTCGGGCGTCGAATGCCGGGGCGCCTCGCGCAAAGTCTTTTTCAACCTTGCCGCCCATCGCGTGCCGCCCGTCGGGTTCACGCGTTCACGCTGCTCGAAATCATGCTGGCCATCGCGATTTTCAGCGTCGTAATGGCGGCGGTTTATTCGTCCTGGACGCTGATTGTGCGCGCCACGATCGTGGGCCGGGAAGCCACGGCCCAGGTCCAGCGCCGGCGCATCGCCGTGCAGACGATCGAAAACGCCCTCATGTGTGCCCAATCGTTTCAGGCGTCCCAGTTTTATTACACCTTTGTCGTTCAAAACGGCGACGAACCGCTGCTGAGCTTCACGGCGCGGCTGCCGGACGACTTCCTGCGCAATGGCCGGTTTGGCGACTTTAATCTACGGCGCGTGACCTTCACGGTCGAAGCCGGGCCGAATTCGGAAAAGGATTTGGTGCTCCGGCAGAACCCGATTCTCATGGATATGGACCGGGACGAGCAGGAGCACCCGCTCGTACTGGCCCGAAATGTTAAAAGCTTCACCACCGAATGCTGGGATCCCACGGAGAGTGACTGGTTGGCCAAATGGGAGAACACAAACCAAATTCCGACGCTGGTGCGGTTCACCCTGGTGCTGGGTGGAAACAAACAAAACTCCAATTTCGGGGACGCCGGCCCGGAATTGAGCGTCACCCGCGTCGTGGCCATCCCGTCGGTCATGGTGCCCACCGTGGTGCAATCGCAATCCGCCGGTGGCGGCGCCAACCCCAATAATTTGCGCGGGCAGCGCCCCCCGCTTGGTTCCGGCGGTTCCGGATTCCCGTGATGAAAATTTCCACTAAAACCCGGCCGCAGGGTATCGCCCTCTTCATCGTGATGATCGCGATTTTCGTGCTGTCCGTCATGGCCGCCATCTTCGCGACATCCATGAAGGTCGAAACCAAACTGGCGCAAAACGCCGGACACGGGGAGCAGTTACTCTGGCTGGGCCGTTCCGGCGTGGAACTGGCGCGCTATGTCCTGGCGGAACAAATGACCATCCCGGGAGAGCCTTATGACTCGCTCAATCAAGTCTGGGCGGGCGGCCCGGGGGGCCTGGCTGAATCCAACAGCCCGCTGGCCGGACTTTCACTGGACAATTACCCGGTTGGTGACGGAACCGTTTCGATCAAGATCATTGATCTGGAGCGCAAGGTGAACATCAACACGGCCAATACCCCGACGTTGCAGCAGGCGCTCATCCTGATGGGCGTGGGCGCGGACGGAATTTCGGTCATCGCCGATTCCATTCAGGATTGGATTGACCCGGACGACAATCCGCGCCTGGCCGGTGCCGAGAGCGACTATTATCAAAGCTTGAACCCGCCCTATTACGCGAAGAATGCGCCCATTGACGACCTGTCGGAATTGCTGCTGGTCAAGGGCATTGCGGAGCACCCGGAGATTTATTGGGGGGGCAGCGCCACCAACCACGTGCCGGCCGCGTTTCAACGGAAACTGGGTTTGGTGAATTCGCCGTTTCAAGCCGCAAATTATCCGTTCGGGTTGAAGGACATTTTCACCCCCCTTTCCACCGGTCGCATCAACATCAACACGGCCGACGCCAACGTGCTGCAAATGCTTCCGGGCGTGGACGAAACCACCGCGCAAAATATCATCAAGTTGCGCGCCGGCCCTGACGGCGCGGACGGCACCGAGGACGACACCCCCATCGTCAACCCCGGCGAACTCGCCCAAGCCGGGGTTCCGGCAGCGGCCTTTCCACTTTGCACCACCCGCAGCTCCACGTTTGAAGTTCACGTGATCGCCCGGATTGGCGATGACCAGCGCGAATTCGTCGCCATTCTTTTCCGCAACTCGCCCGCGGATATCCAGATTCTGAATTTTTACTGGAAAACTTTTCCCGGAAATGATGGAAAATCCAATTGAGTTCGTGCCGCCGCCCGTTATCGTTTCGTCATGCGCCGGCTGTTGCTGAGTTTGCTCTTGCTGGGTTCGCTTTCGACGGCCTTTGCCGGTGAAGCCGCCGCCGGCCGCGTCGTCAAGGTCCTGCCGCTCTTTCTCGATGTCCAGGGTCACGAGGCGTTGTCGCCGAGCCTGTACGATCGCGACGCCTACCAGGCCTATCTCGGCCGGCACACCGACCTGCGTTCGGCCGTTCGCTTCGATGTTTTGTGGAAGGCGTCCCATACCGGCGAGGCAAACCTGAAATTACAGGTGGAACTGCGCGGCCTCGGCCAGAAGGGAATGCCGCGCCAGGCCACGCTCCAACAACCGGTCACGCCCCATTTCTTCCGTCATTGGAATTCATTGACCCTCGGCGGCGCGGATTATAAGGACTTCGGCGAACTCGTCGCCTGGCGTGTCACACTCTGGTCGGGCGATCAATGCCTGGGCGAGCAAAAATCGTTTTTATGGTAAAGTTGCGTTGGCCGGGAATGGACGTCTGCCTTGACTTCCTCCGTCGCCCTGGCGATAAGCTCGGGCGCGCCCGCATGATGACCGTCAAAGTGCCCGTCAAGATCGTTTGCAGTTGTGGCCAGAAATACGCCTTCGACGTGTATCCGCTGAACGGTCGCATGCCGTCACCGATCCAATGTCCCGTTTGCGGGGCGGACAGCACGACCATTGCGGACGAAATTATAGCGCTCGCGCTGAAGGCACCGTCGCCGGCCGTCCCACCGCCTCCGCCGGCAACCTCGTCGCCGGTGCCGTTGCCCTCGCCGGCACCGCCACTGCCGGCGCCTTTGATCATCCGCCCGCGAACCTTGACCGGCGCCCTGCCGCCGGTTGAGGCCGACACGTCCAAGGCCGAGGCCGCTGTCTGGCGGCAGCGCGCCCTTGAGGCGGAACGCCGCGCGGAACAGGCCCAAGCCGTTGCCCGGGCCAACCTGGCGCCACATCTGGCACAGGTGCTCAAGGAGACCGTGGTTCAGGAGCTGGCCGTGCAACGCCGCGAATTACTCAAGGCCCAGGAGGAGGCGACCATGGAAATTGCCGCCATGATCCACCGGCTCGATGCCGTGCAAGCACCCTTGAAGGAGCGGTTACACTCCTACGAGGCGCGCATCCAGGAACTGGAGAAGGAACTTACGGTCCTCAACGAGGAAAATCGCGAACTGCTGAAGCTCAAGATTGAAATGATTCGCCGTCAGCTCGAGGTCGAACGCGTTCACAACCGCCTCGAATTCAATTCAAATTAGCCACCGTGTATGAACGGCGGACGCGGGGTAATCGGGTGAACAAAATTCCATGACTTTTGAGCGAAGGTTGTTTCCTCACGCCGGCGGTCTTGGGTGAAACGGAGGTCAGGCCGGCGGCTGCTTTTAAGTGCTGGCGGTTCGCTGGTCGTGCGTGTGCAACGCGTGCTCGTAGCACTGCAAGGCCTCCTCGTATCGCGACATCCGGTTGAACAAACCGCCCTTGTGGAGGTAGGCGATGGTCATCGAATTATCGGCGGCAATCGCATCGTCATAACAGGCAATGGCTTCTTCAAACCGGTCCAGTTTTTCGAGCGCATCCGCCTTTTTAATCAAGGTTTCGGCGTGCTTCGGGTCCAGCGCCAGCGCCTGATCAAAACAGGCCAGGGCCTTTTCTGGCTCGTTGTCGTTGAGCAGCGACTGGCCTTCCGCGAGCAGACGGGCAACCTGCGTGTCACGGCCCGGGCCGGCCGATGCCGGCGTCGCGCCGTTGGGGCCTTCGGTGCCCGGCGAAATGGATTCGGTCAACGGAACGTGCGCCGTGTGTTCCAGTTCAAGAATTCGCTTTTCCAGGCGCTCGACGACATTGAACAACCGCGTGTTGGCCAATTGCACAGCAGCCCGTCCGGGGACGGCTTGCACTTCACCGGCCGGCAGCAACGGCGAGGCTTTCCGGTCGTCCAACGCCAAGGCGGACGGACGGAGTGCGGACAATTCGACCAGACGCGTAACGGTGCGCCACTGGAAATAAGCCATGAAAAACATGGCGGTCAAGCCAACCACGACAAAGGCGCCGGCCAGAATCAGCGTGAGCCGCTGCGCCTTTTGCGTCGCCTCATTGTCACTGGCGCGCTGCGCGGCCACGGTTTGTTCAAGCAGTTGCAGGCGCGCATTCAGGTCCGCTGTGTCGCGTTGCGCCTGGGCGGTCGCGACCGCCCGGTTGCTTTCGATGAGCAATTGTGTGGCGTGAAGCTGTTCCTGGATCTGCAGGAAGGCGTTCAGGGAATCCTGCGTGATTTTGTCCCCGGCCTGGCGCGGGGAAACGTTGGCGGTGTTGGTTTCGTCGGCCAAGGCCTGCCGCGCCAGCCCGGCGTTGAAAAGACAACCGGCGCAAATCACCAAAAGTTTCAAGCGAAACATCACGCTCATACTGAGGCAGCGAGCCTGGGCCGCCGGCCCGTCAAAGTCAAGCGCCCGGCGGGATGACTTATTGAGGACTTATTCCCAATCTCAATCCGGCTTATTCAGGTCAAAATCCAGCCGGGTGCGCGAGCCGGTCTGGTCGTTGCGGATTTCCATTTCCTGAAGTTCCCATTGGCCGTTCACCTTTTTAAACGATTTCGGATAAAATTCCTTCAACAGATCTCCCTTCGCATCGTAGGCCTCCGCCTGGACGATCCCGAGCGTTTCATTGTCAATCCACGACACCACGCGTGAATAGCCGGCGGGTGTCGGGTCTGGATTTGTGCTTTCCAGGACCTGGCAGGCACGGCCGCGCCGCATTTCGTGCTTCAAAATCTTTTGCTCCGGCCAGTGGAAAAAATCCAGGCCCAGGTCGGCAATCCAAAAGTCCGAACCGGCGAAAGGAGCCATAATTTCATTTTCGGGTAAGTCGCTTTCTCGAAATTGATACCGGTCGGGTTGATCATCGCTGTGAATAACAATAAGCTTCACACGGTAGGCCTCGCTCGTAGTTTCATAAATCGCCAGCCAATTTGTTGCCGTCACAATCGTCCGAAACTTGACAGAAATCCCCGCGCGTATCCCATTGCCATAGCGAATTTGCAGGGTACCAGTGTTCGTGGAATTTTCCGCCGGTCGCATTTCGCACAGTTGCCGAGCGAGTTGGCGGCCTTGAATCCCTGCGTCGGACGGATTATTGGTTCCCGCCGCGACGGCGCCGCTGACGATCAACCAAGCCAGTGCGACGGATGCGAGCCGCCTGATCATTTCGGTTCCAGCGCCAGCCGCAGCACATCCGAAATATGCCGGACGAAATGGACTTTGAGTTTTGCGCGCGCCTCTGTCGGCACGTCCAGCCAGTCCGATTTGTTTTGCTCGGGCAGAATGATTTCCTTCATTCCGAATCGCACCGCGGCCAGCACCTTTTCCTTGATGCCGCCGACGCGCAGGACACGGCCGCGCAGGCTGATTTCGCCGGTCATGGCGAGCCGGGAATGCACCAGCCGTTTGGTGAGCAGGGACGCCAGCGCTGCCACGAGGGGTACGCCCGCACTCGGTCCGTCCTTGGGCGTCGCGCCGGCCGGCACGTGAATGTGAATGTCGAACTTGCCGTAATTGTTCAAATCCAGGTCGAGTAATTTGGCCTGGCTGCGCAAATAACTGACCGCCGTCTGCGCGCTTTCCTTCATCACTTCCCCCAGGGAACCCGTCAGCAGCAAATTGCCCCGGCCGCGCATCCGCGTGGCTTCAATGAACAAAATGTCGCCGCCCACCGGTGTCCAGGCCAGACCGGTGGCGATGCCGAATTCGGTGATCTTCTCCGCCGTTTCGGAAACGAAGGGCGCGTGACCCAGATAATTCTTCAAAACGTTGGCATCAAGCTTGAGCGCCACGGCCGCGCCGTTGCGGGAAATAATCTTGCGCGCTGCCTTGCGCGAGAGCGCGGCAATCTCGCGCTCCAACTGCCGCACCCCGGCCTCGCGGGTGTATTCGCGGATGAGTTTGCGCAGCGCCGAATCGGTGAATTTGATGTCCTGCCGCGTGAGGCCGTGTTCTTCGACCTGGCGGGGGACCAGATACCGTTTGGCGATTTCCAATTTTTCAGATTCGGTATAGCTGGGCAGTTCAATGACTTCCAGGCGGTCGCGCAACGCGGCATGAATTGGCTCCAGCCAGTTGGCGGTGGCGACGAACAGCACGCGCGAGAGGTCAAACTGCAAATCCAGATAATGGTCGGTGAACGTATGGTTCTGTGCCGGGTCCAGGACTTCCAGCAACGCCGCCGCCGGATCGCCGCGAAAATCCGCGCCGACCTTGTCCAATTCGTCGAGCAAAATCACCGGGTTCCGGCTTTCGATGCGGCGCAGCGTCTGGATGATTCTTCCGGGCATCGCGCCGACGTAAGTCCGCCGGTGGCCGCGAATTTCGGCTTCATCCCGCATGCCGCCGAGCGCAATGCGCGCGAATTTGCGACCCAACGCGTCGGCCACGCTTTTGCCGAGCGAGGTTTTGCCGACTCCGGGCGGTCCCACGAGACAGAGAATCGGTCCCTTGATCTGCTTCCGGCGTTTGATGACCGCGAGAAATTCCAGCAGGCGCTCCTTGATTTTCGCCAAACCGTAATGCTGTTCGTCCAGAATTCGTTCCGCTTCCTTCAAATCAATCTTGTCCTCGGTCTCCTTTTCCCACGGCAGGTTGAGGATCCAATCGAGGTAATTGCGGGCAACCGCGTATTCGGCGGCGGCGGGCGGCGTCAGTTGCAGGCGCTCCAATTCCAGCAAGGCGGCCTTGCGGGCCTCGTCGGGCATCGGCGTGGAGTCGATTTTTTCGCGCAACGACCGGGTTTCCCCGCTGCCGGGTTCACCTTCGCCCAGTTCGCGCTGGATGGCGCGCATCTGTTCACGCAGGAAAAAATCGCGTTGCGTCTTGGCAATGGACGATGCGACGTCGTTCTGGATTTTGGAACTCAGGGTGAGCACCTCATGCTCGCGATTGAGCATGGGCAGCAATTTTTGCAGGCGTTCGCGGACGGAGATGGTTTCCAACAGCTTTTGCCGGTCTTCGAGGCTGAGATTCAAATTTCCGGCGATCAGGTCCGCGAAATGGCCGGGGTGTTCGGTGTTGAGCGCGGCGATTTTGACCTGGTCCGAGAGCGCCGGCGACATCTTGGCGATTTCCTCGAATTGCTTGTGCGCATTGCGCAGGATGGCCTGCAATTCGACGGAGTCTTCGGTCTCGTCGCGGAGCAGTTCATAGCGCGCGGACAAATACGGCGAGGAGGGCGGATATTCCGTGATGCGAATGCGCCACAATCCCTCGACCAGCACGCGCGCGGTGCCGTCGGGAAATTTCAC
>JBEKKN010000076.1:0-12138 GCA_050010675.1 Verrucomicrobiota bacterium | reverse complement strand
TGTCCGCCTTTCGGCGGGTTTCATTGGGCGGTTTCAACAGGGTTGAATCCGCCAGAGTCGCCCGCACCGTGCTGATGCACAGTAGCAACCGTTTACCCTCTGGGTAACTGCGATTCACTCAGACTCGAAACCGGCCTGAGCTACTTGACCCGGCTCGGAACGGTTTCTCAATCGTTCCTGGCCGCCAAGTCCCTCATTCGCGTTTGGCATTTGCGAACATGCCAGAGGAACTGGTGAATGCTGCCTCTCCGCCGGACCTTTCGATCCGGTTTCCGAGGAGCCGGGCCAACCAGCCTGACCCGACTTTTCCCCAGTCGCCTGGGATTATCCTGGAAACAAACAGCACAATTTTTACACTGCAACTGCCTGCTTCGTTCTTTCAATGAACTGTTGAAATCATAACTCAGTTTGGCCAACCGACAATGAATTGATATGCACAACTTGTTCACCGGAAGACGCCGGTGAACCGGCGGGGAACAGCGCAAAAAACCCCGGCCGGTCAACGGTTTTTCCATTTGGCCGCCGCCAATTATTCACAACGGTGTTGGACAAAAATGGACGTGGTGAACAAGTTTGTTCCGCCGAAATGATCGATGCCACCAGTCCTTAAAGCCCCGGTTCATGCCTCAAAAAAAGAAAGCCGCCCGGGAGGCGGTGGTGCCGGGCGACGGAAGGGTTTCTCTTAAATTTTATGACGCCGCTTTCTTCGGCGCGGCCTTTTTTACCTTGGTGGCCTGGTTTTTTCGTTTGAGGTAGCGAGCCCGGCGCGTTCGTTTTTCAACTTTGTTGGATTGTTTGCTCATACAAGTGTCTTTACATCGGCCATGTATTCCGATTCTGTGTTGGCACTATGGAAGTTTGCTCACGGCAATTCAACATCTATTTGACGCTGGCGGCAACCCTCGCGTTGCTCTGCGGTTGCGAAACCGATCGGCCCCGCGGTCCGATCAGCACCCTGCGCGTTCATATCGAAGCCAGCCCCGACTCCTCGGGCACAACCCAGACCATCCCCGTGTTGCGTGCGGCTCCCGTTCTGGTCACCATCACCCAACAACCCGTTCTCACCGAGGCCAACCTCGTGGCCGCCAAGGTCATCGACGCCCCGGGCGGGTTCGCCCTCCAGGTTCGCTTTGATGAAACGGGCAGCTGGATTTTGGAACAATACTCCGCCGCCAATACCGGACGTCATTTCGTCATCTTCGGTCAATGGAGCGAAAAAGCCGCCGATGGCCGCTGGCTCGCGGCACCGCTCATCTCTCATCGCATTGCCGACGGCGTGCTGGCCTTTACCCCGGACCTGTCGCGCCCCGAAGCCGACCAGCTGGTGATCGGCCTCAGCAACATCGCCCAGTTTCACCAAAATCAGCTCAAATGAATTTCCTCCTTGTCTGCCGCGCCTTTTGGTTCGCCAGCATCATGGTGCCGGCCCTGTTGAGGGCCCAGGAACCCTTTCAGTTTCCAACGGCCAATCACCTTTTGTTCGAGCCGGGAAAGGAACTGGGTTTTTTCGCCCCGACGGCGCCCGACAAACCGTGGACCAGCGGCAGTTTCGGCTGTGTGCGCAATAACGGCACGCGCCTGCACGAAGGCCTTGACATTCGCCATCTGCAAACCGACAAACACGGCGAACCAGCCGACCCGATCATGGCCACTGCGGACGGCACGGTGGTTTATTTCAGCACCCGACCATCGCTATCGAACTACGGGAACTACCTCGTCATCCGCCACATGGTCGAAGGGATTGAAATTTACTCGCTTTACGCACACCTGAGCGCCGTTCGGCCGGGACTGAAAATCGGTGACGCCGTCAAAGCCGGCGACGTCATCGCCACCATGGGACGGACCTCCAACGCCGAAACGATTTTGAAAGAGCGTGCCCATGTCCATTTTGAATTGAATGTTCTGGTCAATGACCATTTTGCGACGTGGTTCAAAAAGAATTCCACGGAACGCAATGACCACGGCGAATGGAATGGGCAAAATCTCAATGGCCTTGACCCGCGGGACATTTTGCTGGCCGAACATGCCGATGGCGCCAAATTCAGTTTGCTCAATTACCTGCGCAGTCAAACGGAGCTCTGCCGCGTGCTGGTGCGGGCCACTAATTTCCCCTACCTGAAACGCTATCCGATGCTGGTCCTGCCCAATCCTAAAGCCGAACAGGAAGGCGTGGCGGGTTACGAAATCACTCTAAACTTCAACGGGGTCGCCTTTGTCCTGATGCCGCGGGCGGAGTCGGAGATCAAAAGCCGGGCCAGGTTTCAATTGCTCTCCGTCAACGAAGCAGAACAGCGGGCGAATCCCTGCGACCATCTGGTGGCAAAGCGCGGCGGCCGTTGGGAACTGACGGACAAGGGATTGCACGAATTGGAATTACTCACGTATTAAGCTGCCCCGTGCCCACTGACATCAAATCCCTCCTGCACGACGAACTGGTGACCCGGTTTGCCGCCTGGCGCCAGCCGCCCTACCGCGTCACGCAACTGCAGGAATGGCTTTATTCCCGTCGCGCCACGGGTTGGGACGCCATGACCAATCTGCCCAAAGCGTTGCGTGAAAAGCTGGCTGAAACTTTTTCGTTTCAGACCCTGCAACTCCTCCGCAAGCAGGGCGCACGCGACACCACTCAAAAATTTCTTTGGCGGCTGCCTGACCATGCCCTGGTCGAGAGCGTTCTCATCCCGGCCAACCCCGCGCTCTACGGTGACACCAGCGAACGCCACACCCTCTGCATTTCCACGCAGGTCGGCTGCGCCTACGGCTGTAAATTCTGTGCCAGCGGCCTCAACGGCTGGAAACGCAACCTGACGCCGGACGAAATCGTCGACCAAGTATTGGCGGTGGAACGCTGGAACGCAAACCAGTCGAAGGTCGAGAGTCGAGAGTCGAGGGAAACCGGCGCAGGCTCTCGACCCTCGACCTTCGACCCTCGACTTATTGACAACGTCGTGGCGATGGGCATGGGCGAACCGCTGGCGAACTACGATCATTTGCTCAAGGCGCTTAGAATCCTGAACGCGCCCTGGGGCGGCGGCATTGGCGCACGCAAAATAACCATTTCCACCAGCGGCCTCGCGCCGCAGATTCACCGGCTCGGCGGCGAACCGGAACAATTCCGTCTGGCCATCTCATTGCACGGGGCCACCGACGCGGTGCGCGGCAAAATCATGCCGGTGAACCGTAAGTATCCGCTCAAGGAATTGGTGGCCGCCTGCGAGGATTACCAGGGCCAAAAAGGCCGGATGCTGACGTTTGAATATATCTTAATCGCGGGCGTCAATGATTCCCTGGAGCAAGCCAAACTGCTCGCTGCGCTCGCCAAAAGGCTTTTCGCCAAGGTCAACTTGATTCCGTACAACCAGGTTGAAGGTCTGCCCTGGCAACGCCCGGTGGAAACGGTTTGTGAATCGTTCCTGGCTGTGTTGGAGAAGCAAAAGGTCCCCGCCACACTCCGTCGCGAAAAGGGCCACGACATTGACGCCGCATGTGGCCAGTTGCGGCTCAAAACTGAACGCGAACTGGCTTTAACTTGATTTGGCCGCGAGCAATTCATTGACCTTGGTCATCACCTTGAAGGCGTCGGCCACGTAAAGCACGTCCGCCTTGCCGCGCGCCCAGCCGCAGTTCGGATCCAGATTGATTGCGCGTCGCTCGGCGATAAAACGCCAGCCGACGGTGTGCGGTTCCTCGCCGTGGCAACAGGTGGAAAGTCCTTTTGGATGGCGCGGCGTCGCGCCGGTCTGGCCGACCTGGTTGAGATGGGAAAGGAATGAAAGCACCGCCTGCCCTTCCCCGCTCTGGTCGACCAGCGATTTGCTGCTGCCCAGCGACGCGCGGCCAAGCTGGAGAAAACCACGGATCAACTTCTCCGCTTCCGGCACATGCGTCTGGCCGTCGGTTTGCTTCTTGGTCCAGCCGGCGCCAGTGACGAACAATAATTGCGCATCAGGCCGGATGGTCTGCGCATCGGCCGCAGGCTCACGCACCCCGATGACGTTCGTGCGTTTGCAGGCATCAGACAAATTGACGGCCACCATTTCAACCGTCGCCGCGCCCGCACCACATTCACAGGCGGAATGGCTGCCCGGATCAATGAGCATAAACCATGGGCGCTGGGCGCGTGTCAGCACGGCTTCCATGCGCTGCCGGTAATACCAGCGGTTGACCGCCGTTTTGCCGCCCGCGTCGGTCACTCCGGTAACGTGTGTGTCGGCGCGTCCACCGAGTCGCTGCGCAACGCCGGGCAATGCGCGATTCCAACGTGACGTCGCCGGCGCGACTACGAGCGTGGCCTGAGCGGCTCTGCAGATCGCTTCCGCCGCCGCCGTGTCAGTGGCATAACGCGACTGGCTGAAATCCTTGCTGACGGCGCCATAATACTTTGTGGCCGCACCGGCGGCGATGGATTCGGCAGCCGCCTGAACCGTTTCACCGATCAGCCCCACGACCAGCGTTGAGCCGTTGAGAGATTTGTGCAGAGCCGCGGCAACGTGCAACGCTTCGCGGGCGGACTTTGCCAGTGCGCCGTCGGCTTCCGTGTGTGCCAAAAGAAGAATTATTTCCATGTTTTTTGGTAAATTCGTGTCATTCGCGTCTCACTTCCTGATCCATTCGACAATTTCCCCGGCAATTTCATCCGGCGACTTGTCCTTCACGATCCTGGTTTCGCGCAATTGCTTCGGCAATGAAACGCTCGCAAAACTTAAACCCTCTCCGACCAGCCTGGTCGGCTTCGCTTTTTGCAAGGCCGGCATCACGGTGCGCATATTCAGCATGCCCACTTGGGGATTGTTCTTCGGCTCGGGCAGGTTTCCCGTCGCCCAGCCGAGCAGCGCCGGCGGGCCGGCGCATTTTGAAATTTGATGTTTGCCGCCCTCGACGCGTTCCAGGATTTCCAGTGAACCATCAGGGTTGACCTTCAACTCATCCACGCCCTGGAATTGGTCCACAATGCCGAGCCATTCGCCGACGATTTGCATGGTCACACCGGCACCTCGCGACGCCGACTCCCAACCGCCAAACACGAGCAATTTCGATTTATCGAGTCCGTGAATGGCGGCGATGGCGTCAGCGAGTGTCTTGGCGGTCTCGGTGGCATCGGTAAATCCGCTGGCCGGACCGTCAAGCGCGATCAACTCAAACGGCACCTTCTGCGCGATGGTCATCATGACCTGCTGAAGTTTGGCCTTGGGCCCGAGGCTGACGAGCCAGACTTTTGAACCGGGCGCGTTCCGGGCCAGGTTGGCCGCCTCGTAAAGCGCGTGGCCCGCCCAGGGATCGAGAACGGCGGGCAGCATCATTTCATTTTTCAACGCCGGACCCGTGGGCGACATCACGGGTTCCAGCGTCTGCAGCGGATCGGGAACGATGCTCCCACAAACGACAATTTGATAGGCTGTGCTCATAATATTTCAGGCTGGTTTCAAGCGGGCGCAAGTTGCGGAACATGATAGCACTTTATGTCGGCAGAACTCGTCATGCACCTGTCAATTTCTTCAAGCGTCATCAAGTAAGCTGGCTTTGTAAGCATTCGATGATTCTGGCGGGCTCTCAATTCTCCGCCGAATGCAACCCGCCGGTGCCGGCGCGGAAGGCGATGTTCATGTGTTCAGGGTCTTCCGGGTTGGCCTGCGAACAATTCCATAGGCACGCGCCACAATGAACGCACTTCTCGCGGTCAAAGGCGGGCATGCCGTTTTCCCCAGGTGCAATGGCCTGGCCGCTGCACATCTCGATGCAGATTTTAGCACCGCATTTTCTGCAGAGTTCCGGGTGCAGAAACTCGACGTGGTCGGCGTAACCGGACGGGGCCTGCACTTTGCCGCCCATGAGCAGCGCATCCTGGTGCGACACGAGCAACCGGCCGTCAAACGGAATGGCCGGCCAGCCGACTTTGTCCATCAGCGTGTCATGGAGTGAGGCTGATTTTGCCCGGCACTCGTCACGAAGCTTTGCGATCTCCTCGCGTGAAACCCATCCCCGGTAATACTCCTCAAGCGACGGAACCCGTTTCCACGGCTGGACCGGTTCGGTGCCAAGTGAACATTTCCCATTCGTCAACCCCGTCAAAGCCATGCCCATCATACCGCGTACAAAACCCTTTTGAAAACCGTCTCGCGATTTGTCAGCCACGCGCGCTCCCTGTTCAATCCAGCTGGCGCGCCGGCGTTTGACATAGGCTTCGTCAAGATTTTGCCGGGTGAACGGCTTTTTCGCCTTGAGCAATTCGAGCACGGCCTCGGCCAGCAGCGTGCCCGTGCCCCAGGCTTCGTCCACGCCCGAACCGGTAAGCACGTTGGTGCTGCCACTGCCTTCGCCGATGCGCGCGTAGCCGTCGCCAACGAGATGCGGTTCACCGTGCCGGCCGGATTCGCCGAGCGTCTTCGCGCCCCACGAACGGAGCTTGCCACCTTTGAGATACTGCCAGAGATACGGATGCAGCATCCAATGCTGGAGATACCTGTAGGCCGTGCGTACCGGACTGTCGAACCACGACGGCACGAAGATGCCGAGCGATGCGACATGGTCGGGATGAACATAAAGAAACCCGAATATCTCCGGCTCGGGATAACCAAACGTGTGCAGCACCGTGCCGGGTTTGAGCAAGGTGTCCGCGGGCAAATCCACGACGAATTTCATGCCCACCGCCCAATCGCGTTTATGATGTCCTTCCGGCAGACCAAAATGCGCATCGAGTTGCTGGCCAATCGCGCCCACCGGTCCGTCACCAACAATGGTGAGCGCGGCGTGAACGTCCATGCCGGGCGTGAAGCCGTCGGAAGGTGCGCCGAGTTTGTTCACGCCTTGATCGAGCAGGCGCACACCAACAACTTTGCTCCCGGAGCGCGGACAGCCTTGTCCGCGTTGTTCTTCGTTCCGGCTTGAAACTCGCGAACCAGGCTGTCCGCGCTTCTCGCCGGCGTCGCCATTCTCAATCAGCACTTCCGCCACCGGCGTGCCGGGCCAGATTTGAACCATGCCGGTGCTTTGCACCTGCGCGCCGACCCATTGCATGAATTGCCCCATCGAAAACACCATTCCGCCCTGCTTGTGGAGAAAGGCGGGTGTCCAGGGAAGATTCAGCGCGTCCCGTTCCACCGGCAGCATCCACTTGAAAGCGCTAACCAATTTATCCACCGCTCGCAATGTTATTGGGCGCCGGCTCACGCCATGCGCATCAAGCAGGTAAAGAACTTTTTCCTCACCTACCGGTGCCGCCATCGGGATGCCGGCCTTTTCAATTTCAGGAAAACTCACACGCAACGCCCGCGCCCGCGTGGCGACGCCGGACACCCCGAAACCGATGTCATCCGCGCGTTCGTAGCACAGCACCTGCGGCGGCATACCCGGTACGACAGCGCCTTCAACTGCGGGTGTGCCATCCGCATTAACCAGCTGCTTCGAGAGCGTTGCCAGAAAGCCTGCCATGGCCGGCCCGAACCCGACACAAACGATGTCCACGTCCATGCGCTGGCGGTCGATGACTGATGGTTGTTTGTCCATTTGATTCACGCCAAAACGCAAAGCCGCCAAGGCAGCGTTTCTTTGCGCCTTAGTGTCTTTGCGAGAGACTAGACCGGATAATCCAGCGCCTCGCGCGTCATCACTTTCGTCAACGCCTCGGCAGCACGGTCTTTGGCCAGCCGGCAGCCGGTGAGACAGCCATCCAACTTGGTGCGCAAGCGGACAAACGCTTCCAGCCCGTCGAACCTGGCACACGGACCCGCCTTGAGCGGATGGGGTTCCCGGATTTCGGAAACGTCGGAATACGCCCGGGCCGACCCGTCAATGCCGGGAATAATGCCTTCCAGGTTCTCCAATTCCTCGGCGCAATAGCAGGCGTGACAACACGTTTCATCCCAGGCGGGATGCCGGTTGTAGCCATGAACAATCTCAGCGCAAATCCGGCCCGTCTCGCCGCCCGCCCGCGCCGTTTGCACGTGGCAAAGGTCGGTGAAGAACGAAATCGTGCCGGCCAGACTTTCGGCCAGCGCGGCATTTTCCGCGCCTTTGGCATCCAGTTCGACGATGTCCAGGATGAACTGTCGCGCGGCCAGCAGCCAGCACAGCGCGTCGGCCAGCGGAAACGTCACACCTTGGCGCGATTTGTGATAAAGCTTCGCGCCGTCCGCATCCGTGGCGGTCTGGACATGGTGAAGGGTCCAGAGCCAGAGTTGCATGGCGGTGGCCAGCGTGCAGGCACCGCTGCCGGGCCGCTCCGAGGCGATGCGGCGCATTTCAGTAATCCACTGCTGAAATTGCGCCAGGAACAACTCGTTGGTCATCGTGATCGAAAGCTGCAGACGCTGCACGGCCTCGGGACCTTCGTACGTGGCTTCCAGTTGGGCATCCATCCATTTCTGGCCGAGGAAACCCGGACAATCTTCCGTGATGCCGTAGCCGCCCATGAGGCTGACCGCCTCCCGCATCATGTTCGCCCCGTGACCGGTGTTCCACAATTTGCAGGCCGGGCATAAAACATTCGCGCACGAATCCAGCGTCACAAAACGCACCAGCGGGTCGGCCTGCAAATCCGCCGCACGCTGGTGATCGCGTTTACTCACCGGTCGGGCGCTGATCTGCAAAAGCTCCAGGGCCTCCTGCTGTTTCTTCGCCAATTCCTTGAGCGCGGCACGGCCGGTCAATGTTTTATCCGCGAGCCATTGGTTCTTATCCTTTTCCAACGGGTCGAGTTCGTCGAACAGCCGCGCCGCGGCGAATCCCAGTGATGCGCTGGCCTCGCCGGTGGCCCAGATGTCCACGAGGCGGTGTAATGCGTCCTCCTTCTGCTGGATGCCCAGTTCAAATCGCGGCGTGCCCGGGGCACCCTCGCCACCGCGAAACCGGCGGCGTTGGTAAAGAATCACGGGTTCAATCGCGGAAAGCAGTTTCGCGCTGGTCATCAAACCGACGGTCACCCGGGTCCGGCGGAAAACGGCCTCGATGATTTCGCCGTGCGAATAGTTCGGGATGATGACGCCGTCCTTGACGGTATAGCCGCCCACGATACGACGGGCGGGCACGCGAAGGTTGAAAATTGGATCGTTGGTCGAAGAAAGCTGATGCACGAGCTTTTTCGTCGGCGTGCCCCGGTCCCAGATGCCGGGATCGCCTTCCTCCAGAATTACCATGCAACTGCCCTTGATGCGTTGGTCGTTGGAATCCACGGCGGCGGTGACCACGTTGGCAAAGCCCATGTTGGTGATAAAGCGGCCGCGTTTGTCCACCTGCAGCATGGGCTCGCAGCCTTTCTTCCATTCGGCGACGCGTACCTTGCCGGCCAACATGCCGGTTTCCACGCCAACGAAAGGAATCGGCTCCGTGAGTGCAAACGCAGCACGGACTTGTTTCCGATCTTCGCCCGGCTTCAAAGGCGCGGCCGCGGCAATGTATTTGGCGCGTTGCTCCGGGGTGCCGAGTTCATGAATGGGCGCGAGACCGAGATTGCCCGCCAGACTGCACGTGGCCGCGCCGGCGTCCACCCAGGCCAGTTCAAACGCGATCAGTGCCAGAACCAGATTTTTAGGGCCGGCGACAAATCCGCCCTGCTCCGGGTCAAGGAACGCGGCCGTGATGCCGCTCTCGTCAAAGTGCGGGAGCAATGCGGCCTTGTCCGGTGTCCATTCGTGCGAATTCCGGCCGCCCTTGGCCACCAACCTCGCCACCGGCCCGCGCGCGACATTGCGCGCCGCCTGGATGAGCATCTGCAATTCATAGCGATCCGCAAAGCGCCACATGATCTGGCGGACATCATCGCCGGGCAGAGTTTGGAGGGACGCGTATGATTTGGGTTCGGCAAGTGTTTCCATATAATTGCCTTTATTTAATGTGACGGCGGCCTTGCCTCATCCCGCGCCGGTCGATTTCCAACGCGGGCCCGGCCAGTAGACGCCGATCTGGTTTTATAATAAGAATAGTTCGTTAATCGAGCAAAACACTTCTAACCAATTAATGCCATTTGTGTGAACAATATTGTACAGGCCCATCTCCGGTTGCCAGCCAGCCCCTTAAGCCCTAACCTTGAACTGTGATTGCTTTGCTTGATTACGGCTCCGGCAACCTGCGCAGCGTCCACAAGGCGCTGCTGAAGGCCGGTGCGGAGGTGCGCATCGCTCAGCGACCGGATGAAATCGGCGATGCCCGGGCGATGGTGTTGCCCGGCGTCGGCGCGTTCGACGATTGCATCAATGCCCTGCGCAAACAGGAACTGCTCGAAGCCGCGCGCGACTTCATCAACTCCGGCCAGCCGTTCCTCGGCATCTGCGTCGGCTACCAGGCGTTGTTTGAAAAAAGCGAGGAGTTCAATTCCTGTGCCGCCGGCATGGGAACCTTCAAGGGCCGCGTCGTCCGCTTTTCGGAAAAGCATGGATTAAAAATTCCGCAAATCGGATGGAACCGGCTTGAAATCGTGAAGCCCGGCTGCCCCTTGTTCCGCGGAGTGGCGGACGGCAGCTACGTATATTTTGTGCACAGCTTTTACCCTCAGCCGCTGGACGCTGACCTTGCCGCCACGCGGACGGAATACGGCGACACGTTCGCGTCATCCGTCTGGCGGGACAATGTGTACGCCACGCAATTTCATCCGGAAAAAAGCCAGAAGGTTGGATTGCAATTGCTGAAAAACTTTGTCGATCTGGCACAACCTTGAACCCCGCAATGATACCGATGGCAAACCTGATTTTGCGCTTTTCACCCGTCCTGCTTGGCATCGTTCTGGCCGGATGTTCAACTCCCCCCATCGTTCAGCCCTTGAGCAACGGCTATGAGGAGGTCACCCATCCGCACCGGGCCATGATCTCTTCCTCTGATCTGCGGGTTTCGTTCGAATATCGGAAGCCTGACGGGAAAACCATGCTGATCTGGCCTTCCCTGTACGGAGCCGGCGAAGTCATCCACGGCGATGTAGCGATCTTTTTAGGCGACCAAGCATATTTATCATCGAACCCGGACGATCCCCGGGGCACCCGACCGCGGCTGTTTGCGGTGGAGGCACCCGGTCTGCCGCTGGACATCACCGATGAAGTCTTATGGAGCTGGGCAAAGGCATCCGGAAAAGACTTCGACCAGGCCTTGCAACAGTTCAACCAGGCGATCCCGACCGAAACGAACGGCCGGTTGGGGTTGCAACTGGAGTTTTGGACGGGCGGGAACGGTTGGCCGGACAATGCCACCCTCCAACTGGACTGGAACCAGGTATCGGACATCATGGCTGCGGTGAAGGAGAAAGGCACCGTGCGCAAGGATGTGCGCTGGGGCACGCCGTACATCGGGAATTAATCATCATGGATCTTAAATTGAACGACAAACTGGCTCTCGTCTCCGGGTCAACCAAAGGCATCGGTTTGGCCATCGCCACCGGGTTGGCCCGCGAAGATGTGAAAGTCATCATCAACGGCCGTTCGCAAAAATCGGTCAGCGAGGCGCTCACTAAAATTCGCCGGGCCGTTCCGAACGCAAACCTGGAAGGTTTTGCCGGCGATTTGTCCGACGCCGCCACCACCGACGCGCTGGTCAAACGGTTTCCGGCGGTGGACATCCTCGTGAACAATCTGGGCATCTTCGAACCGAAATTGTTTGAAGAAATTCCCGACGACGACTGGCGGCGTTTCTTTGAGGTAAACGTGTTGAGCGGCGTTCGCCTGAGCCGTGCCTATCTGCCTAAAATGAAGCGGAAAAACTGGGGCCGCATCGTTTTCATCAGCAGCGAGAGCGGCATCCAGATTCCCGCCGAAATGATTCACTATGGCATGACCAAAACCGCTCAACTGGCGGTTTCACGCGGCCTGGCCCAGACCTGCGCTGGTACCGGCGTGACGGTGAATGCCGTCCTGCCCGGTCCGACGCGATCCGACGGCGTGGATGAATTCGTCAAGCAACTGAGTGGTGGCAGGCCATTTGCCGAATTTGAGAAGGAATTTTTTGAAAAGATCCGTCCCAGCTCGCTCCTCAAACGTTTTGCCAGCACGGAAGAAGTGGCCAACCTGGTGGTTTACGTTTGCAGCCCGCTTTCCTCCGCCACCAACGGTGCCGCCTTGCGCGTGGACGGCGGCGTGGTGCAGGCTTGCTTTTAAATCGAGTGCGGTGCAATTTGGTTTTCAAGATTAACGAATTGAAACGAAAGGATTAAAAATTATGGCA
>JBEKKN010000075.1:0-12263 GCA_050010675.1 Verrucomicrobiota bacterium | reverse complement strand
TCGTTGTCGTACCAGCTCACCAGCTTGAAGAACTTCTTGTTCAGTTCCATGCCCGAGCCCTGGTCGTAAATCGAGGACAGCTGGCAATGGATGAAATCCGAGCTGACCACCTCGTCCTCGGTGTACCCGAGAATGCCCTTCAGGTAGGTCTCACTCGCCTTCTTCATCGCGGCGGAAATTTCCGCGTAACTGGTTTCCTTGACCGTCTTGACCGTGAGGTCAACCACGGAGACCGTTGGCGTCGGCACGCGAATGGACATGCCGGTCAGTTTGCCCTTCACTTCCTGCAGCACCAGACCCACGGCCTTGGCCGCGCCGGTGGTCGAAGGAATCAGATTGATGGACGCGCTGCGACCACCTTTCCAATCCTTTTTGCTCGGGCCGTCCACGGTCTTTTGCGTGGCGGTAAAGCTGTGGATCGTCGTCATCAAACCTTCTTCCACTCCAAACCCTTCCTTGAGCAGCACATAAACCACCGGCGCCAGACAGTTCGTCGTGCAGCTCGCGTTGGAAATGATGTGGTGTTGCTTCGGATCATATTTGGCTTCATTGACGCCCATGACCACCGTCAGGCAATCGCCCTTGGCCGGGGCGGAAATGATGACCTTTTTGGCGCCGGCGGCGATGTGGCCATGGGCCTTCTCGACATCCGTAAACAGGCCGGTGGATTCAATCACCAGTTCCACGCCCAGCGCCTTCCACGGCAGTTCGGCGGGCGATTTGGCACTTACCACCTTGATTTTCTTGCCGTTGACGATGAGCACGTCGTCTTCCGGCTTGTCGGCGGCGGATTTTTCCGAGCCGACCTCGCCCTTGAAACGGCCCTGGATGGAATCATACTTGAGCAGGTACGCCAGATTGTCCGCCGGAACGATATCGCCGACGGCGACCACCTCGATGTCCCTGCCCACCATGCCCTGTTCGACGAGCGCGCGGAAGACCAAGCGACCGATGCGCCCGAACCCATTGATTGCAACTTTCACTGCCATAGTTTTTATCCTTCTTCTATAAAATGTTTAGTAAAACCAATGGCACAATTTACCGGCAACCTGCCCAGCGTCAATTCAGAATTCTGGAACAGAATTGCCAAACGTGAACCGTTTTTTGCACGGACGCGGGAAAACTGGATCGCCCATCCGCGATTCGTTCCTAACCTGCCTGGTCGGATTTGGTTTCAGCGGTGTCCAATTCGAGCTTGAGCGCGTGCAAGGAGAGGTTGATGTCCCAGATGAATGCGATCATGGAGCCAAACAGCGAAGCCATGGAGCCGACGAAAATGAGGCCGACGAGCACGCCTTGTTGCCATTGTAGCAGCGCGGTGACGAACAGCGTGATGATGAGCGCCGATGCCAGCAGCACGCTGAGGGCGGCCAGCAGGATGCACAGGCGAATGACCCGCGCCCGGCGGTAAATAATGGCCACCTGCGCGAGGGTTTGCTCGCGTTCATGACCGGTGCGCTCCGGCAATTCGCGTTTCAACAACCGGGCGCGGTCGATTGCGCGGCCCAGCCGGTTGGTCATCGTCAGCAGCAGCAGGCCCACGCCCGAAATCAGAATCACCGGGCCGATGGCGTCCCGGAGTTCGGGAATGACTTGTTCAAGCGAGGTCAATGGCATCCTCCAAGTTTAATCCCAATCCGACCCCTGCGGCAAGCGCGGTTGAAAGCCGGCATGGATCCCGGCCATTCAAAATGTGGCGTCGGCCGGGGCGGGACGCTCATGTTTCCCGACTTTCAAACCTTCTAACATCAACCCCCGCCTCCTGCAACGCGTGATAAAACTGCTTGCTCGGCATCTCGTAAAAAACCCGAAATGTCAGGGAATGGGTCCCGTCGTTGCACCGGGTAAATCTCAGGTGATCCACCCTGCCGTCGTCGTATTGAATGTTCAGCACGCCGGTTGGTTTGAAGCCGAAAAAGGTGAACCGGGCCAGGCGCAGCTCCTGCAAGACCTTCTGACAGGAAGCGCGGTCCGAGATATTCGCTTGATAGGCGATTTCCGAGGAGAATGGCCGGTACACCACCACCTCGATGCTCCTCGGTGAAGCGCTGCCAAACCGTGGGCGCTGAACATAAATCGAAAAGGACAACAGGAGCACAGACAAGACTCCAAACACCGTCAAAGTGAAAGCGAGGTCGCTCATGGCACGATTACCTTCAACTGACCCATTCATTTAGCCATTCGCATCGCTTGTCAAGCCCGGATACGACTGGAGCCGCGATTGCGTTCGCTCGCCGAATTGGTCCCGGTAGAAGTATCGGCCGGCTGGGGCCGGGACGATTCACCGATTTTGTCATAATATTCAACTTTCTTGCCAGCTTCAGAACGGAAACCACGCTCGGCAACATGGCTCCAATCAATTTGGGACGTCCCGCGCCAGACTCGACACAGGCAGGGCGCTGGTTACAATCCGTTCAGACGTTCGACCATTTTGCCTTATGCCCAAGAAAAGCCCCCAGCCGCCGGCGCTGAAAATTCTCTTCATCGGCGGCACCGGCAAAATCAGTACCGCGGTCAGCCAGCAGGTGCTGGCCCAAGGACACGACCTGTTTCTGCTCAATCGCGGGCGGCAGGCGAAAAATCCGCCGGGCAGCCGCAGCCTGATCATTGATGTCAACAACTTGAAGGCTGCCCGCGCCGCCTTACGGAACCTGCAGTTCGACGTGGTCGTGGATTGGATTGGTTTTACGACGGAACACATCGAGCGCGACCTCGCGTTGTTCAAGGACCGGACCCGGCAATTCATTTTCATCAGCTCCGCCTCCGTTTATCAAAAACCGCCAACGCATTATCTGATCACGGAAGCGACCCCGCTGCACAATCCCTTCTCGGACTATTCCAGCAACAAAATCGCCTGCGAGGAACGCCTGATGCGCGCGTATCGGGAGGAACAGTTTCCGGTGACCATTGTCCGCCCTTCCTACACTTATAATCATTATTTTCCCGTCGCCGTCGGCGGCTTTGGCTGCTACACGCTGGCCGACCGGCTGAAACGAGGCAAGCCCATCATCGTCCACGGTGATGGCTCGTCATTGTGGGTCATGACGCATGCCGAGGATTTTGGGCGGGGCTTCCTGGGGTTGCTTGGAAACCAACAGGTCGTCGGGCACGCATTTCACATCACCTCGGACGAAGTGCTGACGTGGAATCAGATATACCAGACCATCGCCGAGGCCTTGGGCGTGAAAGCGGACATCATACACATTCCGTCGGACTTTCTCGCCAAGACGGCGCCGGAATATGCCGGCAGCCTATTGGGCGACAAATCCTGGAGCGTGGTTTTCGACAACCGCAAAATCAAGACCTTCGTGCCCGGTTTTCAGGCCGTCATCCCCTTTCGCGAAGGCACCCGGCGGACTGCCGCCTGGTTCGACGCCGACCGGAAACGCCGGCGGATTGATGCGGCCGTGAACCGGCAGATGGACGCCCTCCTCAAGGCCTACCAGAAATAGCCAGGTAGGGTCGATAAATCGCGTCAGCGTCTTGGACTGCGGTGGCCCTCCACCGCTTTGATTCGGAACTTTTCAAACGGCAATTTCCGCGGCAATTTCCTTTCATGCCAGAGTCTAAAACGCCTTGGCCTCATGCTCCCACCCATCAACTGGCGGGGCGTGGCACTTATTTTATTACGGCCTCTACCTAACAAAAGGCTCATCACTTTCGCGGCGCAAAGCGGCTCCGGGTCTTGCATCGCGGATTGCTGACGGTTACCGGGAAATTTGGATGGCAGCTCGAAGCGTGGGTGGTTTTCTCCAATCACTATCATTTTGTCGCCCATTCACCCGTCAACGCTGACGACGCCTCCAATTTGACTACCTTGCTGAGCCTTTTGCATGTTAAAACCGCCGAATGGGTGAACCGACTCGATGCGACGCCGGGACGGAGGGTATGGTTCAACTTTTGGGACACACGACTGACGCATCAACGCTCTTATCTTGCCCGTTTGAATTACGTCCATCAGAACGCGGTGAAACACGGGCTGGTTCCGTTGGCCTGTCAATATCCATGGTGTTCGGCAGCTTGGTTTGAACGGAGCGCATCGCCCGCATTTGTAAAGTCGATTTACCGATTCAAGACCGACCGCGTTTCCGTGGCCGATGATTTTCAGCCTGACGCAGATTGGTAATCGAAAAGCGCCAGAGGTCTGGCGCACTCCAAAACGCTTCGCGTATTTCGTATGTTCCGTGTGACAACCGACCGGGGTTACTGGTTCTGCGCCGCGAGAAATCGTTCCGCGTCGATCGCCGCGGCGCAGCCCGAGCCCGCCGCCGTCACCGCCTGCCGATAAACGTGGTCCGCGCAGTCACCCGCCACAAATACGCCGGGTATATTCGTCATCGTGCCTTGTTGCGGAACCACGAAGCCGTTGGTGTCCGTTTCGATCTGTCCCTTGAAAACTCCCGTGTTCGGCACGTGGCCAATGGCGATAAACACCCCCGCGCAATTCAGGACCGATTCCGCGCCGGTCTTGAGGTTCTTCAGTTTCACACCGGTGACCTTGTCCTGTTTCACGTCGAGCACTTCCGTTATGGCGGAATCCCAAACCGGCTTGATTTTGGGGTTGGACAAGGCGCGTTCAGCCATGATTTTGGACGCGCGCAACTGGTCGCGGCGGTGAATCAAATGAACGGTTGAGCCGAAGCGCGTCAGATAGATCGCCTCTTCGCACGCGGAATCGCCCCCGCCGACCACGACCAGCGGCTGGTTGCGGAAAACCGGCAGCGCGCCGTCGCACGTTGCGCAATAGGTCACTCCCTTGGTTTCCAGCAGGTTCTCACCCGGCACGCCCAGATGGCGGTGGCCGGCGCCGGTGGCAATGATAATGGTTTGCGTCTCCACGGTTTCACCGTCCACGGTCAGCGTGAAGGGTTTCCGGGAAAAATCCGCGGCCTCAACCGACCCGAAACTGGCCCGGGCGCCGAAACGCTCCGCCTGTTTTTGCATCCGTGTCATCAACTCGTACCCGTCCACGCCTTCGGGAAAGCCGGGATAGTTTTCAACAATGCTGGTGGTGGTCAGCAGGCCGCCGGGTTGTTTGCCGGTGAGCACGAGCGGTTGCAGATTGGCGCGCGCGGTGTAAAGCGCCGCCGTCCAACCGGCGCAACCTGATCCGATGACAATGACTTTTTCCATAAGGCGCGAAACATAGTTCGCCGGTGCCGGAGTTGCAAGTTTGCCGCGCGATTTGAATTTGCCGCACACGCCGGTTGGGGCTTTACTGTCCCGGATGAAGCGCTCCACTGTCCTGAATCTGGCCGAAATGGCCGCTGTCGCAATTTTTTGGGGCGCGCAACTTATTTGCCAGGCCCAATCCATCCCGACCAATGTCTGGATGCTTGACCTGCCGGGGCCGTATACCACGTCGTCCCCGGCCATCGCCCCGGATGGCACCATTTATCAAGCGACCTTCTCCGGCAAGCTGGTGGCCGTCACCCCAATGGGAAAATTAAAGTGGATGTTTCAAACCGGAAGCGAGATCCGGTCCTCCCCGGCCATTGGCGATGACGGGACAATTTATTTCGGATCCCGCGACGGGAAATTCTACGCCGTCACGTCCGAAGGCCGGTTCCAATGGACCTTTCAGACGGGAGCCTGGGTGGATTCATCGCCGGCCCTCGGAACTGACGGGACGATTTTTTTCGGTTCGTGGGACGCTAATTTTTACGCGCTGCATCCCGACGGCTCCCGGAAATGGACTTTCCCAACCGGCGGCATCATTGATTCGTCACCGGCCATTGGCGCGGACGGCACCGTTTATTTCGGTTCGCACGACAAACAGTTTTACGCACTAAAGCCCGACGGCACGTTGCGTTGGAAGTTCGCCACCAGCGGCCAGATCATCTCCTCCCCGGCCATTGCCGCCGATGGGACCATCTATTTCCCTTCGACGGACGGCAATCTGTATGCCCTGCAACCGGACGGCACGGTGCGATGGCGCCTGCACACGGGCGGTGCGATGGAATCCTCGCCCGTACTGGACGCAAACGGCAACGTCTACCTGTCCGTGAATCAAGACGATGTGTCGGTGAGCCCGGACGGGAAAATGCGCTGGCAGGTGTTGTCTTTTTTCCTGGTTGACGCCTCGCCGGCGGTCACGGCGAATGGCGGGATTTATTTTTCGGCGAACGCACGGGATTTGATGGCGATCACGCCGGCCGGCCAAACGATGTGGCGGTTCAACACGGACACCAATTCCGAGCACAACAACATCGTTGCCTCTCCGGCCATTGGCAAGGACGGGACCATCTACATTGCCAACGTCGCATACTTATGTGCGATCAATTCCACCAATCATCTGGCGCCATTAGCGGATGGTTCCTGGCCGATGTTCCGTGCCAATCCGCGTCACACGGGCCGCGTGAACACAAATTGAAAACCGTCAGAGCCGTTCGCGCCCGCCGTAGCCGCTTTCGAGATCGTGCCAGAATTCCACGTCTTCCTCGTCCTGCTCCCAGCAGAGAAAAACCTCCTTGCCGCCGATGATGGCCGGAAAATCCACCAACCCGCGTTCCAGGTCCTTGACAATAATCTGGCGGCGCTGAAACTCGGCCAGAATGTCTTGCACGTCCGCCAGCGTGCGAACCTGGTCATTGACCGTCTGGCCGCCCGCGTCGTGGCCCTGCTTCATCAGTGCGCCCAGCCGCTTTTCGTGGCGCTCCAACAAATGGCGCAGCTGGTTGAGCCGCTCCAGCCACTTGCGGATCTGCGGCAGCATCGCCCGCGCCTCATCGCGCGTGTAATGTTTTTTAAAACGATGTTTCATCAGCCATGGCGTTCACGGCGGGAAAATAAAAAACCATTCCTGGCGTTTGCGCAAACGCAAACGCCAGGGAACAGATGGATAAGATCGCGATGGCAGACTACTTCTGCCAGGTGCGCTTCTTGTGACGGTTCAAACGCAGCTTCTTGCGACGTTTGTGTTTGTTGATTTTGGCCTTGCGGCGTTTTTTCAGTGAACCCATGCACCAATGGAGTACTTCCAAGGGGCCTGGTTTGTCAATAACTCTGTGGCTTATCTGCCCGGGGCCCGCGCCGGGATTTTACGATTCCATTCAAACCCGGCTGATTTCCGCAACCGCCCGGACGAAAGATATTGTTCCCGCTCCAGGTTGTTTGATAAAAGTCCGCGGCTATGGGTTTTGCCTGGCCCGATAGAATATTCGGGGTCCGGCGCCGGCGCCCGGAACCGTCAGGACCAGTGAACCGGAATCGTTCGTGACGCTGAACAGCGACGCCCAATCCAGGAGATTGGTGGATTGTTCGATGACGTATCGCCCGCCGGTTTCCGAGTTGAACCGCATCTGTAACAAACCGGGGTTGTTCGTTCCCAGCGCCGCCAACGTCGGCGGCGGATACACGATGCCCGCCAGGTCCTCGGAAAAATTCGGCAGCGGCAGAACGAGACTGCCATTGGTGGTGGTGGCTTGACTGGAACCCGCGTTCGTGCCCGTCGCCGGATCATACCAGTCGGCCAAGAACCGGCCGGGTGGCCAGTTGGTGATGGTCACGGTTTGGCCTGATTGCAGGGGCAACGTCGCCGTGGTCCCGCCGGCGGGAAAAGCGGCGTTGGGTGAAACGACGTAGAGCAAGGCTTCATGCGTACCGCGCAGGCCGATGGCCTGCTGCGACGGCTGCCAGTTGCCGGTGTAAGTGGACGGCAGCACTTGATTCAACTGCACCCAATCCAGATAAAACCAGTCACCGCCCGCGTTGGTGATGGTAATCACGTGTTTGCCGGCGGGCAGATTGACCGTAATATTGGTGTTGTATTCCTCATCCACGGCATAGGTGCCGTCCAGGTTCGGAAGATTGGTGCTGAACAGTTGGGTGTTATCTGCGAGCACGACCATGATCGAAGCGTCCGAGACGGAATTCAGGTGCATCACCAGTTGCGCGTTGTTGGTAAACCAGGCGCTCAACCGAAAGGGCGTCTTCAGATCGGCATGATAAATCCCGTGAACAAAGCCGTCGAGCGCGGCGGCGGAATTGCCCACGGCGGCCGCATTGGGAACGGCCACCTGACCGGAAACCAGTACACCCCAGTTGCCATTCAGCGGGAGTTGCACGTCAAACGGCTGGCCGCCGGGTATTGGATTGCCCACCGTGGTCGGCGGCGCGCCGGATGTTTGAAAATTAATGTTCGTCCATGCGCCTTGTCCCCAGCCGGTCCGGTTCAAGATGGCGCCCAGCGCGGCATAAACCGGATAGTCGTCTTCACTGTCAATGTTCTCCCACCACCACGACATGGCCGTGCCGACGGAACCGCCGAGTGCGCCGCCCCAGATGCCTTCGCGCCAGCCACGGAGATAAAGATCGTTGGTGCGATTCCAGCCGGCCGCCGAGGTGCCGAATTCCTCGATCATCACCGGCTTGCCGTAACTCTGGAGAAACGACTGGGCGACCGCTGACAGTTGGGTGGCGGGCGCCGGTTCGCCATACGAATGATAATTCGCAAAATCGAGCTGTGGCAGCGACCAGATTTCCGGGCGATCGCTGCTGCCGGTAAGGCTGGTGGTGACGAGATGGCCAAAGATGTCATTGGTGTGCATCCACGCCCCCATCACCCCATGCCAGGCCGCCACGTTGGTGGCGTTCAGAAAAGAGTAATCGTTGTCGATCTCATTGAAAAATTCCCAGGCCAGCAGGTTCTGGCTGTAACCCCAGCGGGCGACGAGGTAGCGCAGGCGTTTTTGATAAATCTTCATGGCCGCCGAGTTGGTGAAGAAATCATTCGCCGCCGTGCAAAAACCCCCGTTGGTGACGTTGTAAGGATTCTGGGGCCAGTAATTGCCCCCACCCCAGTAAGGATCCGGCTGCGTCGCGAACATGCCATGGTAATCGAGGCAGAGCAGCAGGTAAATGCCGTGCTGTTCGGCCTGCTGAAACACGTAGTCCAGTTGCCATGCCGGCTGGAGTGAATAGTTGTTCAGCGAGGTCGCCGTGTCTTCGATGCCGAACGCCCAAGGACACATCCAGATTCGGGCATAATCTTCGCCGACGTTTTGCATGGCCGGGAACCACGTGTCGTAATTGTAAGTGCCCGGCCCATCGAACCAGCCCACGTTTTCGCCAATCAATCGCAGCGACTGGCCGTCGCCGGTTTGAAAATATTGTTTACCGGGGGCAATCTCCACGTAGCCAGACCGCGCGGGCGATGGCGTGGCGGGCACGACGAAATTGGTGCCCACGGGCGTGCCGCAAGGCTGGTTGTTGGTCTGGATGGCCAGCGAAAGCGAATAGCCGCCGGATTCCGGCGGCGTAAAGCGCAGCCGCCAGCCCGGCGAACCCACCGCCGTGTCCTGTTCATATCCGGCCGAAAGGGAACGCTGGTAGTTCTGGTACCAGAACGCGGGGACCGTTAACGTTTTGCCCGATGGGAAGGTGAAGGTAGCATCAAGCCGGATGCTATCCGGGTCAAAAGGATTGGAGACGGTGGGAACATTGGTAATACCAAACTCGAGCCGCTGCCATAGTTGGGCGGAAGTGAGCTGGATGAACTGGGGCGCGGGTTGGGCTTCGGACACAGACTCCAGCAGACCAGCCGCAAGGATAAGAAGGCCAATGGCTGCGTTCGGCTTCACGTATAAAGCCTGTCTTATCCTGGAGAAAATACAATCAATAAACCACCTTGTTCAGCGGATACTCAATAATACCTTCCGCGCCGGCGGCTTTGAGTTTCGGAATCAATTCACGCACGACGTGTTCGTCAATGATTGTCTCCACGGCCACCCAGCCCTTCTGGCTCAGGCCGGAGATCGTCGGGTTGCGCAATGCGGGCAGTGATTTGAGCAGGCTCGCCAGGTTCTTTTCGGCGATGTTCATCTTCAAGCCGACTTTCGTCTCCGCTTCCAGCGCACCCTTGAGCAGCAACGCCAGCGTCTCGATCTTTTTGCGCTTCCAAGCATCCTTCCACGCCGTGTGATTGGCGATGAGCCGCGGCGTCGAGACCAGCAGCGTGTCCACGATGCGCAGCTTGTTCGCACGCAACGACGAGCCGGTCTCCGTCAATTCCACAATCGCATCCACCAGCTCGTGCGCCTTTACCTCGGTCGCGCCCCAGGAAAATTCCACCTCCGCCTTCACGCCATGGCGGCGGAGATATTTTTTGGTGAGATTGACGACCTCCGTGGCAATGCGTTTGCCCTTCAAATCCTTCACGGATTTGATTTTCGAGTTTTCCGGCACGGCCAGCACCCAGCGCGCCGGCTGCCGCGTGGCCTTGCTGAACAGAAATTCGCCGACCTCGTGCACCTGGGAACCGTTCTCGACAATCCAATCGCGGCCCGTGATGCCGCAATCCAGATAGCCGTGCTCGACGTAGCGGCTGATTTCCTGCGCGCGAATCAGCCGGATTTCCAGTTCGTCGTCGTCCACGTACGGCACGTAGGACCGGCTGCTGACGGAAATATTGAAGCCCGCCTTGGCCATCTTTTGGATGGTGGCTTCCTGTAAACTGCCCTTGGGCAGCCCGAATCGTAATTTCTTGCTCATGCGCTTGACGGGATCAATCTGCCAAGTCCGGGCCGGGAACGCCACTTTCTTCTTTTGAACTGTATTTTCAACCACGGATAAACACGCATGAACACAGATAAAACCCTCCGGCCCGAAACGGTTAAATCATCCGTGTCAATCCGTGTGAATCCGTGGTTAATTATTCTTCTTCCAAATCACCCGCCTGCCCACCACCGAAATTTCTCCGCGCGCGATGGCCGCCACGCACCTGGAATAAAGCTCGTGTTCCGCCGAGTGAATCCGTTGAATCAAGGTGTCGGGCGTGTCCTGATCCAGCACCGGCACGGTATGCTGGCCGATGATGGGCCCGGCATCCACGCCCGCATCCACAAAATGCACCGTGCAACCCGTCACCTTCACGCCGTGATCCAGCGCCTGTCTCCACGCTTCCAAACCCGGAAACGACGGCAGGAGCGATGGATGGATGTTGACGATACGCCCCTCAAACGCGCGAAGAAAATCCCCTTTCAGCACCCGCATGAAGCCCGCCAGCACAACCAGATCCACCTTCGCCTCCTGTAAGGCGCCGACAAAGGTGCGCTCCGCTTCCTCGTCCAGCTTGGTACGGAACTTTCCCGGCGGGATGAATCGGGCCGGAAGGTTTCGTTCGCGCGCATGGGCTAAAATTCCAGCGGTTTCGACATCGCTCAAAACCAGTGCGACCTGGGCCGGAATTTTCCCTGACGCACAGGCGTCGGCGACGGCGACGAAGTTCGAGCCTTTGCCGGAGCCAAGGACACCTAAACGAAATGGATTGTTCACTGCAATTTGAATAACAGAGAAAGCACGCAAAATAAAGTTGAAAGGTAACGGCCAAATCAGGGAAAAGCAGAACGAGTATTTACTTTTGTTCTATCAGATAGGTTTTTTGATGAACCCAAGACCAAAAGAGCAGGATAAATCGAAAAAGGCAATGCCGTTTGGCAGTTAACACAAAAGGCCAAAACTGCGACTCTTGTAACTTTTCGAGAAATTCAGGTTTATAGCGAACCACGTTCGAAAGATGAAAGAAGAGAATAAAAATTGGTAGTTCTTCAGTCATTGGGAAAGCCTGCCCACACAACGTAGTCCTATTAGCGCTCGGATCGATGTAAAAAAAACGCGTGTCAATTTGCGTGCGCACAACCGTTCCCATGGTTTCACCTGTGGCAGGAAAAGAATGACTGCGATATTTATTTTTGGATCCTGGAATTTTTTTCCAACCTCTTAACGCCGGAAACCGCAAGACTGATTGAATCACGTTTTCACCCAATGGTTTTGCCAAAGCTTCCAAGTGGAAAAGGCCAGGTACTTTTTCCTGAATCGCCTTAATTTCCAATTTTCCCAAGAGTGCATCTGAACCAGTTGCTAATTTATATTCAGTCGTAACTTCGGAAATATAGGGGTACACATCCCGCATCTTTAATGATCTGGGGGCGGTAACAGGAATGCCTGTTAAAGTTTCATATAATAATGGTAATGCCCCATTAGATTTTATCCTAATCTCTTCGGTAAGCAGATTTTGACTGTCTTTGCCGAAGACATCATATGTTGCACCATGATGACGGTTCGCTGGTAAATCTGCCCATCTTGGCCCAAGCAAAATCATCACTTTGCTCAAATTAAGAATCGCATAGTATGTGGAAAGATAGGAAACCGAACTTGGTCCACCGAAAGCCTGCGCAATAAAATCGATCGCTAGATTCCATAATTAACCCGATTTAATCTCAAGTCGGATTATACACCGCTCCCATGAACAAAATTGATTGGGT
>JBEKKN010000074.1:0-12475 GCA_050010675.1 Verrucomicrobiota bacterium | reverse complement strand
ACCAACTGAGCTACATGGGCACATTGAAATCATTAATCCGACCAGATACGTCAAAAGACAAAAAACCGCTTCCCCTCCCTTCTTTTCTTTCGAAAATCCGAGGGGCAACCGGCTCTTTAACTTTTTACGGCCCTGACGCCCTGCAAACTAGCAATTCCACCCGCCCTGTCAACAGGTTTTTTAACTAAATTTCACTTGCTGATTCCCCGCTCGCTGGACCGTACAAATTGTACCAAATGACCGATTTCCTCAATCCCCGGCAACTCTTTCTCCACCTCCACCACGGCGTTACGGAGGGTCAGACCTTCCCGGAACAAAATTTTGTACGCCTGCCGCAAGGCACCCTGGGCCTTCTCGGAAACTCCGTTTCGTTCCAGGCCGATTTTGTTGATCGTGCGCGTCTCCGCCGGATTGCCATCGGCCGTCATGAACGGCGGCACGTCCTGGACCACTTTCGAGCAACCGCCAATCATCGCCATCCGGCCGATCCGGCAAAATTGGTGGACGGCCGCCAGCCCGCCAATCACCGCGTAATCCTCCACGGTCACGTGTCCCGCCAGCGTGGCCACGTTGGACATGATGACATGGTCGCCGAGCAGGCAATTGTGCGCGATGTGGCAATAAGCCAGAATGTGATTATGCGAACCGACGCGCGTGACCTCGCCGTCGCCGGTGGCACTGTGGATGGTGACGTATTCGCGAAACGTATTGTGGTTGCCGATTTCCACGCGCGTCACCCCGCCCTTCCATTTCAAATCCTGTGTCTTTAACCCGATGCCTGCAAACGGAAATATTTCGTTGCCCCGGCCCAGCCGGGTATGACCGTCGATGACCACATGCGAATGAAGTTTGCATTGGTCGCCCAGCACAACATGCTCGCCGATGACGCAATACGGACCGATTTCACAGCCGGCGCCAATCCGCGCCTTGGGGTGGATGATGGCGGTCGGGTGAATCATGCGTCGCGCAACATGAAGGTGACTTCCGCTTCGCTCACGATTTCATCGCCCACCTTGCAGACGCCCCTGGCCTTGCCGATTTTCCCGCGCGACCGGACCAGGTCAACCTCGATGATCAGCACGTCACCGGGCCGGACCGGCTTGCGCCATTTTACCTCCTCGGCGGACATGAAGTAGGCGATCTGTCCCGCGTTCTCGGCCTGCCGCAGCATGAGAATACCTGCAACCTGCGCCATCGCCTCCAGTTGCAACACGCCGGGCATGATGGGGTGTCCGGGAAAATGCCCCTGAAAATACGGCTCGTTGTTCGTGACGTTTTTTATCGCCGTGATTTTGTTGCCGTCAATTTTCACCACGCGGTCCACCATCAGAAATGGATACCGGTGGGGAATGATTTGCATCACCTGCATCGCGTCCAGTCCCGTCCCGGCGTTTATCATTTCGGATAGGACCGCCGCTCTTTCGCCGTCCGGCCGGGCGGGAACCGGCGGCGGACCAAAAGCCTGGGCCGCGCGCAGTGGCCGGTTCATTTGCGCGGAGATCTGCCGGACCATTTCACAATTCGCCGCGTGACTTGGCCGCACGGCGATCAAATGCCCGCGGATCGGGCGTCCGAGCAGCGACAGGTCGCCGACGATGTCCAGCATCTTGTGCCGCACAAATTCCTCGGGATAGCGCAGCGGCTCGGTCGTCAGCACCGCGTCGTCGCGGATGACCACCGCATTTTCCAGGCTGCCGCCCTTGATCAGGTTGTTTTTGATGAGATGCTCAATCTCCTCGTAAAAGCAAAACGTCCGCGCGTGCGACAATTCCCGTTCCCAAGTCTTGGGCGTGACTTCCGTGCTGTAAAACTGGGTGAACCGGCCGCTCTTGTCCGCGCTCGTGCAGGTGATTTTGAAACCGTCGTCGGGAAACAGCGTCATCACCGTCTCACCCGATTCCAGTTCGATCGGCTCCGTCGGCGAATACGTCTCGCGCTTTTCCGCCTGCGGCACGATGCCGGCGGCCTGGATGATTTTGCAGAACTCCCGCGAACTGCCGTCCGCAATCGGCGGCTCGTTTGAATCCAGTTCAATGATGGCGTTGTCAATCCCATAACCGGCGAGCGCGGCCAGGACGTGTTCGACGGTGTGAATTTTCACGTTGCCCCGGGCCAGCGTCGTCGAGCGGGTCGTCTCCCCGACGTTTTCGACGCGGGCCTCGATTTCCGGTTTGCCTTCGAGATCCACGCGGCGGAACCGCACACCGCTGTTTGCGGGCGCAGGCAGAATCGTCATATTCACCCGGTTGCCGCTGTGCAGGCCGATGCCGGAAAAACTGGCGGGACGGTTGAGCGTCTGCTGATTGAGCACGGACGGATTAGACAAAACACCAACGCGCTTGGCAAGATTGCATTGCGGATCACGGCGCATGCCATCGGCGATTGCCGCTTCACGATTGACATCCCTGCCCGGCTTGGCTCAGTTCTTGTCGCTGGGCAACACCCCGCGTTATGCCGAAGGTCACTGACCAGATCTCTGTGAGGGAGGCGACCGCAAAGGACATTCCTCAGCTTTGCGAATTGCTGGGCTTTTTATTCGCGCAGGAGGCTGACTTCCAGCCCGATGCCCGGAAGCAGGCCAGTGGACTTCGGCTCATTCTCGAACAACCGGACTTGGGACGCGTTTACTGCGCGACGGAGGGACAAAGCGTAATCGGCATGATCAGCATTCTTTTCACCGTCAGCACCGCCGAGGGCGGTCACGCGGTCTGGCTGGAAGACCTTGTCGTCCATCCGACCCGGCGCGGGCAGCACATAGGCCAACGACTGTTGCAGCAGGCAATCCGCGGGGCACGCACCGCGGGCTGTCGCCGCATCACTTTGTTGACCGACGCCACCAACCATCCGGCCATGCGCCTTTACGAACAGGCCGGGTTTGTTCATTCCCGGATGGTCCCTTTTCGCCTGGGTTTATAGGCAGAAAGATGAACCGGAACCATTTAATGCCGGCGGCAGTAAAAATCAGTTCCGGTTTCGTCGGAGCTTGACATCCAACGGTAATGATTCATTTTTTGGAGCGTCGAATCGTTGTATGTCAGAACCAACAGATAGGGAAGGCCACGGGCCTTCATCAGGTGAGCCGAAACACCAGCCGGGGTTCGCGAAGACTTGCCGGGCCAAAGCGATGGGGAACATTGCCGAGTTTGCAGTGTGTCTGGTTCCGCCGCCACAAAATTGCGGACACGTTTTCTCTTATGGCCACGGTTATTATTGTCACCACCCCCAACGTCGGGAGATTGTCGCACGCACGCTCCAAACCGGAGAGAACCGGTCGGCTTAACACCGACCGGCCTTCGTCAAAACGAATTACCGCATCCAGGTTCATTCAATGCCTCCGGCCTTCGGTTCCATCTCGCAATGGAACATTTTGCGGCAATAAACATGAGCCTGCCCTACCGTTCGACGGTTCAATTTGCCTTTGCCCGATGGCGTTCCTGAATTAAACTGTCATCGTGGCTTGGTTCACTGACCGTCATTTCTTTCTGCTCGCCGTTGCCGTTTACGGGTTAAGCACGGTGTATTCGGTTTTCCTCTGGCGAAAAGGGTTTCGCAAGGACGACCACGTGAATTACCTGTTGCTGCTCGCGGCGTTTTTGCTGCACACGGTAGCGATGGTCCGGCGCGGCTTTTCCATCAACCATTGCCCGGTGAACAATCTGTTCGAAGCCACCGTGTTCATCGCCTGGAGCGCCGCCGCCGCCTATCTGGTCATCGGACTGCTGCCCAAGCTGCGGTTTCTCGGCGCGTTTGCGTCGCCGGTATTGTTCGCCATCGGCGTGTTTGCGCTGATGCCCGAACTGGACCCGCCGCACGGCCCGGCCCCGCAATTTACCGGCGCGCTCACCAGTCTGCACGCGGCCACCATTCTGCTGGCGTATGGTGCGTTCGGCCTCGGCGCGGCGGCGGCGGCCATGTTCCTGACCGAGCAACACGATTTAAAATTCCACAAGCTCCGCGCCGTGCTGTCGTTGCTGCCGCCGATTCAACGCCTCGAAATTGTCACCAGCCGCCTCGTGCTGGCGGGCTTCATTCTTTTCACCATCGGCCTTGAGGCCGGCCGTTACCTGCCCCGCTCGGCGGACGCGGGTTATTGGTCGGACCCGAAGGTGATCTGGTCTGCGTTCATGTGGCTGGTGTATCTGGCGCTGTTGGGGTCGCGTCTCGTTTTTGCCCAATCCAGCCGCCGCTTCGCCTACGGTGTCATCGCCGCTTTTGTCTTCCTGCTTCTGACTTTCTGGGGCACCAACCTCCTGTCGCCGCTGCATCATCCATGAAAACAATGTGGCAAGTGACAAGTGACAAGTGGCATGGGCTGGATTCCCTGCCTTGTCTTGTCACCTGCCACTTGTCACCTGTCACCTGCCTGCCATGAACGTTGTCGTCATCGGCCTGAGCCATCATTCGTCGCCCGTGGAACTGCGGGAGCGGTTCGCCTTTGCCGAAACGAAAATCCCCGACGCGCTCAAATCACTGCGGAACTCGGGTTTTGCCGAAGCCGTCATCCTGTCCACGTGCAATCGCGTTGAAATTTACGCCGCGACGGCACTGGAACCCGCCGAGGTGTTTGTGGAATTGAAAAATTTCCTAATTCGATCGAGCGGGTTGCTCGATGGGCGCGACCGCGTCCTGGACTGCGGCAGCCCTCGGCCGCTTGACCATGCCGCGCCTGAATCAACTGCGCCGGCAGACTGGCGCAGTTCGCAGGTTCATGGACAGGACGTTCCTTTCTCCGGCAATGAACTTTACACGCTGGCCGAGCCGCAAAGTTTGCAGCACCTGTTCAAAGTGGCGTGCGGCCTGGATTCGATGGTGCTCGGCGAAACGGAGATTCTGGGCCAGCTCAAGCAGGCCTACGCGCTCGCGCAAGCGCGCGGCCATACCGGTGCGCGGTTGAACAAGGCCTTTCAACGCGCATTTCATGTGGCCAAACACGTCCGCACGCTTACCGGCATCCAACGCGGCAGCGTGTCCGTGGCGTCGGCCGCCGTCGAACTCGCCGGGAAGATTTTCAGCTCGCTGCCGGAACGGGAGGTGCTCGTCATCGGCGCCGGCGAGACCAGCGAGAAAACCGCCAGCGCCCTGCTCTCGCGCGGCGCGCGGAGCATCCTCGTCGCCAATCGTTCACACGAGCGCGCCGTGGCGCTGGCCACCGAACTCGGCGGACGCGCCGTGCCCTTTGACGATTGGGCGGCGGAGTTTGAGAACATTGACATCGTCATCAGCAGCACGTCGGCGCCGCATCACATCCTGGACCGCGCGAAACTTGAACCGCTGATGAAGGCGCGCAAACAACGCCCCTTGCTGCTGATCGATATCGCCGTGCCGCGCGATATTGACCCGGCGGTGAATTTTCTTGAGAACGTCTATCTCTATAACATCGATGATTTGCAGGCCATTGCCGACGACCACCTCAAACAACGCCAGGATGAAATCGCGCGGTGCGAGGCCATCATCGCCGAAAAAGTGAAGGCGCTGCTCGACCTGAAACATTTTCAACCACGGATCCCGCAGGGCGGGACGGATGGATCCGAATATAAAACACAGGCTGACCCGGTATGAAAACCGGAGGTCATGTTTTCTTTTCATCTGTGTCTATCTGTGTTCATCTGTGGCTCAAGAATGGCCGCTGAACGTCCCATCATCATCGCCACGCGCGGCAGCGCACTCGCGCTCGCGCAGGCTAACCTGATCGCCGCGCAATGCCGCGAAGCGTTTCCCCGCCTGCGCTTCGAATTGAAAATCATCAAGACCACCGGCGACAAAATGCAGACCGCTTCGATGGCGAAAAAGGGTGAAACGCTGCCCAAAGGTTTGTTTACCAAGGAACTTGAAGTCGCGCTGGTCAAAGGCCACGCCGATCTCGCCGTTCACAGCCTGAAGGATTTGCCGACCGATCTGCCCGCCGGGTTGGTTCTCGCCGCCACGCCCAAACGCGCCGATGTACGCGACGTGTTGATTTATCGCGATGCCGAGTTCATCAAGACTCGTGCCGCCGCCACCGCTTCGGATGACTGGTCGCCGGGTCAGGACGCCTTGCGCGGTTTCCGGCCGCACTCGAAACTGAAGGAGTTCCCGACCAAGGCGACCATCGCCACCAGCAGTACCCGGCGCAAGGAGCAGTTGCTCGCCGCGCGGCCGGATCTGAACGTCGTGGAAATCCGCGGCAACGTTTCCACCCGGATGCAGAAGGTTGCCGAACGCGGCGAACTGGACGCGACCGTGCTGGCGCTGGCGGGCATCACCCGTTTGAATTTCGAAATCAAACCGGACGGAAGGCTGATGGGCGACGCGGTGCCGGATGGTCTGCTGGCGACGATTCTGGACGTGGACGTGATGCTGCCGTGCGTCGGTCAGGGCGCGATTGGCATTGAGATTCGCGCGGACGACGAACGCATCGCCAAAATTTGCGAGCGGCTGAATCATTTCAACACGTTTCATTGCGTGACGGCGGAACGTGCATTTTTGCGAGCGATGGGCGGCGGCTGCCAGAGTCCCGTGGCCGCGTACGCCGAAATCAACGGCAGCCGGGTGGAAATGCGCGCGGTGTCGTTTCACCATGGCCCGGCGAAACACAGCGACGGAAAACGTCAGATCGCCGAAGCCGCGGCACTGGGCGAAGAACTGGCAGCGCAGTTGAAATAAGAAGGTAGGGCGGACAGTCCCCTGCCCGCCGCTGGGTGTGAGCAGATGTTCGCACCCCGCAATCGCTCAACGGCGCGGACGGAGTGACGCGCCCCACCCACGTTGTGATAGTTCTCGACAAAAGTACGGGCCAGAAATACAACCGCCTTTATGCATAAGCCCATCATCAACAAGCGGTTTTTCTTGCGAATGCTTTTAGTTGTATATTTGTTTGTATTCTTTCTTGTGTGTTCCTCGCTAAGCGTGCCGCCTGCGGATTTGCCACTCTGTGTTTTGACGTTCGTTATCGCGGCTCTAGGGTTGATTCTGGCCCGTCGAGAAAGCCGTGCGTGGCGGATGATCTGGACGATTGCATTGATGTTTTCTGTTCTACGCGGAGCCGTGGAAGTCGTAGCTGGCAATCGTATTGCACACCAGCATTCCAAGAATGCGTCGAGTTCAAACACCTATTTGTCCAGCGCAGCCAGAATGGAATCCAGTTGTTTCCGTTCGATGTCAGTGGCCGTTCCGGCAACGATGTGTCCGGCGATGCTGCGAAGGATGTGGGCCTTGTCGGCGGGCAGTTTCGGCGACAATTCCGTTATAAAATCGCGCGCGATGGCGGCAAAGGTGTTTCCGTTGTAAAAGCAGAACGGCGCGAGGCGGTGGCATTGCAGGCAGATTTCGAGCGCCTCAGTCAGGGCAAATTCCTTGGATTGATTTTTCTCCCAGAGGGTTTTAGCCGGCTCATGTCCGTCGGAAGTGGGTTTGTGCAGCGCGTTCTTCTGCTTGCAAAGGCCGCGATTGATTTCAGTGACATTTGCCAGTCGAACGGGGCAAGCCAGGGTCTGACAAGGCGCGACATAAGAAGCCGGCTGCTTCAATGAGCTGCGGATTTTCTTAAACCAGCCTTGATCCGTTGCAGGGTCGTGACGCCTTCGCTTTTAAGATAACCTTTTCCCGTCCGCGCGAGAACGGGTTCCGCAGCAAAACGGTCCTGGATACGGAGAGCATCCTTCATGATCCGTCTCAGTCGTTTATGCTGAACTTCTGTCATGCTGCAAAGATAACCAATGAATCCCACAATCGCAAATCCATTCTGGCAATAACGCGGAACGCCGGCCACCATCCCGGCAAATTGCCGAGCGCCTCCCGACCCAGGCCGAGACGGTGCTCGGCACTCCGGAACGTAAACAAAACGGCGCGAACTTCCCTTCGCGCCGTTGCTCCCCGGTTCCTCCAGAAACTATTTTACACGTCGTAATAAAGGAAGAATTCGTACGGATGTGGACGCAGGCGGATGGCGTCGTGTTCCTTGCGCTTGCTGCTGATCCACATGTCAATGAAGTCTTCGGTAAAGACGTCACCCTTGAGCAGGAATGCGTGGTCCTTCTCCAGGCAATCCAGCGCTTCGCTGAGGCTGCCGGCCACGTTCGGAACCTTCTTCAATTCCTCCGGCGGCAATTCGTAGATGTTTTTGTCCAGCGGCGCGCCGGGTTTGATTTTATTCTGGATGCCGTCGAGGCCGGCCATGAGCAGCGCGGCGAAACAGAGGTACGGATTCGCCGCCGGATCCGGCGGGCGATATTCGAGGCGTTTGGCCTTGGGATTCTCGCTGTAAGTCGGGATGCGGACGGCGGCGCTGCGGTTGCGCGCGCTGTAAGCAAGGTTGACCGGCGCTTCGTAGCCGGGCACGAGGCGCTTGTAGCTGTTCGTGGTCGGATTGCAGATGGCGCACAGGGCCTTGGCGTGCTTCAGCAAACCGCCGGCGTAATAAAGGGCCATTTCGCTCAAGCCGCCGTATTCCTTGCCGGCAAAGAGCGGCTTGCCCTTTTTCCACAACGACTGATGGGTGTGCATGCCGGAACCGTTATCGCCGAAGAGCGGCTTGGGCATGAAGCAGGCGGTCTTGCCGTGCTTGCGGGCGATGTTCTTGACGACGTATTTGTAAATCATCATCCAGTCGGCGGCGGTCACCAGCGTGCTGAAGCGATAATCAATTTCCGCCTGACCGGCGGTGGCCACTTCGTGGTGCTGGCGTTCGATTTTGACGCCGAGCTCCTCCATGACGAGGCACATTTCCGTCCGGATGTCCTGCTGGGTGTCGGCGGGCGCGACCGGGAAGTAACCTTCCTTGTGGCGGATCTTGTTGCCGAGGTTGGGCATTTCATCACGGCCGGTGTTCCATACGGCTTCTTCGGAGTCAACGGAGTAGAACGTGCCGTTGCTCTTGGAATCGAACTGGACATTGTCGAAGATGAAAAATTCGGCTTCCGGACCAAAGAACGCCTGGTCGGCCACGCCGGTGGCAATGAGATGTTTTTCCGCCTTTTGCGCGATGCCGCGCGGGTCGCGGCTGTAAGGCTCCAGCGTGCCGGTTTCGGAAATCGTGCAAGTGAGACTCAAGGTCGGGACCGCGCAAAACGGATCAATAAACGCGGTCTCCGGGTCCGGCATGGCAAGCATGTCGGAGGCTTCAATGGATTTCCAACCGCGAATGGAGGAACCATCAAAGCCGAGGCCTTCGGCGAAAATGTCCTCGGTCATCTCACTGATGGGACAGCTGAAATGTTGCCAGGTGCCGAACGTATCGACGAACTTGATGTCCATCATCTTCGCACCCGCCTTTTTTGCGAGTTCAATGACGCTCTTGGGAGTAGCCATATTTTTAATGTGGAATTTCTGGGTTGTTGTGGTTTGGCGCCAACGAAATTAACCGCTGCGTCTTTGCCGGATTTTGACAACAATCATCGGAGCGTCCACATTTTTTTGACCTGAATTATTCACAATTTCGATGGTTGCGCCTGCGGGTTGCCTTCGCGTAAACAAAAAAAGGCGCGGGCCTTTGCCCACGCCTTTTCCCCAGTTCCTCCCGGCTGGTAGTCTTGAAACTTACTTCCTGGCCGCCTTCTTGATGGGTACGGTGGCAATCGTCTGCAGGATGCGACCGGCGATTTTGTAGGGGTCGCCCTGGGAGTTCGGGCGGCGGTCTTCCAAATAGCCGCGGTAGCCACTGGGAATGAAGGTTTGCGGCAGCCGGACGGAGGCGCCGCGATTGCCCACGCCATAGTTGAATTTATCAATCGATTGCGTCTCGTGCAGGCCGGTCAGGCGCAGATGATTGTCCGGGCCGTACACGGCGATGTGCTCGTTCTTGTACTTGTCGAACGCCGCCATGAGTTTCTCGAAATACTCCTTGCCGCCCACTTCGCGCAGGTGTTCGGTGGAGAAGTTCGTATGCATCCCCGAACCGTTCCAGTCCACGTCCTTGCCGAGGGGTTTGCAATGCCAGTTCACATCCACGCCGTATTTTTCGCAGAGGCGCATGAGGAGGTAACGGGCGACCCACACCTGGTCGGCGGCGTTGCGGGAGCCTTTGCCGAAGATCTGGAATTCCCACTGGCCCTTGGCGACCTCGGAATTGATGCCTTCGTGGTTGATGCCGGCGTCGAGGCAGAGGTCCAGGTGCGTATCCACAATCTCACGAGCGATGCAGCCGACGTTCTTGTAGCCAACGGCGGTGTAGTATTCGCCCTGCGGCGGGGGAAAACCGCCACCGGGCGGGAACCCGAGCGGCGCGCCGTCCTTGTAGAGAAAATATTCCTGCTCGAAACCGAACCAGGCGCCGGGGTCATCGGGAATCGTGGCGCGGGCGTTGGTCGGGTGCGGGGTCGTCTTGTCAGGCATGTAGACCTCGCACATGACAATGGCGCCATTCTTCTTGGTGGTGTCAGGATAGACGGCCACGGGCTTGAGCATGCAATCCGAGGTGCGGCCCTCGGCCTGGCGCGTCGAGCTGCCATCGAAGTTCCACCAGGGCAGCTCGTCGAGTTTTGGGAACTTCGAGAATTCCTTGAGGGTGGTTTTGCCGCGGAGGTTGGCGACGGGTTCATAACCGTCGAGCCAGAGGTATTCTAATTTATATTTTGCCATGGAGTTGAATATAGAATGTTTTTTTTGTTCGGTTTTGACGGACCCAATCTACAAGTTGCCTAGCCAACTTGCACATGGTTTCAGAGGGTTTAGCAGGTGGAATACCATTCCGAAAGGACCCGCGCGGCCGGCTGCCCAAAACCGGCGCAATCGCCCGTATCCGCGCGACTTTTTAACACTCGAGGATTTTTTGATCGGTAAATCAAAATGCCAATCGGCTGTATTTATTTGCCCACGCTGCGCTGATTTCTCCGTTGGGCCCGCGCCGGAAACCAATCCGAAGCAACAGCGGGAAGCGCCTTTCCAAGCCGGCCAAAATGCACGATATTTGAAACCGAAAGGGAATGCTGACACGTTTTATCCGGACCCAGTGCCCGGCAAATCAACCACAATATATCGCCGGGCTTTGACGACGAAGTCCCATGTTGCAAGTTAAAGACACCCTCCGCTCAACTGTGAACCTGACATTCGATGGCCGGGTGTTCAAGGTTTATCACGGCGCGGACGCAGCGGCGCGTTTCGCCAATGAGGTGCGGATTCTCCGTCACCTTGAGGCCCACCACTGCGGGTTCGTGCCCCGGCTGCTCGAGGCCGATCCCGCGCAACTCCGGATCATCACCACCAATTGCGGAAGCCTGGTGGAACATCTGGATGCGGAGCGCATTCGGGAGCTGTTCGCCGAGCTGGAACCCTTTGGCGTGCGCCATGACGATCCCAACCTGCGCAATGTGACCTACCGCCAGTCGGATGGACGCTTTTGTATTGTGGATTTTGAACTGGCCGCCATCCTTCCGGGCTTCGAGCCAACGCCGCCGGCATGAACCGCCATCCCATACGCCCGAACACAACCCCCGTCTCCCTGAAATGGTCCGCCCGAACGGATCGCGGCAAGGTCCGTCCCAACAACGAGGACGCCTTTCTGGGACTCCGGTTCGATGCGCAGGAAATTGATCGTCTCGGGAAAACCGGCGAGGCCTCGATGGAAAACCTGGATTTTGTCTTTGCGGTGAGCGATGGCATGGGCGGCGCAAAGGCGGGTGAACACGCGAGTCAGATTGCGATTGAAAAGATCACCACCCTGCTGCCGCGGTCGTTCCAACAAGCCGCCACCGGCCTGGAGATCGGCTTTGAGGATGTGTTGATGGAATTGTTTGATCAAATCCACCGGTCGCTGCAATACCTCGGCGGCAGTGACGAGGAATGCTCCGGGATGGAAACCACCTTAAGCCTGTGTTGGTTCATCCCGGGTTGGATGTATTTCGGCCATATCGGAGACAGCCGGATTTATCATCTGCCCAAGCGGAAAAAAAAGATCCAGCAGCTCAGCCACGATGACACGCACGTCGGCTGGCTGTTGCGGAACGGCAAGATCAGCGAGCGCGAAGCCCGTACGCATCCCCGACGCAATGCGTTGCAGAAGGCCCTGGGCGGCGGCAACCAGTTTGTGGATCCGCAGGTGGGCGCGGTGGCATATGAAGCCGGAGACATCTTTCTGCTGTGTACGGACGGATTGGTGGAAGGGCTGGACAACCGGCAGCTGGTCGACTTGTTGCGCCCGGATAAAACCGCCGGGATGGTCAGTGACCCGGCACACGTGTTGGTGGAGGAATCCCTGAAGAAGGATGGCCGCGACAACACCACCGCACTGGTGGTCCAGGTGATTTAAACCCGAAAACCGAAGTTAAATTTCTGCGTTGGCGGAGTGCGGCCGTCCCGGCCGCAGCCACGTGGGATGAGTGAGTTGTTGAAAACTATTTGTTGCTGAAGAAGCCGGTGGCTGCGCCCGAGGACGGGCGCACTCCGGGGCGGCCTCAGCCAACCCGCCTCTACCGGCAACTTCGGAATTCGGGTTAACTTCGAACTTTCGCTGCTGCCGTCCCCAACGTCATTGTTCACCCCGGCAAAAAAACTGCGCCGGCTG
>JBEKKN010000073.1:0-14139 GCA_050010675.1 Verrucomicrobiota bacterium | reverse complement strand
GTCGCCCGGTCGCGGGGCAGGGTGGCGTCCAGCAGGGCCAGCGCGTCCTTGATCGGGCCGGTCGGAACGGCGCCGAGCGGATATTTTTCCGCCTGCTTGAGCCGGGGATAGATGATGAGCAATTGGTCCGGCTGGCGGAGCACGACGGTCTGCACCGGCTGGCCCAGTTCCCAGCGGAATTCACCCGGCGTGACCCAGACCTTGCCGGTGGACAACAAGGGCTGGTTCAATACTTTGAGCGTGCGCGTCTGGGTGAAGTCGGCGCACCAGCTGTGCAGGTTGGTTTGGACCTCAAACCAATGGTTGAATTGCGCATTATTGCTGGTCTCCTGGGCAACGGTTGACACCGCACTCAACGCCACCAGGCTGCAACCGATGAGACCCGTAATTTTCCGCTGAATCATAATCTTGCTCTTTATCTTAATCTCCGGGAGCGGGGAAAGATCAAGATTAGGATTACGATTAAGAAACCAGGCCACGTTGAAGAGCGACATTAGCTTTTTTTCGGCCAGATGGGAGTAAATTGATACCATTGATCGATATCTTTGCGAATTTCCGGTTCGAATGCACGCAGGATTTGCTGCGTCAGTTCCCGGCGGGCCTCGCGATTGCCCAGCGCCTTGCGGTCATACGTGAATTCCGGCAGTACTTTCACTGCGTAGCCGTCCGGTCGGCGGACAATGGTTACGCCAATCAACGCGCAACCCGATGCCCGCGCCAGTTCCGCCGCGGCCAGCGACGCCTCAAACGGATGACCGAAAAATTCTGTCGGCACGCCGCCCTTTTCCGGTGGCCGGTCCAGCGATATCGCCAGGTTGGCTCCGGCTTGTAGTTGTTGGATGACCTCCACAAAGGCGAAATCGTCCTGGCCGATGACCAGGGTCTCGACCCCGCAACGTCGTCGCGCCTCAATGCGCAGGTCGGTCAGGCCGTCATCAGGTTCGGCCACGGTCAGGATCGTCAGCCGGATGCCCAGTTGCGTCAGCAACAGGCCGCCATGCTCCCAATTGCCAAGATGCAGCGTGATGAAAAGCGTGCCGCGTCCGCGTTGCCGGGCGGTGCGGATGATTTCCAGTTCGTCCAGATGGGTCAGCCAGTTTTGCACCGGCACCCCGCTTTCGACGCGCCATAAATCCACCAGCTTCGCGGCGAATTTCCGATGGAGTTGGCGGGCGGCCTTTTCGGCAGCCGCCCGGTCGCCCGCAAACAGAGGCAGAAAGTTTTGCACCACCACTTCGCAGCGTTGTCGCTGGAACCGCCAATAAAACCCGGCCAGAACCATCGCCAATCCTTTCACCAACCCGACCGGCAGGATGCGGACGATGACGAGTCCCAGCCGCCACAGACCGGCGCGATAAAAGGCAAATGGGTTGAGGGTTGAAGGTTGAGGGTTGAGGGATTTCTTCCCGTCGGCTTCCGACTTTAGATCTTGGACCTTGGACTTTGGACTCAACAATCGCCACCACGTGGGAAGTAAAAACACGGAGATGAGCATATTGGCGCCGATGCCCACCGCGCACACCTTGCCCAGGCTGGCCATGCCGGGATTGCTGGAAAATCCCAACGATCCGAACCCGGCCACCGCCGTGCCGCCGCACAACATCAGCGCCCCCGACCGAACGCCGGACCGCGCCCAGATCACCGCCATGCCGTCGCAACGCCAGTTGGATGAACAGGGTGTAGTCCACGCCCGTGCCGAGCATCAACGGCAGGGCCATCAGGTTCATCAGGTTCCAGGTCCAGCCGCTCACGGCCATGACCGCCAGCAGGCACAGTCCGCTCAGGCACAACACCACCACGCCGAGCACGATTTCCGTTGCCCGGCGAAAAGCGAACCAGAGCGAGAGCAACACCAATACCACCATTGGCGTCACCACCTCCCACATTCTTGACTGCACCCGCTTCAGGGTCGCGCCGCCCAGCAACTCCCAACTGGAAAGCAACGCGCCATTTTTTGCCAGACGCGTGGACAGGCCCGTCAGCGCCGCCGATTCGACCCGGTTGGTTGCGGGATAAACCAGGCCCATCACCAGCCATTCGTCCGGGCTCCGGGTGATGAACCGTTTCAACAGCCACTGACTGAGATGATTGGTTGGCCAGAAGACATTTGTGGTGGCGCCGGCCCGCGCCCAGGTTTTGACCAGTTCCTCCGTCAACACCAGCGCGTTGCTGTTGAAACCGTCGTCCAGCGCGGCGTTCTGCAACAAGGGACCTTTCGTTCCCAGAACCGTCGCCGTGGTCCGGTTGGCGGACTGAAATTCAACGCGCGGCCACAGCGCGGTCGGCAGCAGATACTGGCCGATGACATGGTTTGAAACCGCGTCGTTCAACCCGCGATCAGCGTTCGTGAGGCGCTGGTAAAGTTCCAGTTCGTCCTTCCCGGAAATGATGACCCAAAGCGGCTGCGGCGGCAGCCCGAGTTCCGACGTGATTTCATCCAGCGTGGTCTGCGCCTTACCGTGCTGCGGTTGCAGGGCGTTGCCGGTCCGGTCCAGGCCGGGTTGCCGGAAACACAACACCGCGCCGGCCACGAGCAGGATTAGCCCGGTCAATAATAGCACGGAGCGCGGCCGGCTCGTCCGCGGGTTGAAACTCGCGGGCGAGCCGCCCGCGCTCCGGGTCATTTCAGCCATTACCGGTTGTTGCGGCGCGACGAAATAATTCCACCACCGGAATGGCGGCTGGTTCGGCCGCGGTTTCCGGCGTTCGGGAAACAACGGCGGCAGATAAATCATCACCATCACCAGGGCCGACAAGGCGATACCGATGGCCACCAACGTGCCGAGCTGTCCCAAGCCGGGCAATCCGCCCAGGTTCAAAACCAGGAACGCGCTCATCGTGGTGATGGCCGCCCACAAAATGCTCGGCGCAATCGCGCGCCGGATTTCCGGCACGGTCATTTGCGGATGCGCGAGCGCCTCCTGGTAATGGACCACGGCGTAATCCACGGCCAATCCCAGCAGCACGGCGGCAAAACCCAGCGCCACCACGCTGATGGTCCCCAACACCAGCCCGCCCAGCGCGAGCGTCGCGCCCAAAATCAACATCAGCAACGCCAGCAACCACAACATCGGCCGCCAGCGCCGATGCGTCAGCCAGAAGAGCAGCGCAATGACGGTGGAAGTGATGCCCACCGAATGGCTCATGTCGCGTTGCATGCTCGTCGCGATTTCCTCCACAAACACCGGCCGCCCGGTGTAACGGACCACGACGCCGTTCGTCCCGGGCGCTCCGACAATCGCATGAATCGCCTTCAACCAGCTCTCGCACGAACGGTAACTGTTGAGGTCCACGGCGGATTCCACGTACAACAGTCGGAATTTCCCGTCGGGAGAGGCAAACATCTGCTGGCTTTGGCCGCTGGAGAAACTGGAAAGATTGGTCAGTGCCGGCATCGCCAGCAAATTGAATGGATCGAACTCGTGCCGGGCCAGGTCCATCGGCGACATGGAGGTCGCGAGCGATTCCTTGGTTTGTTCCAGCGCGGGCTTGAGTTGGTCCGGGGCGAGTTGGTTGGTGAGTGACCCAAACGCTTCCGGCGGTTGATTGAACCACAGCCAGCCGAGCAGTTCACCCAGTTGCTCCGGATGTTCCATCCACGGCGCCTGCCAGGTGACTTCCGAGACCAGGTTGGTTTGCTGCCGCAAACGGTCGGCCAGTTCGCCCGCCAATTGTTCCGCCTGCCCGGCATCCGGTGCGCGAAGGGTAATGATCAGTTCGCGGGCATTGGCAAAATGCTCCTGGTAAAGCTTGAGTCCCTGGACCGTCGGCTCGTCCGGCGGCAACAGGTTGAGAATGTCCACGTCGAAACGGAGCCGGCAGGCGCCGAGGCCGATGGCCACGAGGAGCAGCACCCACCACCAGCGTTTCAGGAATGAACTCACGGTGACAGGAAACCTTCCAGGATTTCACCCGTGCCGGTGTTTTCCAGCCGCCAACCCCCGTCCGGTTTGCGCTCAAAATGAAACGTCAGGGGAAGTGGTTTTCCGGCCAGGGCCGCGGGCAGATAAAGCCAGGCAAACCGGGTGGGCGGCAGTCCGTGCCCGGAGAAACTGTACTGCTGTTGGGGAAACCGGATAAACCAACGGGTGGGCGTCGTCTGCGCAAACACCATGGACAGCGGCGTCTTGTCGAACTGCAGGAGGCAGCGGCCGTTCGCATCGCTGGCCAGAATGAGGTCACCGCCGAATTTCGGCAGGCCTTGTTTCGGCCGCCAGAGCGCCTGGCCTTGTCGGATGTGCCAGCCGGGACCGGTGGCGGTGAACAGATTTTGGGTCGTCGTCTGGCAACCGCACCAAAGCGTGAGCAGGGCCAGCGACGCTGACCGGAGGAAAAAGCGGGAGTAGCCGTCCCGCGTTGCGGGGTGAGTCGGCTCTGATTTGGGAACTCGCCAAGGAGCTATGAGCCGGCTGACGCCGGCTGCTACAAGAAAAAGGGTTTTGGAAAAAGCCGTTATTGACCGCATGCGACCGGGCTATTGTTGCGGAAGCCCGGTGCTTGTCAACGCTTCACGATGCGCAGCGCCGGATCATGTCTGTTCATGATATTACAACTTCACCTTCCGGAGCCGCAGCGCGTTGCTGACGACCGAGAGTGAACTGCAACTCATCGCCGCGCCGGCAATCATCGGGTTGAGCAGCAGATGCGCCACCGGATACAAAATTCCCGCCGCAATCGGCACGCCCAGCGCGTTATAGACGAACGCGAAAAATAAATTCTGCCGGATGTTCTTCATCACCTGCCGGCTCAGGGTCAGCGCCTTGACGATACCCTGCAGGTCGCCCTTCACCAGTGTGATGCCGGCGCTTTGGATGGCGATGTCTGTGCCGGTGCCCATCGCAATGCCCACGTGGGCCTCGGCCAATGCCGGCGCGTCGTTGATGCCGTCGCCGGCCATCGCCACGATCTTGCCTTCGGCTTTCAGTTTCCGGACCAGTTCAAGCTTGTCACGGGGCGTCAACTCCGCCTTGACCTCGTCAATGCCCAGCTCCTTGGCCACCGCCTCGGCGGTCTCGCGATTGTCGCCGGTGCACATGATGACCTTCAATCCCATGTCGTGCAGCGCGCGAATGGCGGCGGGCGTGGTTTCCTTGATGGGATCGGCAATGCCCATGATGCCCGCCACCTTGCCATCCACCGCGACCCAGACCACCGTCTGCGCCTTTTCCTGAAGTTGCTGAGACGACTGTTTCAATTCTTCGGGAATCGAAATGCCGGAATCGCTTATAAATTTTTCTTTGCCCACGCGGACCATTTGGCCGCCGATTTTGCCCGACACACCGCCGCCGGTTGTGGATTCAAAATCATTTACTGGAGTCAGCGTGATTTTCTTTTCCTTTGCCTCGTCCACAATTGCGCGGGCCAATGGATGTTCGCTCAGTTGCTCGACCGAGGCGGCCAGGGCGAGCAAGGGCGCGTCCTCTCCGGAAACCTGGGAGCGCTGGCTTCCAGCCGGCGAGTTGATGCCTTCTTCTGACTTGCGACCCGCCAGCAGGATGCTGGCGCTCCCGGCAGGTTCACGGGACGAAACCACACTCAACACCTTTGGTTTTCCGGCGGTCAACGTGCCGGTCTTGTCGGTGAGCAGGTGCGTGACCGTTTCCGTCGTTTCAATCGCTTCCGCATTTCGGATGAGGACGCCTGATTGCGCGCCGCGACCCACGCCAACCATGATGGACATGGGCGTCGCCAGACCCAGTGCGCATGGGCAGGCAATAATCAGCACCGACACCGCATTGACGAGCGCAAAGGCCATCGCCGGGGCCGGACCCCAGACCGCCCAGACCACGAAGGTGATGACCGCGATGCCGATGACGGTGGGAACGAAATAGCCCGCCACGTTGTCCGCCAGTTTTTGGATGGGCGCGCGGCTGCGCTGGGCTTCCGCCACCATCTGCACAATCTGCGCGAGCAGCGTTTCGGAGCCGACCTTCTCCACCCGCATCAAAAAGGTTCCCGTCTGGTTCACGGTCGCGCCGGCGATGGAATCATGCCCGCCCTTGGCGACCGGCATCGGTTCGCCGGAAATCATGGATTCGTCCACGTTGCTGCGGCCCTCGATAATCACACCGTCGATCGGAATTTTCTCGCCTGGCCGCACGCGCAGCACGTCGCCTTTCTGGACTTCGTCAACCGGCACGTCCTGCTCGAGGCCGTCCCGGACGCGGTGCGCGGTCTTGGCGGCCAGCCCGAGCAGCGCCTGGATGGCCTGTCCGGTGCGGCTGCGCGCTTTGGCTTCGAGCATCTGGCCCAGCAACACCAGCACCGTGATGACCGATGCCGCCTCAAAATAAAGTCCCACTTCGCCGTGCAGCCGGAACGATGATGGGAAAATGCCGGGAGCAACGACGGCGACGACGCTGTAAACGTACGCCGCACCGACGCCGGTCGCGATGAGCGTGAACATGTTCAACTGGCGCGTCTTCAACGAACGCCAGGCGCGGCCAAAGAACATTCCGCCCGCCCACAGCACCACCGGCGTGCTTAATAGAAATTCCAGCCAATTGGACACCCGTTTGGGAATCCATTGTTCGATTTTCAAACCGGGAATCCATTGGCCCATCGCCAGAAACAGGACGGGGACGGTCAGGGCGAGGCCGATCCAGAATTTGCGGGCGAGCGCGCGGGCTTCGCCGTCGTCCTCCGGTTCGGCGGAGACGGTTTTGGGTTCGAGCGGCATTCCGCATTTCGGACAATCGCCGGGCTCGTCCGATTCCATCCCGGGACACATCGGACAAAAATACTTCGCCGTCATGGACGGCTTTACCGCAGCTTCGTCGTGATGCCCGTGACAATGGCCTGAGTTCGGAGTTCGGAGTTCGGGGTTCGGAATTTCCAAAAACTTTTGCCGGCAATGTTCGCCGCAAAAAAAATAGGTCTGCCCATTGCGCTCGGCCCGCAATCCGGACGCTTCCTTCACCGTCATGCCGCAGACCGGGTCGGTTGCCATAATTACAAAACTTGCGGCAAACCGGCCGGATTGCCAGAACGTAATGTGTCAATTCCGTTGCCATGGCGGACAAACGCGCGGTCGGTGCCTCTGGCAGTATCTGAGGTCAAGGCAGCCAGATCGCCCGCCAAAACTGCACCGGCGAGGATGGAATCAGCGAGTTGGTAATATTTATCGTGCCGGTCGGAGGCGTGTTGGTGCTGACGGGTGTCCACGTCATCAGATTGGTCGAGCTTTGAATGACGTAAGGAACGCCGGTCTGACCCTGGAGTTGAAAAACGAACTGGCTGCCGGCCGGCGGGACCGGGATGGACAGTAATTTTGCCGGCGCCGGTGAGAGTGCCAGCACGGTGGCCGAGTAAGGCGGGAAAGCGTAATTGAAGTTTGTGCCGACACCGGACAGGTTGGTTTGGGCAATGTCCGGCGAGCCGATGCTGGTTTCCGCGGCATTGTCCTGGGGAATCCCGTACGAATAGACCGTGCCGCCTGATGCCGGGGTGAAACCGGCCACCGCCACCTGTCCGGTGAGAGTATTCATGGGGTCCTTGTTGATGGTCAGAACGGTCAGGCTGCCATCCTGCCGCCGGACCGCATAGGTCGAAAGCACCGAATAATCGCTGGCGGCGCTGATCACGGTGTCGCCCGGATGCACGAAATCCTGCATGAGCTTCGACGTGTAATACGTGGGATAAAGGTTTACAAACCCGCTGTCCACGACTCCATAATCACCGTACTGACGCCAGCCATAAAGGGTGGGAGCAAGATTGCCGTCGGTTTCCTGGCCATTCCGCAGGTCCCACCAGAAAAGGCCGTTGAACTCCGTTTGCATCAGTTGCGCCAGGCTGTCCGCTTTGAACAAGCCGTTGACGAGGCTCACGGATTGTTTGCCGGGGGCGGAGGAAACCGAATTGTTTTCCGTGCAGACCAGTTCGATGTTCGTGCCATTGGGACCCACATAATCGGTGATCATCTGCCGCAGGTTCGCGGCGTCCGACGTCCATCCGGTCGAGGATGACAGCAAACCCGCGTCGGTTTCACCGCCCGGATTTTGCGCATAACGATGGTGGATGATGAAATCGGGCGTGACCCCCAGGCTGGTCAAGGTCGCCAGCAACACTGGCGTCCAGCCGTAGTGATACATCCCTTCGCGCGAGTTGTACGCCGGATGACCGGTATAACCGTTTCCATAGCTCTCTTCGCCGGGTGTGACCACGACCCCGATTTTGATCGTCGGATCCACCGCTTTCATCAACGCGATGTAACCACCGGCCCTCACCGCATACGTGTAAGGATCATGGGGCAGGGAATTGCTGTCAGTTTCCCACGAGCCATATTCCTCGTTGCCGATCTCCCAATACTTGAACCCCAGCGGGGCGGTCCGCGAGAGGCGAAGGAAATTCCTGCCGTCGTCCGTTCCGAGCGGCGCGGCCGCGCGCAAGGCAGCCCAATAACCCACCGTCTGCCAGTTGGACCCGTTGGCATCCACGCCCAGGGACTGCGTGTTGGTGGTCGAGGCGTTCACGTACGCCACCCACGCGGCCGCTTCATTCGAAGACCCCGTGCCATAGTTCACCGTGGTCATCGCCTGCGCGTTCAGATTGGTGATGACGTGAATGAAATTGGCCAGGCTCGTTGCCCATGTCCAGGTGTTGGCGTCGGTCCGGTTGTAAAGCCAGTGGTAATCGTCGGACTCAGATCCGCCGGGCAGACGCAATGCCGTCACCCCCATGTTCGTCAGGATGGCCATGGTTTGCGGTGTATCCAGCACGCTGTCCCAGTTGGGCGTGTTGATTCCGAACCACCGTGCGTCCGCCGTCCGAAGGGGTTGACCGGCGTTCACCGTCAGATGTGTCAGGGTGGGTCCGGAGGTGCTGACCAGTTGGATGTCATCAACATAAAATGTGGGTTCGGACGAGCCGGCGGAGTCCTGGATGACGAACCCGGTAAAGTTTGTTGCGTTTGCCACGCCGAGGGCCGCCAAGGGAACGATGTATTGTTGCCAGGTGTTGACCATCGGCGCGTTCAAATAATAGCGGGCACTCTGCACCCCGGTGCTCAAATTGGCGTACATCTGGAGCTGTTGTCCGCCGCTGGACCCGCCGTTGAGCCAGAAGCTGATGCTGGCAAAGGCGCTGTTCGTCATGCTGGAATGATTCAACTGCATGCCGCCGTAGCCGCCGTTTATGGTCACGCTGATGGAATCGCTGCCGGAATGGACCGGGGAGGTATTGCCGTAGTTCACCGTGACACCGTAACTGCCATCCGACCAGCCGTTGACTAGTGAATCGGTATAGAGGGTCATGCTGGTCTGCGCCCGGGACACCCACGGCGCGGCCAACGACACCGCCAAAATGAATTTCGACAAGACTAAAAAAAACCTGCCTGGAGCCTGATGGGGATGTGACATGACCGTCTACTTTAACCCAGTTTGCCGGTTATGCAATCGTACCGAAATCCGTTGGGTTTCGGACCAGCGGCCTGGTGCTATTTCATTACAAGAAGCTGCCGATGTATGTTATTTGGACATTCACCAATATTAAGATTCAGCCGGCGAATTTTCTCTGACCGTGTGATTTGCCATCCTCCTCGGGCATCCCCAAAAACCGGTTGCCGGAGTCAAAATGCCGTTTGCTGTCATCGGCCACGCAAATTGGCCCCGGACATGCTCGCAAGGGCGGGAGAAGACAGAAAATCTATGAAAAACAGAATCCAATTTGGCTTATGCGTCGTCGTTGCGGCGACTGTTATTTCTGCTCGCGCCGATGACACGCCGGACCAGGCCGCTGCCCGCGCGGCGTTCGAGCTGAAAATATATGAGCTGGACCACCCGCAAGCCCAGCCACCGACGGATACCAATTCAACGGCGTCGGCACAGTCCACTTCCTCCACGACCAATGTAACCGCTGCGGCCTCCGTGCCGGCGGCGACTCCACAAACTGTCTCCGCGCCAACCACTCCGACGACTCAGGCCGCCGCTTCCACCGACGCTGTTCCCGCCGCAACCGCTCCTGCTGAAGCCACGGCGACGACGGCTCCGAGTGTGGAAGCTCCGGTGGCAACCACTCCGGCAACGGCTCCGGTTGCCGAGGTGTCATCCGCCTCTGCTTCGACGAACGAAATTTCTACTGCCACCAATTCCGCGGAAACGAAACCGGCTTCCACCGCCACAGCTGACACTGCTCCTGCCGCGGCCGCTCCTAATGAAGCTACGGCGACGACGGCTCCGAGTGTGGAAGCTCCGGTGACAACCACTCCGACGAGTGCTCCGGTTGCCGAGGTGTCATCTGCCTCTGCTTCGACGAACGAAATTTCTACTGCCACCAATTCCGTGACTTCCGTTCCGGCTGAAACAAAACCCGCTTCCGCTGTCACAACCGACACTGCTCCTGCCGCGGCCGCTCCTTCCGAAGCCACGGCGACGACGGCTCCGAGTGTGGAAGCTCCGGTGGTAACCATTCCGACGACGGCTCCGGTTGTCGAGGTGTCATCTGCCTCTGCTTCGACGAACGAAATTTCTACTGCCACCAATTCGGTGACTGCCGTTCCGGCGGAAACGAAACCGGCTTCGACCGTCACAGCTGACACGGCTCCTGCCGCGGCCGCTCCTAATGAAGCTACGGTGACGACGGCTCCGAGTGTGGAAGCTCCGGTCACAACCGCTCCGGTCACGGCTCCGGTTGTCGAGGTGTCATCTGTCTCTGCTTCGATGAACGAAATTTCTGCTGCCACCAATTCCGTGACTGCCATCCCGGCGGAAACGAAACCGGCTTCGACCGTCACAGCTGACACTGCTCCTGCCGCGGCCGCTCCTAATGAAGCTACGGCGACGGCGGCTCCGAGTGTGGAAGCTCCGGTGGCAACCACTCCGACGACGGCTCCGGTTACCGAGGTGTCATCTGCCTCTGCTTCGACGAACGAAATTTCTGCTGTCACCAATTCCGTGACTGCTGTTCCGGCGGAAACCAAGCCGGCTTCGATCGTCACAGCTGACACTGCTCCTGCCGCGGCCGCTCCTAATGAAGCTACGGCGACGACGGCTCCGAGTGTGGAAGCTCCGGTGGCAACCGCTCCGGCCACGGCTCCGGTTGTCGAGGTGTCATCTGTCTCTGCTTCGACGAACGAAATTTCTGCTGCCACCAATTCCGTGACTGCCATCCCGGCTGAAACCAAACCCGCTTCCGCTGTCACAACCGACGCTGCTCCTGCTGCGGCGGCTTCCACTGAAGCCACGGCGACGGCGGCTCCAGGTGCTGAAGCGCCGGCTGCCAAAGTTTCTGCGAACGAAACGCCTGCTACCACCGCTTCCGTAATTGCCACTCCGGCCGAAACCAAACCGGCTTCCGCCGTTACAGTTGACGCTGCTTCTGCGCCGACAGCTCCTGCTGCCAGCGCCTCAGACATGGAGGTCGCCCGAGTGGCTTTGGAACAAAAGATGTACGAGCTGGACCACCCGCAAGCCCGAACGCCCGCTGTCACGGCTCCGGTTACTACCGCTTCAACTCCGAAAGCTTCCATGGCCACCGCACCTGTGACTGGAGTTCCTGGTGTCGTGGTCAAAGTAGCTCCCGTGACATCGACTCCGGTGGTTGTCCATGCTGCAGTTGCCCCCGTTACGGCGGTGCCCAAGGCTGTCGCTCCCGTTGTCTCCTCCCGACCGGTGGTTGCGGCGCCAATCAAGAAACTTTCGCCAGTGACGCTGGCGCTCCACAAAACCTCCCTGGTGCTACACGCCGCGCCATTGCCATCCCGTCCATTGGCCCAGGTCAAAACGGCTCCGGCACTGGTGACCATTACTGGGTCCGTCTACCGAAATGCGGAGGTGCAACGGGTGATGCCGGACGGAATCATTATCAGCTATACGCCGGCGGGCGGCGGGTGGGCGATGACGAAGGTCAATTTTGAGGATCTTTCCCCCGAAATGCAGCAGCGGTATCTGAAACATTGAACACGCCGGTTCCGGTTGCCATCGATATTGGGAGGAAGAGCGGTGCCGCCTTCCGGCAGGTTCAAACGAATCTGCCTCCAGCCGCTTCACCCGAGCAAATCCCCGCTGACATGCCGGGAGCGAGTGCCAGCCAAAGGCTTTTTCAGCGTCAAATTACACTGCAAATTCATCTGGCAATGTCGCCATACAAAATGCCGCGGCCATCAGTGCCAACATATACCCGGCCGTAGATGCGCGGGTCGCCCGCAATGCAGCGGTAGCGGTTGCCCCATTGATGCCTGTCGTCGTTGATGCGCACCCAGGTGATTCCCCGGTTGTCAGAACGGAAGAGGCCATCCCGGCCACTGACTGAGCCGGCGGCGTAGAGTGCCGGATAACCCCAGTACCGGGCTGCCTTGCCAAAGCCCAGCGCACGGATGTCGGGTGGGTTGGCCACCGGCTCGAAGCGTTTCCCGCCGTCAAGGGAGTGGTACAACTGGCCATGACCATACAACCAAAGGTCGCCTTCCCGGTCGGGCACGGCGAGCAACCGTATTTCACCGTCGCTGGCATTGGCATTGGTCAAACCCGTGACATCGTTGGCGGTGAACCTGGCCCCGCCGTCGATGCTCCGGTAAATTTTTCCACCGCCAAGATCCAAGCCATAAAATTTCCTCGGGTTGGAGCGATCAGCGACCGGCCGGACGCCCGGCGGGAGGCCGGTCACGGGCGTCCAGGTCTCGCCGCGGTTGGTGGAAATTTCCACGTTACCCACGGTGTTCATGAACACCGAGCCGTCCGCCGAGATAATCAGTGCGCCGGAGCCGACACCGCCACCTTGCGGGCCACCACCGCCACCCCATTGGCCGCCGGTGTTGGTTTCGCCGGACGAAAAGGGGTTCCAAGTGTGTCCGCCATCGAGTGAATACGCCAGCGTGGCACGGTCGGGGATATGCAATGCCGGCGAGCCGCTCCGGACAAAGAGGTTGGGTTTCTTTTCCGCGAAATCGAGCGAGTAGGTGGTGGTGAACAGCGGATGCAGGAACATCCCGCCCGGCGGCGAGACGCCCAGGTTGTCGTGGACAAAACCGCCGATATCACCGAAGGCACTGACGAGGTGCGCGCCCGCGGGCGGGCTGGCAAGGTCAATCACGGCCGTTTCCTCAATGCCATCCGCCCAAACCGACCAGTGCGTGTCCTGGTCCAGGTCGGCGTCGTGGATTTTGTCGGTGTTCCAGATGGTGGCACCGGTGGCGTAGCAGACATGGTTTGAATCAAACGGGTCAATGGCCAACGTGGCAATCCACCAGCCGAGCGTCGGCCCGGGCTTGCCCCAGATGAGATACGGCGATGCCGACGGATCGCGCTGCGTGCCGGCGGTGATGTCCTTCCAGGTCGCACCGCCGTCGGTCGTGCGGTAGAGGCGATCGTCATCGTCCTTTACCTTGCGGTTCAGCGACGCCACGACGAGCGTGCCGGGATGCTGGCGGTCAACCCCCAGGCCGCCATAACCTCCCGGCGGACGGTTGGGGTCGGTGACCGGCGTGATATTGGTCCAGGCGCCGTTCCGGGGATTAAACTTCCACACCGCGCCATCGGTGACGCCGTACGGGCCGACGCCGTTGTCATAGACCAGATAAAGCATGCCGTGCGTGTCGAACGCGGCGTGGATGGGCACGAAATTCGTTGGCTGTCCCGGCACCGGCTCCCAGGTCGCGCCGGCATTGGTGCTCCAATAGAGCTGGGCCTCGCCGTGGTCGGTTGCGCCGACGTAAATGGTTCCGGTGGGTTTGCCCGGGGTGCCGGTGGCGGGGTCGAAAACCACGAAGCTCAGGCCGGCACCGCGTTCACCTCGGGGAAAACCGTCGTCCGGGTCCGGAACGCCAGTGCCTTTAACGGGGAAATTTTCCACCTTGCGCCAGGTCAGCGCGGTGTCCTGGCTGGTCCACAACCCGTCGTATCGTGAGCCGAAGTAAAGGAGGTTGTCGTCATTGGGGTCAATGGCCAGGCGTTCGCCCACGCCACGGCCGATTTCGTTGCCGCCCATGTGGAAGGGCACGTCAATGACCTGAAACGTTTGGCCTTGATCCAGGGAACGAAAAATGGCCGCGGGGTCGCGCGAATACATGCCTTGGGCGAGGTATAACCGGTTGGGATCCACCGGATCGGTCGCCAGACTTTCGGTGCCTTGCAAATTGGAATCCGGGCTCCAATCGGTCAGGGGAATCCATCGTTTGGCCGCGTTATCCCATTTGTAGGAGCTGCC
>JBEKKN010000072.1:0-13259 GCA_050010675.1 Verrucomicrobiota bacterium | reverse complement strand
CGCTCACCCGACCTGTCTGGGTCTCACGAGCAGCAATACGATTCCGCCGACAAGGGCGAGGGCTCCGACGACCGGCGGTATAAAGTGGCTGTCAGTGGTCTGAATGTGCAGACCGAGGAAGTCGACCGGCGTTCCCGGAGTTTTGAAGGTGATGCCCGAGTAAGCGAGCACCACGATGCCCAGGGTGATTAGAATGCCTGCGATGATGGTTTTAATGTTCATAGTGAATGCGTAAATTAATTTTTTGGCTGGCTGTTGCTCCCGGTGCCGGTTTTCTGCCCGAGATGATACTGAGCAAGACCACCGCGATGGTGTATAACACAAAATCTTCTTCCAGTGGAATTGCCGGCGGGCACGTTTTCGCACCCGCCGGCGATCAGTTGATAATTTAGTTGGCGGCCACCGGTACGGCGATGGTCATGTTGTTGATCACGCTGGTGACACCGTTGATGTCGGTGGCCAGCTTGGTGACCAGGCTCTTTTCAGCATCGTTTTTGGCAATGCCGCTCAAGGTGACCACGCCATCCGCAGTCGAAACTCCGGTATGTATGGCGCTGGTCGAATGATGCGACAGCAACGACGATTTGACTTCAGCCGTGATGGAGGCGTCATCAATTTTGTCGCCGACGGTTGCGTCCGGCGCGGCGGGGGTCTTGGCAATGGTCATCTCATTGTTGACATCTTTGACATTGTCAACGTCCCGGGCGTATTCGGTGGTGAGTTCCTTTTCCGCCATGCTGCTCGCTTCACCCTGCAGGGTGACGATGCCGTCTTTCACATACACCGTCGTCCCCGTGGCGCTCACGTTGCGATGGAACAGGAGCGCGGATTTCACTTTCCAACTGATCCAGGTGTCCGAATGTTCGGCGGGTTGCTCGCCTTTGACCAACAGTTGATTGTCCACGCTCTTGACGCCGGGCAGACCCTCCACGGTGTCTTCGGCCATGGATTTATGGGACGCATCGGCGACCGTGCCGGTCAGAGTGACGACGCCGTCCTTGGATTCCGTTGTGATGGAATCGTCCTTGAGGTAGGTTTTGAACACATACGACTTGGCGGCGGATGCCTCGATGCGGCTGTCCGTGCCGGAGGCACGCACGGAGGTGCTGGTGACTAACAGGGCGCCCGCAATCACACTGAGTGCGAGCGGGTAGGTTGATTTCATTTTCATTGTCATTTTCTTTCGGTTGTGGTGATTCGTTTTAACACTGTGAACACGCTAGGGGATGTGCGGACTCCCGGCTATGGGGTGTAACCCTACCCTGTATGGGGCACACGCACCGGACGCTGCGGCCCGGCGGGCACGCCTTGCCTCACTCCATCGCGGCCAGCAGTTCGTCCAGGGAAACGGTGGCGAAGCTGGTGGCCGAATCGCTCATGGCGTACGGGATGATCAGTTCGCGTCCTTGCAGCAGCGCCCCGCAGGTATACACCACGTTTGGGACATACCCTTCGCGTTCCGCCTCGTTCGGGGAGAGCAACGGTTCGCGCAGCCGGCCGATGACCCGGGTGGGATCGTTTAAATCCAGCAGAAATGCACCCAGGCAATACTTTCGCATCGCGCCCACGCCGTGGCTCAACACCAGCCAGCCCGCCTGCGTTTCGATCGGCGAACCGCAATTGCCGATCTTGATGAATTCCCATGGTTGGGCGGGGGACAGCAACAGCCGGGGGGTCTGCCAGAAATGGATGTTGTCCGAGAACATCAGGAGAATGTTCTCATCATCCTGCCGTGACAGCATGACGTATTGCCCGTTGATTTTGCGTGGGAACAGCGCCATGCCCTTGTTCTGCACGGCAGGTCCGTTCAGGGTGCTGAACTTGAAATGGACGAAGTCCGGGGTCTCGAGCAACTGCGGCAGGATGATTTTTCCATCGTACGCGGTATAGGTCGCATAGTAGGTGAAGTGGGCGTCGTCGTTCTGGAAGCGGACGAAGCGCGCGTCTTCGATGCCATTGCTCTGGCTGGGCGCGGAGGGAAAAAGAATGCGTTGCGAAACCCGGCTGTCGGGCGCGAAGTTCACCTCGTAGTTCGATTCCGCCAGCAACAGGATGCCGCGGGCGGCGCGGATGGCCGTGGCGTCGGAGGTTTCCGAGGTCAGGCCCGAGGCCAGCAACACCGCGTGCAATTCCTTCAGCGTAAAATCGTCACGCAACTGGTCCAGCACGCGACGGCAGAAATCATTTTGCACGCCCGCTTCTTCAAGTTTATGGGCAAACAACCCCTTGTCGTAGGCGGCATTGGGCACCCGCTCCGGTTCCGTCGCAAACGGCACCGGTGGCGTGAGCGTGATCCGATGTTGCGCGCTGACCGTGCCCGTGCGAAACGTGATGGAGGAGATGTGACCTTCGCCCGTGGCCCGCAGGCTCAGGATGAAACGCAGCGCGCCCCGGGCCAGTCCGGACTGGTCCGGGTGCGGCACAATCGACGGATTGAACAACGCCGCGGACTCCGGCGAATATTCATGGGTAAAAAAGGCGCCGATCAGCATCTGTCGCTCGGGAGATGGCCGCGCGTCGGGGTCGAGATACAGGCTCACCTGCGCGAAGCGTTTGCAAAAAATAGTTTCGACCTGCTCGTGCCGGTCGGCAAACTCGCCGAGCACCTGGCCCAGCAGCCGGATGACCTGCTCGTCCGGAAGAGCCATGACCCTGGCGACAATGCGCCGCGCGATGTCGTCGGTCGTGGGGCGAAACGGACGCATCAGCACCCGCGAACGGTCCGGGATCAGTGTCGGCCCGATGCGTTTGGCGTGGACGGGGGAAGCGATGGGCGCGGTCATGATTTTTTTGGCGCAAGACTTCGGAATGCGATGGTCATTTGCCGGAAGGTTCTTTGAAGCTGGTGATTGTGTTCTGCAGCGACTGCATCTCCGCCAGCGACAGCAGGAAGGCCAGGGTGGACTCGGCACCCTGGTTCTGGCTCAGCCGATCCACGTGCACCCCATCCCGGCAGCCGCCGGTGGCCGAATCATAGAGCGCCAGTCCCAGATCGTTCCGACCGAGAAACCACTCAAACGCGCGGCGCGCTTCCGTGACCCAGAACGTGTCGTTGGTCGCGTGATACGCTTCAATGCAGGCGGAAATCGTGACCTGGGCCTCAATGGGTTGCTGGTCGAAAATCGCGCGCTCCTTGCCGCGCGGATAAAATCCGTTCGAGCCGACGGGCCGGAAAGCGCCGGCATCGGAGGTCTGGATCTTGATCAACCAGCGCAGGGTCTTGAGGCCGAGTTCCAGCATGGTAGCGTTGTTCAGGCAGCGGCCGTTGAGAATCATCGCGTGCGGCAGCTTGGCGTTGGCATAGGAAACCACCTCTTCGTACCATTGCCAGTCGCCGGTCGCGGCATCCGCATAGCGTTGCATGAGTTTCGCCGTGAGCGATTCGCGAATCTGGTTTGCCCGCCGGTCGCCGCTGAACCGCCGCAGATATTCGTCAATGCCGATGAGCGTGAACGCCAGCGCGCGCGGTGACATGAACTCGGCGGCCACGGGCAGGGCCTGTTCGAACAATTCCGCCGCCAGCATTTGAAAACTACCCTGGCCCGCCTGCGACACGCACAGCCCGAGCGCCCATAATGCGTGACCCTGGCAATCCTCCGAGCCGACTTCCTCCAGCCAGCGCCGGTCAAAGCTCATGAAATTGCGGAAGCGCCCGCGCTGACGATCAAAGGCGTGGTTCAGAAACGCGGCGTAGGTGGCGGCCTGGGCGCCGAGGCGCGGCGAACCGTGCCCCAGCTTTTTCAGCATCAAGGCCAGCACCAGGGCGCGGGCGTTGTCGTCCGTGCAATAGCCCTCGGCAAAATTCGGCACGGTGAAGCTCGCGTGCTGGAAAATGCCGGTCGAATCGCTCATCCGAAACAGATGATCCAGCTTCAATTCCGGCAACTGGCCGGGTTGTTCGTCGAGCGTCTTGATGGGCGAGGATTTTCGGCCCACAAAACTGTGGTCCTGGCGCGCCTGCTCGAAGGACTTCACATAAAGCTGCGCCACGCGGCTCCAAATCATGTCCCGCCCCAGTTTGTAGGCGTTTTTGCGCATCGAATGGCGCAACGCTTCGTCCCGCAGCAACTCGACCACGGCGACGGCGATGGCCTTGGCGTCGCGAAAGGGCACGAGCTTGCCGCGGTCAGCGGTCAGCAACTCCACCGCATGCCAGTAGGGCGTGGACACCACCGCGTTGCCCGCGCCGAACGCATAGGCCAGCGTGCCCGAGGTGACTTGCGCCTCGGTCAGGTAAGGCGTCAGATAAATGTCCGCCGCGCCGATGAAGCGCATCAATTCCTCCAGTTCAACAAACCGGTTGAAGAACACCACATGCCTCTGCACCCCAAGATCCTTGGCCAGCCGTTCCAGGCTCAGGCGATAAGCTTCCCCTTCATTGCGCAGCAAATTCGGATGGGTCTGCCCCAGCACGATGTAAACCACGTTGGGAAATTCCCGGATGATGTCCGGCAACGCGCGCAAGGCGAATTCGATGCCCTTGTTCGGCGAAAGCAGGCCGAAGGTAAGCAGCACCTGTTTGCCGGCCACGCCGAATTCGTCCTTGAAATAATTCGGGTCGGCAAACGGCATATCGGGAATGCCGTGCGGGATGAGGTCAATTTTAGCCGCCGGCGCCTGATACACTTCGCGGAGAAACTGCTGGGCGCGTTCGCTCATGACCACCAGCCGCGTCGAGAGCCGGATCAGGTCGCGCATCACGCGGCGCTGCTCCATGTTCGGCTCGCGCAACACGGTGTGCAGCGTGGTGACGATGGGCATCTGCAACTCGCGCAGCAGTGCCAGCACATGACTGCCGGCCGGGCCGCCGAAAATGCCAAACTCGTGCTCCACACAAACCACGTCCACGTCCGTGATATTGAGGAAATCCGCCGCGCGCAGGTAGGACGGCAGGTCCTGTTCCGAAATCTCGAAGCGCACCTCGGCCGGATAATCGTATCCCTCGGCGACATCATTGACCGGCACGACCAGGCATTGAATCTTGGTAAATTCGGCGGCCACCGCGCAGCGCAAGTCCGTGGTGAACGTGGCGATGCCACATTTCCTCGGCAGGTAATCGCCGAGAAACGCGACCTTGCGGATGGCTGAGGCGGGTTGCATGTATTATCGGTGGTCGCACAGGAAAACCGTCCTGTGCGGACAATCCATAGGGTGCGCCAGGCCGAAGCCTTCACCAAGAAACATTTCCAACTTTCGCGGCGGATGGTCGCACGGGGATGGTGACCGTTGACACCGGGGCCGGGGAAAAGTCGGCGTGTCGGTAGGGTAACACCCCATAGCCCCCGCTCGCTCTTCGGGTTTATCTTTACGGCATGAAAAATAAAGCACTCATGCAGGCTGGAGGTAATCCATGTCACTGATTTCTCTCGCGGTCACCCTGATCGTCATCGGCGTGCTGCTCTGGCTGGTCAATAGCTACATCCCGATGGACGGGAAGATTAAAAGCATTCTCAACGCCGTGGTGGTGATTTGTGTTGTCGTGTGGCTCTTGTTTGCCTTCGGCATTCTGCATCATTCAGGCGACATCACGGTCCCGCACGTCGGTTAGTCCGCCACCAGCCGGGACCCGTGAAGATTATGAATGCACCCGTTGAAGCTGCCGGTGACAAACCAGGCCAGCCCGGCACCGGGCGAGTCCGCCACCTTCCGTTTTCGTGGTGGACGAACATGAACATTCCAACCCGGGAACCAACCTGCGTCCGGAGCGTCGGTCGCGGAGGGTTGCACTTTGGACAGGCGCAAAACCATGAAGGCAAAAATATTCGAGGTCATTCTCCATAAGCTGCCCTCCGGCAAGTCGCCGGCGAGCGCCCTGGAGGAACAACTCAATGGCTTTCTGGCGCAACACCCGGAGCTGCGGGTGGTGGCGACGCACCTGAACACCCTCGTGACGCCGGCCGAACCGAACGCCATGCCGAGGTCGGAGGAATCCTCCATCGTTATTTTTTGCACCATGTTTTACACGGAATAGAAATCACAACGCCGGCAACGCCCCCGGCATCACGCCGGGGCGTCCGGCTTTCGGTTGCAGAAAGGGTGTCGGGGACAGGCTGATCATGCGGCGGTCGAACCCGTTCAGCCCGGCCAGGTGGTATGCGAAACATTATCCGCCAATTATTTTCCGGTCTGCGTTTACGCCTGCTGTTGCTGGTGTTGCTGGCGTGCGCTCCCCTCGTGGGATTGACGCTGTACACGGCGTCGGAAGAGCGTCAACGACTGGTGCAGGACTGGAATCAGCGTTCGCAGGACATGATGGAATTGGCCACGCGGGAAGAAGGCCGGGTGATCGGCCAGACCCACCAACTGCTGCTTGCCCTGGCGGAGTCCTCACAAGTGCGCTCCGGCAACCGGCGGGACTGCCAGAAGTTGCTGGATGAACTGCTCGGCAGCTACCCGCGCTACGCCAATTTGGGAGTCATCGGAACCAATGGAACCGTCCTGGCCAGCGCCTATCCGATGATGGAACCGGCCAACCAATCGAACCGTCCGTTTTTCCGCCGCGCGCTCGCCACGCGCGCCCTCGCGATTGGCGATTTCGCGGACGGAGAAGCGGTCAACCGGTTCACCATCGATTTCGGTTATCCGGTTTTCGATGCCTCCGGGCAGGTCCAGGCGGTGGTCCTGGCCACGCTGGATTTGGACTGGGTCAGCCATTTCGAATCCGCGCTGCCGACGCAATTGCCCAAAGGCGCGACATGGACCGAGGTGGACCGCAACGGTAAAATCCTGGCGTGTTATCCCTCACCGGAAAAATGGATTGGCCAGCCTTTCCCGGATCCCTCACTTTTGAAAATCGCCTTCGGTGAGGACCACGGCGTGGTGGAGACGATATCCTCGAATGGAATTCCAGATTATCATGCGTTCGTGGCCATGCACAGCCAGCTGGTTTCCGACGAGGTCGTCACCATTCTCAGCAGCATCCCCAAAAAGGTTCTCTTTGCCGAAGCGGACCGGCGGTTGACTGACAATCTGGCCGGGCTGGGGATTGCCGCTGGTTTTGCCTTCGTGCTCGGCTGGGTCGGAAGCTATCTGCTCGTCCTGCGCCCGGTTCGGACCTTGGTGAAATCCAGCGCACGACTGGCCACGGGCGATCTGAGTGCGCGCACGGGACTGCCCCACCGGGGAGACGAATTGGGCCAGCTTACCCGCACCTTCGATCAGATGGCCCAGGCCCTGGAACATCGCGAAGCGGAACGCCAGTCGGCGGATTACGCGCTTAGAACTTCCGAAGTGCGCTATCGCCGGCTGTTTGAATCCGCCCAGGATGGGATACTGATTCTCAACGCGGACACCGGGCAGATTGAAGATGTCAACCCGTTCCTGACCGATATGTTAGGCTACACTCGCGAGCAACTGCTGGGAAACAAACTCTGGGAGATTGGCCCGTTCAAGGACACCAAAGCGTCCAAGGCGTCGTTCAAGGAGTTGCAGCGCGATGCCTATGTCCGTTACGAAGACCTGCCGCTGGAAACCCGCGCCGGCAAGCCCATCAACGTGGAGTTTGTCAGCAACGTCTATCAGGTCGATGGCAGCAAGGTCATTCAATGCAATATTCGCAATATTACCGAACGCAAGCAGGCCGAGGCCAAACGCAGGGAATACAGCCTCAAACTTCAGGTGCTGTCCCGCCGGCTGGTGGAGGCGCAGGAGACCGAACGCCGGAACATCGCGCGCGAACTTCACGACGAAATCGGCCAGGCCCTCACCGTGATTCAATTGAACCTGCAAGTGATGTTACAAGCGCCGGACACCCAGGCGCTCGCGCCGCGTTTAAACGAGAGCCTCAAAGTGGTCGAGCGCGTGCTGGAACAGGTGCAGGACATCTCGTTGGATTTGCGCCCATCCATTCTGGACGATCTCGGATTGGAGCCTGCCTTGCGTTGGTACACGGACCGGCAGGCGGCCCTCGTCGAGTTGAAAGTCGGGTTCCACGCCGACCGGCTGGAACAGCGCCTGGATCCGGTGATTGAAACCGAGTGTTTCCGCGTGGCGCAGGAAGCCTTGACCAATGTGGTGCGCCACGCCCAGGCGAAAGCAGTGACGGTGGAATTGCGACAGGAAGACGGCCAACTCCACCTGTGCGTGTGCGACGATGGGATCGGGTTTGACGTGGCGACCATCCGGGAAAAAGCCGTGCGCGGCGCAAGTCTTGGTCTGTTGAGCATGGAGGAACGCGCGGTGTTGGCGGGTGGCCGGTTGGAATTCAACTCCGTTCCGGGGCGAGGCACTGAAGTCCACGCGTGGTTTCCGTTGAATTGGCAGACCCCACCGCCCGAAACAGAAACCCCATGAACAAGCCCATCCCATCCATTCGCGTCATGCTGGCCGATGACCACACGCTGGTCCGCGCAGGCATTCGCGCGCTGCTGGAAAAGTTGCCGGGAGTGGAAGTGGTGGGTGAAGCCGACGATGGCCGCGAGGTGCTGAAACTGGTCAAGCTGCACCGGCCGGATGTGGTTTTGATGGATATCGCCATGCCGGGTCTGAATGGCCTGGAAGCGGCGGCGCGCCTGGCCAGGGAATTTCCGGACGTGCGGGTCATCATTCTTTCCATGCACGACAACGAAGAATACGTCTGGCGGGCACTCAAGGCGGGCGCGGCCGGCTATCTGCTCAAAAAAGCGGCGACGACCGAGTTAGCCACCGCCCTGCAACATGTGACGCACGGTGAGGTCTATCTCAGCCAGGAAATCTCCACCCAGCTGCCCAAGAATTTCCTTCTGGATGGGATCGCCAAACGGAAAAGCCCGCTCGAACAGTTGACGGGCCGGCAGCGCGAAATCCTCCAGCTCATCGCCGAAGGCCAGAACACGAAAGGCATTGCCGAAGTTCTAAAGGTCAGCCCCAAGACCGTCGAATACCACCGCATGAAATTGATGGGTTGCCTGAACGTGCATGACATTCCGGGTCTGGTGCGTTTTGCCTTGCGAGTCGGACTGCTTCCGCAGGAAAAGCTGGCTACCGGCTAGCATCCTCCAAAAATTTCCACAGTTCAATTCGGGCTTGATTGGCTTCGACCGTCCGGCGATGGCCGCGATATGCGACGAACCCCGGATATCTGGCAACCACGGCACCCGGGGTTCCGGTTGTGCGACGGATTGGCTGGTCAAAAAGGATTTCCGGGACAGACTGTACGTTGAGTTTCATGATTTTAGTTTCCGATTTTAAACCCCGCCGGCCGTGGCCTCGCGGATCAGGGGCTTCGGGAAATGAATCTCCCGGCCAATGCCGGTGAAATGCCAGCGCCAGTGGCCGGCACGCATCGCCGCCGCCAGGTGCAGGCATGATCGGCCCCAACATCTTTGGCTGAGATAAAGTGACATATTTTTAACTTCCTTTCATACCTGACCGGAGACAGCCGGAGCGGTTTCGTTATCTTTCCCCACTACCGCGCCGACCAGCTCCCTGCCCTGGAAATCACTCCAAGGTCATTCTCGTATGCGATAAAAACGCCTTGAAAAGCTTGCCGCGTTTGTGTCGGTAAAATCCAACGTACCGCTGGCGCCCATCGTCACGGTGCCGATGACTGTCCAGGTGATGAAATCCTGCGTTGCCTGAATGTCATACAGATGGCCGTTCTGGCCAGCGATCGTCAGAATGAACTGCTTCGCCGGCGTGATTTGGAACTGCACCTTGGCAAGCGCCGTCACCACACTTCCCGACACGATGGCATTCGTTCCCCCGCCACCCGTGAGCGTTACCGTCTGACTGTAATTGCTCGCCACCACCGGGCTGAACACCACCATCACCGCCTGCGTCTGGCCCGCGCCCAAATTGTAATTCCCGCCCGACGCGATGCTGAATGGCACTCCCACACTTGCCGTGCCGCTCAACGTCCCCACACCAATGTTCTTCACCGTGAAACCGTTCGTCACACTTGTTCCCGCCAATACCGTTCCGTACGATGTGTTCCCTGGCGTCACCAGGATCACCGGGGTCGTAACCAGTGAATATTGGTATGCCCCAATGTCCCAATTCCCCGTTGCCGGTCTGGCGTTGCCATCCTTGTCAGTCACAAAATAGCCCGATTCATTCGCCCCTTGGCCAATGAGTGAACTGGCCGCCGCCAGCAAATGATAGTTGTTGTTCGTGCCTGAGCCCGAGGTATAGCCCACAAAATCAGTTTTGCCCTGGGCAGCCGTCAGCGACACGTTGTCCACAAACGTCGACGTCGTGTCGCCCTGCGATTGGATTCCCCCGCCATTGACAATGACGTTGTTGGCCACGACGCAACTCGTAAAGGTCGTCGCAAAGCCGCTTACGTTGTTTAGCGCGATGGGCTGCCCGCCGTTGTCGGGGCAGTCAAACGTGTTGTTGGCAATGACAATGTCATTGAACGTACAAGGCAAAGACCCTTGATAACCGCCATCGGTTCCAAACACCGCCCCGCTCGTGCTGATGAACACGTTGTTGTAAACGTGAACCGATGAAAAACCGCCGTAGTAGGCGTCCCCGAACACACAAAAATTCTGGATGTTCAGGAAGGTGTTCCCGTAAACCTTGATGAAGCTGCCATCCAACGCCTGCAAACCGTCCTGATGTTGGCCGGCGGTATAACTCGTGTTGTACCCCACCAACAGATTGTTGTAGAGCGTATATCCGCTTCCTCCAATCTGAAAAAAGTCGGCACCGTTGGCGTTGGAACTTAAATGCGGACAATAGATGGTGTTGTCATGAATCAAGTTCTGGTCCCAGGTCGTGCCGTTGAATCCAACCGAAAAGAAATGGTCGGCGCTGACATCCGAGATGTAGGCGTAACAATGATCCAATTCAAAGCTGCCCACGTTCTGGCCGTCCATACCGTCGCTCAAATTGCTCCCCAGGCTTACGTATGAAATTCTCAAATTCGAATCCCCGTTGATGCTCGCGGCCGTCCCATAACCGGTGCAGGAAAAGTGCATCGCACCGTCACCGGCATCGCCGCTGACAATCACGTAACTGGCCCCGCCAAACCAGGTGCCGCTGCCGCTGAAGATGGCCGTCCCATTGTGCGCCGAATCCTGCCCGATCTGGTACTTGATCGGATTGCCCGCGGCGCCGCCGGCCGGTTTCCAACTGGAAACCGAATAGGTTTGGGAACTGCCGCTGGCGCCCCCGGAAATATAAACGGTATCACCGGCTTTGACGCCGGTAACATTCGATAGCGCTTGCCAGGCCGTGCCCCAAGCCGCGCCGTTGCCCGACGTGCCCACCGAACTGTCCACGTACCAGGTGGCGGCACTGGCGGAAAAGAGCGCGAAAGAGAACAGGATTCCTCCAAGAACGCTTGAAACCCCCATGGTTCGTGAAGACCAACCCAAGGCCACGCCGGCGCGGCTCACCTTTTGTTTAGAGATAGTTCGCATAAGTATCGTTACGTCCCATTGGATGCGACCGCGACTAGGGTGTTCCTTGCCGCCGCTGGGAAAACCCTTGGCTTCGGTTTGGAAGCATGAACCTGGGATCGTTGACGGGCTTGATCCGGCGGGTCGCGCAGGAGTCCCCACCGCAAGCGGACGCGGTCGGGATGGAACTTGGTTCATAAAAACGGCGGTAGGGTAACACCCCATAGCACCGGCAAGGATTCGCCTTAAACTATGGTTATGTGCAATGGAGCATTTTCCCGAAAGCGAAGGTCAGCCGTCCCACTGAATCACCACCTATGAAACACAATCACAATCATGACAACGTCCCCAGCCCCGGATTGCAACTGCAACCCGTTCGCTTTGAATTCACTGATCCCACGGCCACCACCGTTTGCGTCGCGGGAACCTTCAATCAATGGCAGCCCGAAGCCAAGACGCTCCGTTCCACCGGCGTCGGCCAATGGTGGAAGGAAACATCCCTGGCGCCCGGCACCTACGAATACTGCTTCATTGTGGACGGCCGATGGATGCCCGATCCGCTGGCCAGAGAATCTGTGCCCAACCCATTCGGCGGGAGAAACTCGGTTCTGATGGTGGCCAGCTCGCCGGGAGCAGCCCATCTTGCCGACGCTGAACATTCACCACTGAAAAACACAAACCAATAGAAAATAGAAAGAACCGAATCATATGGACAAACAAACACATGCAGCCAGCAGTGACATGGGCACGCTCGCCGAAGACGCGCGCGCCTTGATGGCGGCCACCGCGGACGTGGCCGGGGAAAAAGTCAGCGAAGCGCGCAAACGTCTTGCCGCCGCGCTGGAAAGCGGCAAGCAGATCCTGGGCCGGGTCAAGGACAAGGCGGTCGAGGGCGCCAAAGCCACCGACGAAGCGGTGCGGGAACATCCCTACCAAGCCCTGGCAATCGCCTTCGGGGTCGGGGCCATCGCTGGTTATCTCATCTCCCGCCGGTGCTCCCGCAACGGCGATTAATCCCGTTATGGAACCAGCCGCCAGCGGTGCCGGGATACTCGTCGAGACGTCGCAGCGTTTTGCGCGACGACTGTTGATCATCGGGGAAAACCGGCTAGAATTGTTGATGGTGGAAGTACAGGAGGAGCGCGAGCGTCTCCGGCAGGCCTTCCTTCTGGCCCTCGGCGTGGCGGCGTTTGGTCTGCTCGCCGGCCTGACGCTCACGGCGGCCATCGTGGTTGGGTTCTGGGCCCACTCACCGGTGGCGGCCCTCCTGGCCTTGACCGGGCTCTACGCCGCCGCCGGAGTTTTTCTTTACCGGCGACTCGCCGGATGGCTGCGTGACCGGCAGATGCTTTCCGCCTCACTCGACCAACTCCAAAAGGACCGCGCATGTCTGGAAAAAAACCTCGCTTGAATCCGCTGGCATCGCGGAAGCAATTGTTGATCGCCGAAAGCGAACTCAATCGGGCCCAACTGGTTCAGGACGGGCAGGCGGTGGTGGACGGAGTTCACGCTGTCGCCAATCGGGCCAGAACCCTCGGTTCCGTCGCTGCCACCGTCGCCTCATTGGTTGCCGGCTTTGCATCCTTCCGGCGCCAGAAGTCTGCGCCCGCCGCTGAAAAACCTTCCTGGCTGCAAACCCTTCTCAAAGGCGCGGGACTGCTCTCCACCGTCTGGCAGGCATTCCGCTCACCGGGCCGCGATCCGGATGGAAACTGATTCATATAATCCGCGGGTAGGGTAACACCCCATGGCGGTAGGAAGTGCGGCCGGACTACCCTTAGCTTATGAATAACAAAATGCCTTTCTTCAAAGCCGACCAGGCCGGATGCGTGTTGGGTGCCGTGTTCCTGCTGACGCTTACGGGATGCGTGGGTTATGTGGAGGGGCCGCGCGCCGGGGTGCAGGTGAACGCCGGGTTTATTGAGCAGGACGATT
>JBEKKN010000071.1:0-13549 GCA_050010675.1 Verrucomicrobiota bacterium | reverse complement strand
TCGGGGCAAAATCCAAAATGGGGTGAAGACCCCATAGCCACCGCATGGTTGCCCAGCCTATGCTCACAGTATGAGACATAAAAAGATCCTCCCGGGCCAAAGCCAAAATCCGGCCAGCGCCTCACGGTCGGCGCCGGGTGCGAACTTCAACCAAAACGAAATTGATTTTGCGTCATCACCGGACGGAGCGGCCAGAAAGTCCTACTTCGGCTATGCGAACCAAGGTTCACGGCATGGACATGAGGTACAGCATTGGTTGGAGGCCGAGGCGCAAATGCTCAACGAACGCAAACTCACCCGGACACACGGGTTTCACAACCAGACGTAAAGCAAAACCAACCCCAGACCAAAAACGAAGGAATTACAATTTTATGAAGACTTTGAACAGCGCCGTCGCGGAAGCCCCCAAAATGTATGAAACCGAAAACGAAATCTCGCTCCAGCGCCGGTCGGAACTGAACGCGCTCATGAACCAGCGGCTGGCGTCCGCCGTGGATCTGCAGACGCAGATGAAGCAGGCGCATTGGAATGTCAAAGGCCCCAGCTTCATCGGCTTGCACGAACTTTTTGACAAGGTGGACGAAGCCGTGGAGTCGTACGTGGACATGATCGCCGAACGCATCGTGCAACTGGGCGGCATCGCCGAGGGCACGGCGCGCGTGGCCGCGTCGCGTTCGCAACTGGAAGAGTATCCGCTCACCATCGCGGAGGGCATGGCTCATGTCGAAGCCGTTGCCCGCGCGCTTTCCACCTTCGGACAGGAAGCCCGCCGCACGATCAATGAGGCGGACGAACTGGACGATGCCGACACCGCGGATCTGTTCACCGAAATCTCCCGCGGCATCGACAAGTGGCTTTGGTTTGTGGAAGCCCATTCCCAAGCCACAAAATAAAAACACCATCTTCACCACGCAAACCAAACCGAGAAAAAATGAAACACATGAAAACCAAACTCACCCTGCTGGTCATCAGCAGCACCCTGCTGCTGGCCGCGCCCGGATTGCGGGCGCAAAACGACTTCTCCACCAACATTCCACCCCCGCAATACCACCAAAGACCGTTTGTCGGCGAAGAATTGCTCCTGCCACCCGGTCTCAAGCAGAAGTTGAATCTTACCGATCAGCAAGGAGCCGAATTCAAGCCAATCGAGGAAGACTTTGCCAACACGAGCGAACAATACCGGGTGGCCAATCAACCCCGGATTAATGCGGCCCTGGAAGCGGATCGCCAGGCGCGCGAATCGAAGGACACGGCACAAATTCAGGCCGCGCGCAAGCAGTTGCAGGATGTCTGGGCCGGTCTTCAGCCGTACCGGACGGCCGCCGTCAATCAAATCAAGCCGTTGCTGACGCCGGGTCAACTCACCCTTTTGGAGGATCCCAGGAACCAATGGCACGAGAATCATGTTCATGAAGCGAACGACCCGTCGGCGAATTGAATCATGACGTAAAAAATCCGGAGTGACCTGCGGATGCCGAAAACAAAAACGACCATCAGCGGCACCTCAAACCCAACCAGGAAAATTTAAAACATGAACACTCCCATCATCACCCGGGATCTGACCAAACAAGCCCCCCACAGCCCGCGCGTGCGGATCGCCGGGTTTGCCATCGCCAGCCGCGCCGTTGATAAATGCCGCGCCAGCCTGGCGGGAACGCCGGGCGAATATCATTACGATTGTCCGCTGGACAACCTGCTCTTTGGTTTCAAAGGCATCACCGGCGAACAGTTCAAAGCCGCCGTTCAAGCCTCCAAGGATTATGAAGACGTCGGCGCCTGGCTCCAGGCCAACGGCACGGCGAAGACACCCGTTGAAATCAAAGCCTGGTCCGACGAAGTGGAAGCGGGCAGCCTGATGAAGAATCCGGAAAAGCGCGCCTATTTCATCGAGGATTGCTCCCGGCTGGGACTGAACCCGCAGATGAACTCCACGTTCGACTGGCTCGAAGCGGACGACCGCACCAGTTTCAGCCGCAAGCCCGTGTAAAATGCTTTCCTATCCGCCATAACCCAAAGTCATTTCGCGTAATGAGAATCGAATCCCGCCGGAGCATTCACATGTTGGCTCTGGTGGCCCTGTCGTTGTGCCTCCCGCTGTTCGCCCAGGGGCAGGAGACCGCCGTGGGCATCACCAATTCGCCAGCAGCAGACTTGTCGCGCCGGCTTGTCGCACCCAACTTCGATGCCGTCGGAGGTCAGACGCAGGCGGAAGCGGTGGTTCTCCCCCCATCCGTCCCCGACCCCATTGAACCGTTGAACCGGGTGATGTGGGGCTTTAACAAGGCGCTGATGACCTACGTCATCAAGCCGACAGGCAAGGTTTATCGGCTGGTCGTCGTGAAACCGGTCCGGACGGGAATTGGAAATTTCGGCCGGAACCTCACTTACCCGGGACGACTGATCAACAATCTGCTGCAGGGGAAGTGGAGCGGCGCACGGGATGAATCCTACCGGTTTGCTTGCAACACCACCGTCGGGGTGGCCGGGTTTTGGGACGTGGCGAGCAAATGGAAGATCCCGAAATCGGATGCGGATTTTGGCCAGACCTTTGGCCAATGGGGCTGGAAGCCGGAGTGCTTTTTAATGCTGCCGATTTATGGCCCGAGCAACGAACGGGATACCGTTGGCCTGGCCGCCGACACGGCGGCCAATCCGTTGATCTACATTGCCCCGTACCAATTTGTCGCAGCGAATCCGCTGACCTATCTCGGCCCGTATACTTATTGCGCCTACGCCATCATGTATAACGATCTCGCAGACTCCGTCGACGAATATGTGCGCTTCAGCAAGGCCGAAATGGACCCGTATTCCGAGATTCAATACGCCTGGACATTCGAGAGAGAGAACCGGGTGGCGGATTTCCAGGTGAAAGGAAAACAGGATGCCGCCTCGCTGGAAACCCTCGAATCCGTCTTCTTCACCTTCAAAGACCCTGAATTTCCGGACCGGGGCAGGACCCGGTCGGTTTTGATTCCGGCCACGGGCCGGAATTTAAAATTCACATTCTGGTTGCAGCCGGGCAAGGCGAACGTGGTTTACATCGTTCCCGGGCTGGGCTCCCACCGGCTGGCCGAGACCTCCATCGCCCTGGCCGAACTGGTTTATGATAACGGCTTCTCCGCCGTGGTCGTCAGCAGCCCGTTCAACTACGAATTCATGGAACACGCTTCGACCGCGGCCATGCCGGCTTATCTGCCGGTGGATGGCCAGGACCTGCACGTCGCGCTCACCGAAATTGATCACCGGTTGCACGCGTTGTATCCGAACCGGTTGGGCAACCGGGCACTGATGGGTTATTCCATGGGCGCATTCCAATCCCTGTTCATTGCCGCCACTGAACCAACCAATCAGTATTCCATCAGGACGAAGGGGTCGGTTCGGCGTTTTATTGAGGGAAAACAGGGCGTGAAAGAAGTGAGCATCGCCCCGATCACGAATCAAGTGCCGTTGATTAAGTTTGACCGGGTTGTCGCCATCAATACACCCATCCGAATGGTGTATGGGATTTCCAAACTGGACGAATTTTACCGGGCGCCCCTGTCCTGGCCGGAGACCAACCGAACCGACGACATCGAAAACACCCTTCTCAAGGTGGCTGTCCTGAGCAAGCTCACCCTCACGCCGCGATCCTCCCTGCCCTTCAATGCCATCGAATCCAAGTTTCTCATCGGCCTGACGTTTCGATTCATGCTGCGGGATATTATTTACAGCAGTCAGCGGCGAAATAATCAGAAAGTCCTGCATCACCCGCTTTGGAAATTCAGGCGCGAACCGGTGTATCAGGAAATTCTTCAGTATTCCTACCAGGATTATTTTGAGAAGTTTGTGATTCCGTATTATCAGGCCCGCGGTCTGGCCTCACCTGTGGCGGAAACTCTGGAAACTGCCGATGATTTGCGGACCTATGACGCCGGTCTGCACGCCAACCCCGACATCCGCGTCATCGTCAATCAAAACGATTTTCTGTTGACGGACGACGACCTGACCTGGCTCCACGCCACGTTTACCCCGGAACAATTGACCGTCTTCCCGCAAGGCGGTCACTTGGGAAATCTTTCCAATCCGACGGTGCAAAAGGCCATTCTGGCGGCGCTGACCCCCATGCGGCCGCCCGACCCCAAACCGGAAGCGCCACCGAAGAATTTAAGCCCGTGAATATCGGACGTAGGGTTATACCCCATAGCGAAGTTTCCGCCCGTCGCCTAACGTGTTTCCAGAAAGCAATATGAGCCAAATTATGAAAAGAATCCTGTTGTTGACCGGCATGGTCTCCCTCCTCTCCGCCACCGGATGTATTTTTCCGGAGGGCGGGCGGGGCGGGCACGCGCGATACGAACATCATGACGCCGTTGTCGTGGGACCTCCGGCCGTGGTGGTGCGCGTCCCGGAAGTCGTCGTGCGCCCGCCGGAAGTCATCGTGCGTTAGTTTGGGTTCGGGATGAGCCACGGCCGCCCGGTTGCCATCCGGCCCGGCCGGAGCCAGCCGGAGCTCATCCGGACACGCTATTCCAGAAACGCAGCGTGTGCTTCGTTTCCAGCAAATGAATCCATTCGTACACCATCAGGAAATCAATCGCCAGGGCCAGGGCTTTCACGATGCGGCGTGCGGATTGAACCGGCATAAGCATAAAATTCCCCTGGCCGCCAAAGTCGCGGCGACCGCATTTCTCGCCGTGCTGGTTCCGATTTATTTGCATACCTATGGGCCAACCAATTTTTTATGGTTCTGTGACGCCGCCCTCATTCTCACGGTGGCCGGCATGTGGTTGGAAAGCTCCCGGCTCATCAGCATGTGTGCCGTGGGCATTCTGCTGCCGCAATCGCTCTGGCTCGTGGACTTTGGCGGCAATTTTCTGGGGTTTCACTTTCTGAACCTGACCAGTTATATGTTTGACCACCAGCTTCCACTCTTCACGCGCGGGCTTTCACTGTTTCATGGCTGGCTGCCCTTGCTGCTCGTCTGGCTGCTGTTTCGCCTGGGCTTTGACCCACACGCTCTGGCTGCCTGGACGGTCCTGGCTGCCGGGTTGTTGCTCGTCTGCTATTTTTTCACTCCGCCCGCTGGCGCCCATCCGGCCAACCCCAACCTCCCCGTCAATATCAATTATGTTTACGGATTCAACGACCGGCAGCCGCAAACCTGGGTCAACCAAAATCTTTATGTCGTGCTGTGGTTTGGCGTATTGTGGCTCGTCGCCTATCTCCCAACCCACCTGGCCCTGCATAGAATCTTCGCCGCGACACGCCGACCGGCCTGATACCTGGACTTTCGTTCACACGATCATCCCTTTGGCCAGTGCCGGCCCCGACTTTACTTACCGGCCCGCCGGCGCCTAGGCCACCGGTCGCTGCCACCACTGACGCAATCCGAGGCCCGTCATTAATATGGCAGCCGCCAGCAGGAGGTAGATTGCCCCGCCCATTCTATAACCGTACACCATCCCCAGCACCCACAGAACTCCCAGTACTCAACCAATGGATAAGAACATATTGTTCCCTTCTTTTTTTGGTTCTTTGGTTTTATCACTGGAAGCCGGTTGCGCCATCGGGCGGCTCCAAGACCTGGGGTGTAACCCTGCCGTGTATGGTTTGGAGCGCGCCCTAAAATTGATTCAGCGGTCGCAAATTAAATGAACGCAGGCAGGATGGGGGAATCACCCCATATACAGATTGAGGCAACCACCTGATAGTTGTCTTGTAATTCCAGAATGCGATTGAAAAATCAAGCATTCCGGAGTGTCCTGCCAAAGCCAGCATGACAACATGAAACAAAAACTAATCGGGCTGTCCCGACGATATGTGACGGCGTTGCGAAAACACGTGCGGCGGGGTCCCCGCGCGAGTTTGCAACCGGCGTTAAGCCTGGGACGCCAGGCGGTCGGGCTCGGGCTGGAGACGCTGGAGTTGGCCCGGATTCATGAACGGGCGGTCGCCACGCTGGAATTATCCAAACACAAGAACGGATTCATCAAGCGCGCGGACTTATTTTTTACCGAGGCCATCATCCCGATCGTCGAGACGCATCGTGCCGCACGGCAGAGCAAGCTTCAACTGAACCGGCTGAATGACACGTTAGGCCGGCGCACGATGGAGCTGGCTGCAACCAACCGCCTGTTGCAGCGCGGCATTGTCCGGCGCAAAAGTGTGGAAGCCGTTCTCAAGATCAGCGGCGAACACTACGCCCGCCTGCTGAAGAATTCCCTGCAACTACAGGAAGGCTTGCGGCAACTGACGCACCAGGTACTGGCGGCACAGGAGAATGAACGCAAGAAGATCAGCCGCGAGCTTCAGGATGAAATCGCGCAGACTTTGCTGGGCATCAATGTCCGGCTACTTACCCTGAAACAGGAGGCCCGGAGCAACACCAAGGGTCTGAAGAATGAAATCGCCAGCACCCGGCAGCTGGTGCTAAAATCGGCCAAGTCCGTGCGGCGGGCCGCCCGTCAGTTCGGCCGTTCATGAAAGCCAAATTTTCCAGACGTTATCAGTCGGCCTTGCTGGCCTATCTCAAGCAAGGCCCGAAGGCGAGACCGCAAACTGCGCGCGGCATGGGCCGGCGGGCGCTGGCCGCCGGTTTGAAGACGCTGGACATCGCCAAGCTCCATGAGCAGATCCTGGTTACCCGGGCGTTGCCCGGCATCCCGGCCAACAAACGCGTCGTGCTCATCCACCGGGCCGGGATTTTTTTCACCGAGGCCATCACCCCGATCGAAAAGATTCATCGCACCGCGCGCGAGGCCGCCCGGCATCTGAATAAAATCGTCGAGATGTTGAGCCAGCGCACCGTGCAACTGGCCGCGTCAAACCTGGAGCTGGAACAAGAAATCGTCCAACGCAAGGCCGTGGAGGCGGCGCTTAAAAAGAGCGAGCACCATTACGGCGAGTTGTTGGAACAATCAGATCGCCTGCAGGAGCAGTTGCGGCAGTTGTCCCGCCAGATCCTTTCGGCGCAGGAGGAGGAACGCCGCGAGATCAGCCGTGAACTGCATGATGTCATTGCCCAGACCCTGACCGGCATCAATGTCCGGCTGGCGGCCCTGGCCAAGGAGGCCGCGCATAATACCAAGGGCCTGGACCTCAACATCGCCCGCACGCAGCGATTGGTGGAAAAATCGGTGGATATCGTGCATCAGTTCGCCCGCGAATTGCGCCCGGCGGTGCTGGATGACCTGGGGCTGATTCCCGCCCTGCATTCGTTTGCCAAAATCTTTTCCCAACGGACGCACATCCTCGTTCACTTGAAGGTCTTTGCGAAAGTGGAACAACTCGACACCGCCAGGCGGACGGTTCTGTTTCGCGTCGCGCAGGAGGCGCTGACCAATGTCGCCCGCCATGCGCAAGCCAGCCATGTGGAAGTGAGCATTCAAAAAGTGCCGGAAGGCATTTGCATGAAAATCAAAGACGATGGCAAATCCTTCCAGGTGGATCGCGTGCTGTACGGGAAGGGAAGCAAGCGCCTGGGATTGCTGGGCATGCGGGAACGCCTGGAAATGGTCGGTGGCCATTTTGGCGTCGAGTCCGTCCTGGGCAAAGGCACCACCATTATCGCCCAACTTCCGAACGGTAAGGCCGCGGGGGGGGGCTGATGGCCCCGCTGAATCCAAAATTTGAAGTGTTATGAAGCGAATCATTGTTCTGCTGGCGATGCTCGCCGCCGGATGGAGCGACGGCCAGGCGACACCCATTTCGACAAACTCCGCGCCGGGCGATCGTATTCTAATGATCGATCCCAGCTCCATGCCGGTGGCCGCTGGCCGGGCCACCCTGATCATCGGGGCACTTCAGCGCACGAACGGCGTTTACTCGGGTGACTACAAAATCAGGGTGTTTCCCTACTTCTTAAAAAACGAAAAAGGCCGGCTGGCCATCGTCGTTTCGGACAAGTCATTGGCCGGGATCGACCAGGGAAAAGTCGAGGCGATCATCGGGACTGCCACCACGAGCGGCAAAGGTGGCCGGAGCCGGCACATCGATGCCACCGCCACGCCGGCGGACATCAATCGCGGCACACTCAAGCTGTGGTTCACCACGGCCGGAAACCGGAAAATGCTCTTTGAGCCGGCCTATCACTTTGCCGGGAACAGGACGACCGTGGTGCTGGCGCAGGCAACCAAAATCAAACCTTGAATGGATATGAAACGAATCACTGTACTGCTGGCGGAAGATCATACGATTGTGCGCGAGGGGTTTCGCAGGATGCTTGAGCTCGAAGGGGACATGGAAGTGGTCGGCGAAGCGCAAAACGGCCGCGAGGCGCTCGCCATGGTCAAAAAACTTCGTCCGGCCGTGGTGCTGATGGACATTGCGATGCCCCTGCTCAACGGCCTGGAAGCCACCCGCCAGGTGCTCAAAGAGCTACCCGACACCAAAGTGCTCGTTCTCTCCGCGCACAGCGATGACGCGTATGTCAAAAACGCCACCGACTCCGGCGCCGTGGGATTTCTGCTCAAACAGACCTCTTCCCACGAGGTGTGCCGGGCGATCCGGGAAGTTCAAAAGGGAAAAACATTTTTCAGCCCCTCAGTTTCCAGGCGTCTTGATCATCTCAATCCGCCATCGGCCGGCCGCCTGGGAAAACTCGCCCGGAAAGCCGTCCAGTTGACTTCCCGCGAGATGGAAGTGCTCCAACTGATCGCCGAAGGCAAGGCTAACAAGGAAACCGCGGCGGAGCTCGGCATCGGCATGAAGACGGTCGAGAAGCATCGCGAGCATCTCATGCAGAAGCTTGGCATCCACGACACCGCCGGACTCACCCGCTATGCCATCAGTGCGGGCATCATCGAGAGCAGCGTCCAGTTGACCATCCTTTAGCATCCCATTCGGGAAGAAATCTTGGTCCGGTTGGGAGGAATGGCCAAAATCAAACTTAAACCCGGTTCAAACCGGGAATCACGGCCCGGTTGCTGGCTGGCCGAACGCCCGCGACATCAATTTGTTAGAATCTGACGCATCAAAAGCAAAGCTCCGACGGACAAACTGACAACCATCATTGTGCCCAGAACATCACATCCGGCCTCCTTTGGGGGATTCCTGGGGCATCCCGGCGTCTTGAAATAGTAGAAACCACTCCGGTTGGCCTTGCCGAAGACGGTTTTCATGAGTTTCTGCGTGAACATAAAGGCAGGAATACGATGGAGCCGTGCCCCGAAAAGGGCCATGGGGTAAACACCCCATGGCGCCCGCATGGTTCGCCAGTCCATGATTTGTCTGGTCATGAAAAATAACGCAAACTTGCAAGCCGAAGCATCAGCCGGGGCACGGCTTCTATGCCCAACAGAGCGGCCCTGTCGGATTCTGGTGGTGGATGACGACCGGGACATCCGCCGGGTTATCGCCCATGCGCTGATGGGTTCCGGCTACCACGTTGATGCCACCGAAGACGGCGCCGCCGCCTGGGAGGTTCTGCAGATCAAGGCTTTCAACCTCCTGATCACCGACCACAACATGCCCAAGCTGACCGGCGTGGAGCTGGTTAAGAAGTTGCGTTCCGCGCGCATGGCGTTGCCGGTCATCCTGGCCACCGGAAAACTCCCCACGGAGGCACTGGCCCAAAATCCATCGCTCCAACTGGCGGCCCTCCTGCCAAAACCTTTCTCGATCGACGAATTATTGGAAACGGTGAGGGCAGCTCTTCACGCCACCAACAGCGCCCCCGGCCAGCTCGGATCGCTGCCTGACTGGCGAAGCGAGCCACCAATGGATGACATAACGCTGTTTTGATTCCGCTTCCGGACTCAAGGTTCAGTTGACCATCCTTTACCCGGGCGGTTCGCTGTTTTCTCCCGGCTCCAACCTCGGTTCGTGGCCTGGGCCTCCGCCTCCTGCAATTAACGTCGGATTCGCAGACATCACCCATGGGGAAAATACCCCATAGCGCCCGCAAGCATTCCTGCCTTACATATAACGTGCCATGAAAGATAATGAACTGTTGCAAGCGGTAGTGTCGGCCAGCGCGTCACTGCAGCGCCCGAAGCTACTCTCTCCCCCACGTATTCTGGTGGTTGATGAAGACCATGACCTCCGCCAGCTGTACACCGAAGCATTGGTACGTCCTGGTTACCACGTAGACGCCGCCGAAGATGGCGCCGCCGCCTTGAAGGCGCTTCGAACCAACCAATACCAACTTCTGATCACCGAGCACAGCCTGCCCACCTTGACGGGCGTTGAACTGGTCAAGTCGTTGCGGGCCGCGCGCATGCCCCTGCCGGTCATCATGGCGGCAGCCAGATTGCCCATTCAGGAACTGGCCCGAAACCCGTCACTACAACCGGTGGCCGTGCTGCCAAAGCCGTTCTACCTCAGCCAGCTGTTGGAAACAGTGAGAGCCGTCCTGTGCACGGTCAGTGGTGCCCCTGGACAGCTTGAGCTGACGTCAAACTCGATGAACCAGCCATCAGCCGATTGTTTAAGGCTCTAAGGATTCCGCTCCGCAATCCGGTGTTTGACCGGCCATCGATGGGTCAGGCCTTCGCGGGTTCTTTTATTCAGCATGCCTCCAACCGGCGGGTCAACGTTGGCGGCACAAGATTCCCGGTAGGGTTATACCCCATGGCATCCGCCGGCTCATCCGGCAATACTCCTGGCCATGAAAAGTAAAATCAGCCTCACCCAGCAAGCGAAAACACCTCAAATCCGCGTTTCCCCAAAAAAACTTCGCCAGCTGCGGTCGAATCTCAAAGCGGCCACCCCGGGCCCAAAATCCAAGACGCGGGACAACATTTTTTCCAAATCCCGCGGCATACGCGAGGATCGCGGCACGCATCCGCTGAAGACAACGCATGATACACAAGTGCTTTTCCGCATTTGCGGTCATGCAAGCCCCTGAAAAAAAATCCATTGAAGGCAGTTTCATTGACACCGCGCACTGCCAAATTTAATCGCTTCCTGACCGGGTTCGATTCCCTTCGAAACACTCCCGGACACTGACCGCGCGCCTTCACCACCGGAGAGCAAAGATGCCTCGAAGATTTAAGCTCAAATTGCCGGCGCGGCGATGAGTTTCAGTTCGCTCTCGGTGGTGAGTAAAGCACTGCGGTTGCATAAGATGAAGTTGTGGGACACAGCGCGGCTTGATTTTCGTTTACGGTGGTGGTGGTGGCGGCATGGTACCGGTGGTGTCCGCTGACGTCCGCTCCCGCATCCACAGCCAGTCCTGGTAATCCGCCATCGTATCAATGACCGCTCCGTTGCTCTCCTTGGGATCGTGGCTCAACCAGTGGTGGGCTTCGGAATGTCCGTCGGCAAAGGCAAAACCACAACCTCCGTTGTGAACTGAACCGGGCGAGTCATACCATATCGGTTGCTCCATGCCGAAACATAACGCCGCGTCGTTGAGGCTGATGACGTCTTCGTCCACCAGCACCCAAAGCTTGGAGGGGCCCGGAGCGCCGGTGTCGGTGGCTTTGCCAAAGGTGCGCCACGGCGAGTTCCGATGATGCGTGTACTGATTGTTCAACCACGGGCCATTGACCGAGAGATTTGGAATTCCACTGTGGGGGCGTCCCAATCCGGGACCGGTGGCGGCATCAAATCCAGGATCAATGGTGCCCACCGCGTTATTCATCGAAAAAGTTCTGGCGGCGGGGACAGTTTTGCCCATGAGCGACGGATTGGTACCCTGATATGGCCCCTGGCGAGTATCCGCCGTACATATGAAAACGGCGTTATTCCCGCCGAGATAATTGATCAACAGCGAACGGGTCGGGTCCTTGATCAGGTCAGGGTTGAATTCGTCCGCTTCACCCATTCCAGCCATTCCGGCGCACCAATTGTAACCGGGATCCGTCGTACCGCCGTCGGGATTGGGCGGGTAAAATTGGTCGTGTTCGCTGGTGTAAAGAATCACGGCGGTCATCAGTTGTTTGCCATTGTTAAGGCAGGCGATGCCTTGCGCCCTTCCCTTGGCCTGGGACAAGGCCGGCAACAACATGGCGGCCAGGATGGCAATGATGGCAATGACCACCAACAGTTCAATGAGGGTGAAGGCGCGCCGGCCCGCTGCCCGGTCAAGGAACAACAGCGCATTCGCACGTTCAGTTTCGTTTCTGGTCATGGGTTGATGTCAACGGGCTTTGTCCACGACCAGCATCGGCACTGAATCGTTGCCGGGTACCAGTTTGAGTCCGAGGCCTCTGATAATTTTCTCCGTGGTCTTTGGATCCGGACTGCCCGGGATGGGCCAGTTCCTTTCAATTGAAAAATCGTAAAAGTTTGTCAGTCCCGTCCGATCCAGCACCGGCTGATTCAGGAATTGTTCAAGAAATCCCAGGAGCGATCCCAGCCGGGCGTGGGTGAATTCTAATGTTCCATTGTTGAAGGAAACATTCTCACCTTTCGCCGTACTCACCTGGAGGCCGGATGGCGGCGGCGTCTGCGTTTCAAGTAGGAGCACCTTGGTATTGCGCGTTTCCCAATGAGCGGTATAGCCCAGTTTTCTGCGGATGGCCGTCTTGAAGCGTTCCTGGGATGCATCCGGCACGGTAACCAAAAAATCAAAATGGCCCGGTGGTTGGGTCGCCGGCGGAATAATTTGCGACGGATTGCATTGATAAGCCAGCGCCATGACCTGTTCCAACGACACATTGCGACCCATCTGCCGCACGACGAATTGTCCGGAGGAAGAGCGGGTACGCCTTGGCGATTTGCATATTAAGCACCGGCTGGCGCAGCGCCTGATTTTTGGCGTGGATGATTTGGCTGGCCTCATCTTCATCGCCGGTGCGCAAGCTGGTTCGTTTGCCGGTTTTGGTGTCCACGCAATAAAAGGCTCCATTGCGGACACCACGCCGGAACAAGCGGTACCGTGATTTCATGCGGTCTTTCACGCAACCGCTAGAATAGATGAAGCCGACTCTGCCGCGTTATTGAGCAGCGGGCGATTTACCGCCCGTTATCCCGAATTCGTTAGGAGCACCCAATTTGGTGTCCGTTTTGGTGTCCGTTGCGGACGCCATTTTCTCTAAACCTTTGCCGCACACACGGTAGGGAATGGAGCCAATGGCCGGGATTGCACAACCCCGAAGTCCAAAAACTCCTCAGAATCAACTGCCTATGGCATCGCTGATGTGTTGAGTTTAAGGCCTTTATCTTTTATGTCAAGGATAACTCCATCCGATTTCTTTTAACTCCATTTAACCCTCACCACATAGGGTTTGCTGGCATTTCTGCTGGCACTTTTCAGCCGCCGTTTATATCAGATTTACCGGCGTGAAAAGGTCGAGGACATGGCTCAATGGCGGCATGCGGCGCAGTTTCCGACATAACGAAATTCGAAGGGGCGTGGCCGGGGCATGGCATGTGTGGTGACGGTGGTGGAACGCAAAACCGGGCTGGTCCGGATCGGGCCGATTCAACGCGCCACCAAGGAACTGACGCTGGACCGGACGGTCAAACTGCTGTGGGCGGAACGGCAACGCGTCAAAACCATCACGGCCGACAATGGCACTGAGTTTCATAACTACCGGGAATTGGAAAACATATTGGGCACGCGGGTTTACTTTGCGACGCCGCACCACGCCTGGGAGCGCGGCACCAACGAAAACACCAATGG
>JBEKKN010000070.1:0-13750 GCA_050010675.1 Verrucomicrobiota bacterium | reverse complement strand
GCCGGATAGGTCGGCGTGGAAACCGGCTGGTTGCCGGCCGCGGCAAAAATCAGTATTCCATCACCCACGGCCTGTTGAACCATCAAATCCAGAATCGAGCTGTCGCCGGAACTACCGAGGCTTAGATTCAGAACGGTCGCACCACCGTTGACCGCCGCCTGAATGCCCAGGGCGACATTCCAGCTCGTCGTGGTTGCGCTGGAACCGTAAACATCGACCGGCAAAATCTGGGCGGACGAGGCGCCCTGCCCCGCAATGCCCATGGCGCGCAGGATCGTTTCCGCCATCGCCGTGCCGTGGGTAAGATCACCACCACTGGCGGGAGCGTCACCCGCAACGGAAATTTGCTTGAGCAAAAAATCGTTGAGCGAGCCGTCAAGCGGTTGCACCGGAGTATCAATCAACCCGACGATGACGCGCCCGGAATTACCCGGTGGATTGAGTTGCAGGTTTATCGGCGGCAGGGACGCCGAGGCGAGCGCCTGCGCGGTCGGTGGTGGATCGAAATAATTATTGTAATCAACATCCTGCACGTCGGTGCTGCTTTGAAGCTCGCCGAACGCGGCATTGGCGGAGGCGGCATCGGCAAATTCCAGACGATAGACGCCGAGCTTGTCCATCCGGCCAATAATTTTCGCGCCATACAGTTTGGCGAAGGCCTCGGGATTGACGCCCGGTTTGAGTTTCACCAGCAATTCATTCGGCACATGTTTGGCCGTCATCGCCTTCGGCGCGCGCACCCGCTGTGTGGCGTTCTCCATCCGGGTGGTGAAAACATAGAGATGCGGGCCGGCATTGGTCTGCAGGACAAGCGCGAAGTTAAGATCACCGAACAACCTCCGCAACGCATCCCCCGTCGGCAGGTTTTTGAATTTCGTGGACGCGCGGTGCGTCGTGCCCGGCTCCACGTAGACCTGCCAGCCGGTCTGGACCGTGATTTGTTCCAGCAAATTTGACAGGCTTAATGAGCGAACGTCCGCATCCACGCGATCCGCGGCCCGGTGCCAGACAATCGAGTCCGTCTGCGCGCTCACGCTGAAGCTGAACGCGAGCCACAGGACAAGAATCGCCAACAGTGTTCTCATTTACGATTTACGATACACGATTTACGACTTTCCCACAATTTCCGCATGGCGCGGGTACTGGTACATTTTAGTGGGGCGAGGCTACTGACGAGCCGGCTCGCGAGGACGCTCGCCCCACCAGAAACTGCAAAAGGTACCACTACCGCGGCGAGTAAATCTCAACTCGTAAATCATCAATGGCCGGTCACGGTCTTCACCCAGGCCTGGTGATCAAGATACCATTGGATGGTTTCCCGGATGCCTTGTTCAAATTTGTGCGCCGGCGTCCAGCCCAGTTCGTTTTTGATCTTCGTCGCGTCAATCGCATATCGCCGGTCATGACCGGGGCGGTCCTTGACAAAGGAGATCAATTGACGTGAATCGCCGCCGAGCCTGGGCGCCAGTTCGTCAATCAGGTCGCAAATCAACTCCACGATGCGGAGGTTCGCCCATTCGTTGTGACCGCCGATGTTGTAGGTCTCGCCGGGTTTCCCGCGCGTGAGCACCAGCCAGAGCGCCTCGGCGTGGTCGCGCACGTACAGCCAGTCGCGCACGTTGAGTCCGTCGCCGTAGACGGGGACCGGCCGGCGCGCGAGCACGCTTTGAATGACCACCGGGATCAGCTTCTCGGGAAATTGATACGGGCCGTAATTGTTCGAGCAATTCGTGATGACCGTCGGCAGACCGTAGGTGTGATGATGCGCGCGCACGAGCATGTCGCTGGCGGCCTTGCTCGCGGAATAAGGCGAGTTCGGCGCGTATGGCGTCGTCTCCTCAAAAAGGCCCGTCGGGCCGAGCGAGCCGTAAACTTCATCCGTCGATACGTGATGGAACCGCGTCTCTGACTGTGAACTGCGGACTTCAGACTTTGAACTCAACCAGCACTCGCGGCAGGCTTCAAGCAGGTTGAAGGTGCCGACGACGTTGGTGTGAATGAAATCGCCCGGCCCGGTGATGGACCGGTCCACGTGCGATTCCGCCGCGAGGTGCATGACGTGGGTGATGGCGTGGTCTTCCACCACGCGCAACACGGAGGCTTTGTCGCGCAAATCCACCTTTTCGAAAACGTATTTGGGGTGTTTGGCGACTGTTTCCAGATTTGCCAGGTGCCCGGCGTAGGTCAGGCAGTCCAGGTTCACCAGTCGCGTGACCTCGGGCCGGTCAATGACGTGATGCACCACGTTGGACCCGATAAACCCCGCACCGCCGGTAATGAGCAAATTCATTTATGATCTAGGATGGTCGATTGCCGATCGACGCAGTGATTTGACCCAACACGCGTCTTGAGCAGTCAAATCGTAAATCGTAAATCGTAAATCGTAAATTCTCATTCCGGCTTCCATTTCCGAAGGGAATCTTCGAGAGCCTCCAGGACCGGGCGGATTTTCACGCCGGTGGCCAGCAGTTTCGACGCGTCGAGCACGCAATTGGAGCGCGGGGTTTTGGCCGCCTTCCGGTAAAACTCCGTGTCGTTTTGCCAAAACTCGAAGCGCCGGGCCGGTTTCAGAATCTGTTCCACCAAATCCACCACCTGCCGGGTCGTGACAAAGCCGGGATTGGTCACATTATAAATGCCGAACGGCGCCCGGCGCTCCCACAGATCCAGGCACGCCGCCGCAAAATCGGCGCGGTGCGAAATCGAGTTTACATTGTCGTACACCTTCTCGTAGCGCTGCACCTTGCTGAGGTAATTGCGGGCGCTGTCGAATTCATCAAACGGAATCCGCAGCCGCCAGATGTAACTCTGACCGATGCCGGCGATGACTTCCTCGCCCGAGGCCTTGGTGCCGCTGTAAAAACTGCACGGCGGATCACGGAAGGTGAAATTCGGCGGGTCGGTTTCGGTGAAACCGTGAATGGCGCCCGGGGATTGCTCGACCAGCGAACGAAGGTCGGGCCGGGTCAAATCCTTTTCCGTGTGCGTTTGCCCGTTCGACGTCACTTTGGCCCCGGAAAAAATACAGCCTGACGAAACGTGTCCCCACGGGATGGCGGAGACCGCGCACGCCTGGGCGAGGGTTTGTGGTAACAGTGTGTTTCCCGCCAGGGTATCGGCCCTGGCAACTTCGCAGGCGTCCACGTTCGGTTTGCCGGTGTAACCGGCGGCATTGACGAGAAACGCCGGCTTGTGCTTCTTCAAGAATTCCAGGAGCACGTCGAACCGGGTGTAATCCGCCTCCGTTCGTGACAACGGCTGAAAGGGCCATTGGCGGCGTTGCAGTTCGCGCGCAAACGCCTGGCCGATATAACCGGATGCACCCAGGAGCAAAATCATGCTATTTATGATTGATGATTGACCGGCCCATCGGAAGCAGATCTGTGGGCGATGCGGCGCAGAAATCGTAAATCATAAATCATAAATTTTTCTGCAGCCGTTTGGCTTCCGCCACCACTTCATTCAGATAAGCGCGGTATTCGCAATTGGGCATTTGGCCGGTCAGTTTTTCCAATTGGACCAGTTTGAGAATACCGCCGCGGAAGGCGGCTTCCTCCGGACAGCCAATCTTGATGCCGGCCCGCTTCTCAATCGCCTGCACGTAAGCCGCCGCGTCGTGCAGGCTGCTGCTGGTGCCGGCATCCAGCCAGGCAAATCCGCGGCTGAGCCGGTGGACATGCAGTTGCCCGCGCTTCAGATACACGACGTTCAGGTCGGAGATTTCCAGCTCGCCGCGCGCGGAGGGTTTCAGCGATTTGGCCAGGGTCACCACCTGATCGTCGTAAAGATAGAGCCCGGGCACGGCGTAGTCGCTCTTTGGTTGCTTCGGTTTTTCCTCGATGGAAATGGCCCGGCCTTCACCGTCAAATTCAACCACCCCATAACGTTCCGGGTCGTTGACGTGATAACCAAAAATCATGGCGCCACTCTTGAATTCGGCAATCTTGCGATAGAACACGTCGCTGCCGTAAAAAATATTGTCCCCCAGAATCAGGGCAACGTTGTCCCCGCCGATAAACGATTCGGCAATCAGAAACGCCTGGGCAATCCCCTCGGGCTTTGGTTGCTCGCGGTATTCCAGGGCAATGCCAAACCGGCTGCCGTCCCCCAGCATTTGCCTGAAGCGCGGCAGATCGTGCGGCGTGGAAATGAGGCATACTTCACGAATCCCGCCTTCGATGAGCGTCGTCAGCGGGTAATACACCATCGGCTTGTCATAGACCGGCTGGAGCTGTTTGCTCGCCACCAGCGTCAGCGGATACAGCCTCGACCCGGCGCCGCCAGCGAGAATGATGCCTTTCATTGATCAAAACCTAGCGATTTTTGGGCGTGATGAAAAGTCGAAGTTCGCAAACAAAAACTGCGATCAGGATGAACGCAGTCGTGACTTGAAAACCCATGATCAACCCGCCACCGCGCCCGCCGCGGCGGCTTTCTGGTTGAAAACCAGCCGGTCCGTTCCCATTGTGACGAGAATCGCTTCACCTTCGTGCAGGCTGCCCTTGAGGATTTCCTCGGCCAACGGGTCTTCGAGGAAACGCTCCACCGACCGGCGCATCGGCCGCGCGCCGTACTGCGGATCGTACCCTTTCTCGACCAGAAAATCCTTGGCCTTGGCGTCGAGTTCGAGCTTGAGGTTTTTGTGGCGCAGCCGTTCCAACACCTTATTGACCTCCAGATCCAGAATCTGGATGAGGTCGGGCTTGGTGAACGAGCGAAAAACAATCACGTCATCAAGCCGGTTCAGAAACTCGGGACGGAAGGTCTTCTTCGATTCGTCGAGGATCTTCTCGCGCATCTTCTCGTAGCTGCTTTCGTCGGTGATGGGCGAAAAGCCGAGCGTGGATTGACGGCGGATCAAATCCGAGCCGACGTTCGAAGTCATCAATACAATGGTGTTGCGGAAATTAACCACCCGGCCCACGTTGTCCGTGAGTTTCCCTTCTTCCAGAATCTGCAACAGCATGTTCCATACGTCCGGATGCGCCTTTTCGATTTCATCAAACAGCACGACGGAATAGGGATTGCGCCGCACCTTTTCGGTGAGTTGGCCACCCTCCTCGTAACCGACGTAACCGGGCGGCGACCCGATGAGCCGCGAGACGTTGAACTTTTCCATGTATTCGCTCATGTCGAGATGGACGAGCGACTTCGAATCGCCAAACATCTGTTCGGCCATGGTCTTGGCCAGCAGGGTCTTGCCCACCCCGGTCGGACCGAGCAGCAAAAATGTGCCGATGGGACGGCGCGGGTCCTTCAAATCCGCCCGCGACCGGCGCAGCGCCTTGCAAATCGCGGAGACGCCTTCACGCTGGCCGACAACGACTTTCTCCATTTCCTGCTCAACGGTCAGCAATCGTTGCATCTCACCCTGTTCCATCCGTTGCAACGGAATCCCCGTCCACTTCGAAACAATATGTAAAATGTCCTCCTCGTCCACGACCACGTGTTTTTCCTCGCGCGCGGCGCGCCAATCGCGCAACTGGGCCTCCAGTTTCTCCTTGGCCTGCTTTTCCTTGTCGCGCATCTGGGCCGCGCCCTCGAAATCCTGGTTTTTGATGGCCCGTTCCTTCTTCGTCTTGATCTCCTCGATCTCCACCTCCATCGCCTTGATTTCGGGCGGGCGCGTCATCGTGCCGATGCGCGCGCGGGAACCGGCCTCGTCCAGCACGTCAATCGCCTTGTCCGGCAGGAACCGGTCGGTGATGTAACGGTCGGAAAGCTTCACGGAAGCCTCCACGGCCTTGTCGGTAAACTCGGCCTTGTGGTGCTCCTCGTATTTGTGCCGGAGTCCCTTCAAAATCTGAACCGCCTCGTCAATGGACGGCGCCTCGACCTTCACGGCCTGAAAGCGGCGTTCGAGCGCGGCGTCCTTTTCAATGTACTTGCGATATTCGTTGAGGGTGGTGGCGCCGACGCATTGCATCTCGCCCCGGCTTAACGCCGGCTTGATGATGTTCGAAGCGTCCATTGTACCTTCCGCCGAACCGGCACCCACAATGGTATGCAGCTCGTCAATGAACAGAATGACGTTTTTCGCGCGCCGTATTTCATCCATCACCGCCTTGATGCGCTCTTCAAACTGACCGCGATATTTGGTGCCCGCAACCATGAGCGCCAGGTCAAGGGTGACCACTCGCTTGTCGCGCAACAACTCCGGCACGTTGCCCTTGGCGATTTCCTGCGCCAGCCCCTCGACAATGGCCGTCTTGCCGACGCCGGCTTCACCCAGCAATACCGGATTGTTTTTCGAACGGCGGCAAAGAATCTGAATGACGCGTTCGATCTCCTCCTTGCGCCCGATCACCGGGTCCATGTCGCCCTTGCGCGCAATTTCCGTGAGATCACGTCCGAATGCCTTGAGCGCGGGGGTTTTGACTTCACCCTTCTTCTCCACCGGCGCCTTTTCACCGCCGGCTTCCGGGATGGACGATTCCTCGCCCGTGAAATTGGGATCCAGTTCCTTTAAGATTTCCTGGCGCGTCTGTTCGATGTCCACGTCGAGGCTCCGCAGGATTTGCGCCGCCACGCCGTCGCCCTCGCGCAGCAGGCCGAGCAGGATGTGCTCCGTGCCGATGTAGGTGTGATTCAGGTTTTTGGCCTCCCGTTTGGCCAGGTCCAGGACCTTCTTGACGCGCGGCGTATAGGGAATATTGCCGATCATCTTCTGGTCGGGACCGGTCCCCACCCGTTTCTCGACTTCCATGCGAACGGTTTCGAGGTCGAGGCCCATTTTCTGAAGGACGTTCACCGCCACGCCCTGGCCCAATTTAATCAGGCCGAGCAACAAATGCTCCGTGCCGAGAAAGTTGTGGTTAAACCGGTCGGCTTCCTTCCGCGCGAGTGCCAGCACCTGCTGGGCGCGCGGCGTAAAATTGCTCATGGCCTCATCGCTCATACTCGCCTTACTGTGCTATAAATTTGCAGGTTTGTCCAATCCCGACCCGCCCTTTTTTGCGTTTGGCCGGCTGACATGTTTCAACCGGTCGCGCAGCATGTCTGCACGGAGCAAGTCGCGTTCCTCGGCCGACAGCTTGTCGGAAAATTGTTTCTGCAAATGCGCCGGCTGCGTCACAATGAACAGCTCATCCACCGCCGAACGTTCCTCGGCCGGAAACAGCCCCAAATCCACGCCCAATCGCATCAGGGACAGCAAATTCATGGTTTCCTTGGATGAAATGCTGTGGGCGTTGGCCAGGATGCCGTAGGCCCGGCCGATGTGGTTGAAAACCACCTTCGGCTTCTTCTCCAGCAGGGTTTGCCGCGCATTCTCCTCGTGCTCGATGATTTGGGACAACACCTTGTCCAGACGCTCGACAATGGCCGACTCGCCTTCGCCGAGCGTCATTTGGTTGGAAACCTGAAACACGTTGCCCAGCGCCTCCGTGCCCTCGCCGTAAAGACCGCGCACGGCCAGACCGAGTTTGTTGACGGATTGAATGATGGGATTGATCTGCTCGGCCAGGACCAGGCCGGGCAGATGCAGCATCGCACTGACCCGCACGGCCGTGCCCAGATTCGTCGGGCAGGCCGTCAAATAGCCCAGTTCATTGTTGAACGCGTAATCGAGTTTTTTCTCCAGCTCGGTATCCAGATGGTCAATCGCACTCCACGCTTGCCGCAGTTGCAGGCCCGGGCGCAGCGCCTGCATCCGCAAGTGGTCCTCCTCGTTGATCATCACGCAGAAACTTTCCTCGCGGTTGAAAACCAGGCCGCTGCCTGAACCTTTCGCGGCGTGCTCGCGGCTGATCAAATGACGCTCCACCAGGATTTGTTTGTCGAGGGCGGTGAGGTTGTCCATCACATCGGAAAAGGCATCCTTCAGTTCCGGCAGGCTTTCCACCGCCGGCCGGATCGTCTCCAGCACCTTCAGTCGTTCCGGCTTTTTGGCCCAGCCGGGAAACGCCGCGTCCTTCAAATTGCGCGCCAGCCGGACCCGGCTGGACATTACAATCCGGTCATGTGGACCGTGCCGGCGCGCCGTCTCGGCGGGAGAAATGAGAAATTCGTCCAATTTCATTGGTGTCGTCCCCATCAAGTCACACTCAAACCTGTTCCGCGCGGCGTCACCTGCTTGATTTCATCGCGCAACTGGGCGGCCTGTTCAAAATTTTCATCCTCGATCGCCTTGGCCAGTTTCTTCTGCAGTAATTTCAGGCGGTCGGATTGTTCGCGGGTCGCGCGGAGCGCCTCCGGCACCTTGCCCGCGTGGTGGGTGCCCTTGTGCATCGACTTCAGCAATCCTTCCAGGCCTTCGGCAAAAGTCTTGTAGCATTCCGAACACCCGAGCCGGCCCGATTTCTTGAAATCCGCCTGCGAAAAGCCACAGCGCGGGCATTTCGTCTCCACGCCGCCGGCGGATTGTTCGATTTCCTGCGACGCGCCGAGGCCGAGCATCAAATCCGCCGGCGCAAAGGAAGGATCGTTTACGCCCTTGGCCTTGGCACATTCCTCGCACAAATCCAGCTTCTGTGCCTTGTCACCCACGATTTGGGTGATATGCACTGTCGCCGGCTTTTCCTTGCAGATGGAGCACAACATGATTCCGTCAAATACCAAATGGTTCAACCGTCACTCCGCTGCGTTCAACAACGCCCTCCCATAATACACCGGATTTTCACCCGCGTCACTTGTATATCGGCTCACCGGAGTTCTTCGTCAAGGTATGGTATTCCTCCTCCAATTTGCGCGTGATCGGGCCCGGTTTGCCCGTGCCCACCACCCGGCCGTCGATCTTCACCACCGGCACGATTTCCGCGCCCGTGCCCGTCAAAAAGCACTCGTCCGCGTTGAACAAATCGTAACGCGTCAGGTTCGGCTCGGACACCGTCAATCCCTCCTCCTCGGCCAGTTCCATGACCACCCCCCGAGTGATGCCGTACAGCGCACCCGCCGAGAGCGGCGGCGTCAGCAGCGCGCCCTTTTTTACAATGAACAAATTGTCGCCGGAGCATTCCGCCACGAAGCCCTCCGCATTCAACATCACCGCCTCCTCGCAACCCGCCTGGTTCGCCTCGATCTTGGCGAGAATGTTGTTGAGGTAATTCAACGACTTGATGGCCGGATTCAGCGCGCTGTGCAAATTGCGCGTGGTCGGCACGGTGACGATCTCCATGCCCTTTTGATAAAACGCCGGCGGGTAAAGCTGGATCTTGTCTGCGATGATGATGACCGACGGATTCTTGCAGCGGTTCGGATTCAAGCCGAGCGTGCCCACACCGCGCGTCACCACCAGCCGGATGTAACCGTCGTGGATTTTATTTTTCCGGCAGGCCTCGACCACCGCGTGCATGAGGTGCGCATGCGACATCGGGATGTTGAGCAGGATCGCTTTGGCCGAACAGAACAGCCGGTCAATGTGCTCGCGCAATTTGAACACCCGGCCGTGATAGGCACGAATGCCCTCAAAGACCCCGTCACCGTAAAGCAGGCCGTGATCGAAGACCGAAATCTTCGCCGCGCGCCCATCATAATATTTGCCGTCGATAAAAACTTTCATGAACCCGTGCAACTTAGGGGAAAAACCGCGCCGGGGAAAGTGAATTTGCGTGACAGCGGTGGAACGGTGATTATATTGGCGCGCTTGGATGACCCTATGGTCTAGCGGTTAGGACACCACCCTTTCACGGTGGTAGCCCGGGTTCGATTCCCGGTAGGGTCGCCACTCATTAAAACTACAATAAAATCAACAGTTCTGTGAGATTTACGGATTAGTGGCAACACTCAGTGGCAACATATTCATCCGTGTTAGGCGTGTTCCTTGGTGTTTGTTTCAATCTTGCATTCTCCGGTGAGGGGCGCATATTCGCGCTTAAGACGGACTGTCATGACTCCTGACCCACTCACAACAGCCTCGGCGTTCGCGACGATCATTGGTTTGATTAGCAATTACCGTCAGGAAAAAGGTGCGGGCGAAAGTCTTGACCATCGGAAATTCATCGAATGGCTTGAATACCACCGGCACGATGAAATTAAAAATCTCATTTGCAACACTGCTGCATTACAGAGCGACGTGGATAAACTTTTACGGGCCGAACACGCAGTAATCATCGAAAAGCTCGACGCTGTCAGCGAAACGCTCGCTTCACTGATGAGCCAAGTAACAGAATTTCGAGGTCTAACCCTGACCATGATGCCGGGTGCAGGCGGATTAGCTAGTATTGCCCCATGATTCAGGCCAATGTGTTTCAAGACCGTCGCGGTGTCTGGGCGTTTGCCCTTGGCTGCACCGCCGTCACCGTCGGCGTTCTCCTGCACATCCCGATGTTCTGGATGGGCCACAACAACGGTTTTGTCCTCTACGGCATGCCGATGGATCCGAGCATGATCTTCGGCATGTATCTGATCATCGCCGGCGTGATCGCGGCGGGTTACGGGCTCCTGCCGAGCAAGGCGGCCTACAATGCAGTGGTCTCTTCACGCATCACCGTCGTCGCGCCCGAGGATGCGCCGCTCAAGCAAGCCCATTGGATGCTGATGATGACGCTCGTGGTCGCGCTCATCATTGACGTGATGAAGCCCGCTACGCTTGGATTTACCATTCCGGGGATGATCCGCGAATATCAAACCACCAAGGCGCACGCTTCGCTGGTGCCTTTTTCCGCGCTTATCGGAACCGCGCTTGGCTCGATCCTGTGGGGTGTTCTGGCGGATTTCTACGGCCGCAAAGCGGCAATCCTGTTGTCGGCGGTTGTCTTTATCGGCACCTCGATTTGCGGCGCAATGCCATCGCTCAACTGGAATATCGGGATGTGTTTCCTGATGGGGTTCGGTGCGGGTGGAATGCTGCCGGTGACTTACGCGCTCCTAGCCGAGATGATGCCATCGAAGCATCGCGGCTGGGCGTTGGTGTTGGTTGGCGGCCTCGGTGCGGTGGGCGGCTATTTTGTAGCGAGCGGTTTGGCGGCGACCTTGGAACCGATCTTTAGCTGGCGCATCCTCTGGCTGATGAATCTCCCGACCGGGCTGATCCTCCTTGGACTCGGACGCTTCATTCCGGAATCCGCTAAATTTTTGCTGGCCCGCGGACGCAAAGCCGAGGCGCATGTGGTCATGGCGCGTTTTGGAACCGTGACGCACAAGCTTGCCGATGGAGAAGCGGACGAATCGGAACTGCTTGCCCACGGTCATGAACACCTCTTGCAGGAGGAAGCACAGCTCTGGACGCCCGCGCTGATCGGTAAGACAGCCGCCCTCACGATCATCGCGCTCTCGTGGGGATTTATCAACTTCGGTCTCCTGCTCTGGATGCCCAACGATTTAGTAACGAAAGGCTATTCGATGGCTCTTTCAAGCAAATTGCTGGCCGAATCCGCGCTCATTGCGTTTCCAACAGTCTTCGTCTGCGCTTTCATCTACAGTCGCTGGAGTTCAAAGCGGGCTCTGGCCATCTTCATCACGCTGACCTTGCTCGGATTGCTCTGGGTGCTGCGGCTCGAGACCCATCTCGGTGGCAACCCGGTCTGGCCAATCGGTCTGCTCATCATTGGCAGCAACGGCATCATTGCCATATTGCTTCCGTATGCCTCAGAAAGTTATCCGATCAAGATTCGGGGACGAGCCACGGGTTGGGTCGCAATGTTCACCAAGGGCGGGGGAGTGCTGGCGCAAACGCTCAGCATTGCCGCTCTCGTTCCGCCCCTCGGGGTTACCGCAGTCATCATTATGGTGCCCGTGGTCATCTCACTTGCCTTGTTCCTCCGCTTCGGCACGGAGACCCGCGGGTTGGATCTCAGAAATCTGGAATTTATACCAAAGGTCATGCTCCGATAATTCTTTCCCATTTATTTCAACTCTGGCTGTCAGGGTTGATGCCATGTTCACGTAAGATTTTTGCGACTACAGCGGCGTCCAGCCTTTGAAACAGGGAATCGCGGTCAGCATCAGTGATGTCCTAATCCACCGTGACATTGCCGGCAACTTCCACCGTGCCGCTGTGCTGGCAGTCAACGCCAATGGTGGCCGCCGGCTGCCCGGTGACGAGCGGGCCCACCTTGCTCACAAGTTCAATCATTTGGTTCATGGTGCCGAAATTCCACCGGGCAGGATGAATCTCTGTGATTTTTCGAACGGCAACGCGCCGGATCGTTTTGCCGTCAGGTGAAATTTCATCAGGTAGATTTTCAACCCGCTCTCGGGCAATCTGCTTTGACAGCGGCCATTTCACCATCTGCTTGAGCCGTTTGACCAGCGCCAGCACTGCTGCCAGTCATGTTCAACCAATGCCTTCTGCCGCTCATTGATCACCTTGGCCAGTGCCTGTACCTCAGGTTCCCGTACCGCGCGCTGGGCGTTCAACTCTTGGGTGTGCGGGTGGCGCGAGCGGTTGCACCGATGCAACCCGCAAACAGGCAAACTGACCGAATTTGCAAGCTTGACCATTCTGGGGAGTTTTCAGGCCGCTTGACGTGCCCTGTGACGCATCTTTTTGTCATGAGCGCGGTGTTGGCATGGCTCTTGGCCGGTTGCGCCCTCACGCCCGGCGTCATGGGCGCGGGTGGCCTGACGGTTTTGTGCCCACGCTGTCATTTTGGGATGGACCGGCTTGTTGTCGGCAGATCGCCAGCAACCCTTCAGTCGCGCGTTTTTTTGGTTGAACCATTGTTCCATTCCAGTAAGGGACGGGGTTCCCAAACAATGCCAGCTTCATTCCCAGCCGTTTTAGGCAAATATGTTGCACATGCTATTTGCGATTGCCGGAACAAATCCATCTCCTTGAGCCAACTTACCATCGGGTTCCAATTCGGGCCGGTTAGGGTCACCACTTCTTCAAAAATAATTAAAACGGCCAGTTGATGCCGACGGAAAAATAAAGTGCCCCGCCCAGATTCAATCGTCCCATCCGGCCGCCGCCACTGATGGTGGCATTGCTCATCGGCATGAACTGCACACCGGCATAAATATCGCCGTTGTCCACCACATGACACAGCACGGTCGCGTTGACATAGCCGCCATAGACAAGATCGGTTCCGCTAATCCGTCCCGAGTTGAGGGCACTGACACCGCCGGCGGTGATGATTTCGCCATATTTATAATCGCCCGACACGATGCCGACGGCAGGGCCGGCGCTCAGGGACAAGCTGACGTGCTCGGTCAAATCCCAATAAAACGTCGGCCCCAATCTGAGCGTGTAAAGCATCACATTCAGCGATTGCGTGCCGCTGACGATGCCGTTGGTGGAACTGGCGTTTGAACTGAAATTGGTTGAAATGGTTGACTCAAAGGGTCCGCCAGTGGGAAGTCCCTGATAAGGCGCTCCCGGCACAACGATGCCGCCGGTGTTGAAGGTGTAGGACAACTGGTTGACCGATGCGGGCAGAGTGCTGTTCTCGGTGATATTGATGGGCAGGAAGCCAAGCCCGAGTTCCCAACCAACGCGCGCGTGCTTCCAGTACCAAAGATTGTCGCCGTAAGCCATTTCAAAGCCAGGAAACGCCCCGCCGTCCTCCTTGCCGCCGCCGGTGGTGGAGAATGAACTGGCGGCGCGCATGGTGAGAGCGGATCCGTTCAATTGCGATGCGCTGTTGTACCCCCAATAAGCCGTCTGGCCTCCGGCATCTCCAGTATTGTCCATCCGCACATAGCCGTCGTCAAAAATCCCGCTGGCCGGATTATTGCCGGAGATGGTGAACGTTCCGCTCCGGCTGAAATTGGCGCTGATGTTCATCCCGACCACCGCGCCGATGCGAAAATGGCGCGTCCAGTCGTCGTTGTTCGAGGGGATGCGAAGGAAGGCATACGAATCCGGATT
>JBEKKN010000069.1:0-13937 GCA_050010675.1 Verrucomicrobiota bacterium | reverse complement strand
GAACTACGATTGGTTTGACCAAACGGCGGCTGGAAAAGAAGGTTATCATAGCCAATGGGGCCAAGATAAATGGGCGGTTGAAAACATTTTCAAGCATCGGCGCGGCGGCTTCTTCGTGGATATCGGCGCTTACAATGGCGTTGACATCAGCAACACCTATTATTTCGAACAAAAACTTGGCTGGTCCGGTATTTGCGTGGAGCCATCACCGAAACTGTTCTCTGAATTGACACAAAACCGGAAATGTACTTGTGTTCAAGGGTGCGTTGCAGCATCGGACGGCGAAGTGGAGTTTCTCCAGGTTGAAGACGATGAAACTCTGAATAGTTTGGCATCCGCACTTGCCGAGACCCACGATGCGCGTGTTGACAGCCATCGGATCAACAAGTTAAAGCTACCCGGCTTTCGACTGGACACACTCCTGCGGAATCACAAAGTTCAAAAAGCAGACTTTGTCAGCATCGATACCGAAGGATCAGAAATGGAGATCCTGCGCAATTTTGAGTGGGGAAGTTTTGAGATTGGCGTTCTGTGTGTGGAAAACACGTACTATGGCGATTTGTTAGCTGAATTTCTATATCATCACGGCTATCGGCTGAACGCGGTTCTAAACAGCGACGAAATTTACGTGCGCATTTGAACCGATGTTCTCCGGCGAACCAATGCTACAGGGTTCACAGATTATTCTCGTCAGTCCCAACGCACATTATCCTTCGCACAACTGGCCCGACACCTTGGCCCTGTTACGCGCCTTGCACCAAAAAGGCCTCAATGTCCGGGTCATCACCTTCAGCACCACCACTGAGCCGGTTCCATCGGATTTGAATGACCGCGTTGAGCCGGTATTTTCCCGCCTCCCGCCGGGATGGCGCCGGGTGGCTGAAGGCCAATGGCAGAAGCGTCGTTTTGGTGGGCTGATGAACTTCTGCGAAACGCTGGCGTGCTTGTTCAAAGCGCTGCGCCTGGCGCGGAAGCATTCCAGTTCGGATGCAAGTCGGCACGAAAATGAGGTAGGGACATCGCGCTGCGATGTCCCCGCCCGCGTGGAGCGGGCGGAAGGAATGTCCCCGAAGGCCGGCGAGATCAGCGCCGCTGGACGCGGCGCGGACGGCGCAGCGCGCCGTCCCTACCAACAACCACGCCAAGTTGCGCGCTCCGAACCCGTCCTCCATTTCATTGGCGGCACCTACTGGCTGGTGGTGCTGGCCACGTTGTGGTTCAAGCGGGTCCGTTTTGTTTATTCGCTCTACGGCGGCATCCTGTACGGATCGCCGGGCGGATTAAAAGCCCGACTGCGGCCACACTTGAAAAGCCTGTTGCGGCGGGCCGCCGCCACCGGGCGCATTGATTTCATCTGTGAGACCGAGTTTCTCCACGATGAAATCAAGCCCCTGCTCGGCGCCCACATTCAGGTTGTCCCCTACGCCGTTGATGATTCCGAAGTGCTGCCTTCCCGGGAGGAAGCCCGCCGGCGACTGGATCTGCCCCTGGCGGAAAAGATTGTTCTCTTTTTCGGGACGCACCGCCGGGAGAAGGATTACCACACCGCCTTGAAAGGCTGCCGCACATTGCCGCAGCCCCCGCTGGCCCTCTTTGTCGGCAAGGTGATCTCCGCCAACGACCCCCGGCGGGTCGTTGCGGATTGCGGCTATCCCAACGCACGCATCGTGAACGAATTTGTTCCGGAAGAAATGGCGAAGTACTATTTTGCAGCGGCGGATGCGGTCGTCCTGCCGTATGAAGCCAATTTCTCGCGTGGTTCCGGGGTCCTAATTGAATGCTGCCGGTACCTGCGGCCAATGATTGCTTCCGCCACACCGTATTTTTCCGCGTTTTTGGCCCGTTATCCTTGCGGTGTCAGTTATGTGCCGGGCGACAGTGCCTCGTTCGCGGACGCCGCGCGGAGTTTGCTGGCCGGCAGCGAAAAGCATCTGGCCGCCCTCGAACAGGCGCGGCATGACCATTCCTGGACCGCCGCGGCGGATCAATACATTGCATTGTATGACCGGCAAGCCCGTCGTATGGACGGTGCCTGACGAGTTTTCATTCGACCCGGTGGCGATTCCTTGCTAGTCTGACCGGACGATGACATCCGACGATATTTGGCTCGAATCGGGTGGCTCACACAATCCATTAAAAGTGCAACGCGGAATCGCCAGAAATCAGATCGACAACGGAGTCGCCTTTCCGACCAAACCACAGGGGAAAATTTCATGAGCATCTTATCTTTTATTTATCGGAAGTGTTTGCTGCCCGCGGACAACCGCCGCTGGCTGCCAAAGCTTCGGGCCAAGATTTTTCGTCTGATTCGCAAATTTATTCTGCGGTTCAGTGATCCGCCGTGTCGCATGGAAATTTGGGGACGCCAACTCTGGATGCCTTTTTCCCATGAGCGCCCCCTGAACCTGTGCACACCCGGGTACTACGATCAATTGATGGGACGGGTCGCCGATTTCGTCCGTCTTCGCAAAGGCAGGATTTGCGGCATCGATGTGGGTGCCAATATCGGAGATACGATCGCGGCTTGCCGGGTTCGGAATGAGGATCAATTCCTGGCCATCGAGCCCAACCCGGTTTTTTTTGAATACCTGAACCGGAATCTTGTGGACTTTTCCAATGTGCGGCAATTAAAGGTCGGGTGCGCAGCCAGCGATTCGTCCCCGAGAGAAGGTTCGGGTATGGAGATAAAACGCGTTAACACACTGGTTGAACAATTTCCGGAATTCCGCGATTGTAATTTTCTAAAGATCGATACCGACGGTTACGATTTCGAGGTGCTGCGGGGGGCGCGGGGATTGATTGCCCGGGCACAACCGGTGGTGCTCTTTGAATGTCAGATGTGGAATAATGCGGACTACATCAAGGATGTTCTCGATACCTTCCAGCTCTTTGCCGCCGCGGGCTACTCTCACGCGCTGGTCTATGATAATTTGGGTTACCTGTGTGGTCCGCTTGACCTTAAAAATCCCAAAGGAATAGCGCAGGCCTTGTTCTATGAATTGAGCAGCGCCCGATGCTATTTCGATGTTCTGGTCCTGCCGGAGGTCGATGTGTTTATGGAGCAGGAATTCGAGTTTTACGTGAATGGCATTCGCGATCCCCGGTGGCGTACCGCGGCGGAACATGCCGCCCGCATGGTGGTTGCCGATTGCGGATGGGGTGGGGTCCGCCAGGCATCTTAGCCGCATATTTCATTGCGAAGCCAGGAACTTGGGACTGGTCAGCCGCCTTGCCTCTTCTGCGGGAATTTCCGCAGCGCGGTTGCCGGTTGCGGCTGCCGGAATATGCAGCGGTGAAACCTTGCGTTGCCTCAGCATTTTCATAACCTGACAAAACGATCGAGCATCCGACCTGCAACTGATGTTCAAACGCCTCCACAATTCCGCCGTGGTCTGGTCATGGGTTTTCAACGGAATCCGGTTGATCTCCGGGCTCGTGCTGTTGCCGCTGATCATTCACGCCTTGTCCACCGCCGACTTGGGGATGTATTACGTGCTGTTGAGCCTGGTGGCGCTGGCACCCATCATTGACTTTGGTTTCGGCCCGACCATGGGCCGGTTCGTGAGTTATGCCGTGGGTGGCGCGGAAACGTTGCACGCCCACGGCCCGCCCACTCCCGGAAAATCGGGAACTCCCAATTACGAATTACTCTGGCAATTGCTCCACACGACTCGCACGCTTTACCGTTATGTCGCGCTGGGCACCCTGGTCGTCATGGGCATCTGGGGAACCTGGCTGGTCGAGCTGCGCATCGATGAAACCTCATCGGTGTTGATTACCCGCCTGGCTTGGGCCGTTACGCTGGCCTCCACGGTATTCGACATCTACTGGAACTGGTGGACAACTTATCTGATCGGCCTGAACGAGGTGCGGGCCGCGGCCCGGATCAGCGTGCTGGCCATGTCGGTCAAGCTGGTCCTGTCGGCGACACTGTTGCTGAGCGGGGCCGGCCTGTTGAGTGTTCCAATCGCCACGCTGTTCAGCAGCGCGCTCCAGCGCGGGCTGGCACGCCGGCTGTGCCTGGCACGGTTGCAGGGGCATCCGCCACCGGCCACAGTTGAGGTCAATAAATATTTTCGCATTCTGTGGCCCAACGCCTGGCGGCTGGGGGTGCAGTTTCTGAGCGGTTATCTGACGGTTAACGCCAATACCGCCATTTGCCTGGCCGCCTTCGGATTGGCCGCCAATGCCCGGTACGGTCTTTCGGTCCAGCTCATGGCCATTGCCACCGGCATGGCGAGTGTGTGGTTCAGTGTCAAGTTGCCCCTGATCAATCAGTGCCATGCCCGGCATGAATATTCCGAACTCCGGCGGATCCTTTGGCCACGGGTTTGGCTGCAAATCATCACGTTCGTGCTGCTCGCCAGCATGGTGGTGTTCCTGGGGCCCGCCCTTTTGAAATGGTTCGGGAGCCACAAACAGATGTTGTCCGGACCCTGGCTGGTGGTTCTGATGTTGTACACTTTCCTGGAAATGCAGTTCTCCATCTGGACCACACTGATGGCCACCGGAAACCGGCTCCCTCATCTCTGGCCGACGGTGGCCACTTATATTTTCAGCCTGATATTGTCACTGGCGCTGGTGCATTTCACGACCCTGGGTCTCGGCGCACTGGTGCTGGGACCGCTGCTGGCCGGCGCCGTGTTCAACTATTGGTACTGGCCACCATTTGCCGCCCGTGGGATTGGGACAACGTTGTTCCGTTTTCTGTTCTTCGGCCCAGCCCCGCCCCGGCCATCGGCTCCCGCAGATGAGTGAATCGTTTAAGGTTTATCCCATTGACCGCCCGCTGCGGATCAGGACGGGTTAATCAAATCGCAAAATCGCTCAGCTGGGCCTGGACGAGTTCCAGCACGGAGTGGGAACAGCCTTCCACGTTTTGGGCGACGGTATCAATGAAGTTCTCCCGTTCCTGCGGGCGGGGCACGTCAAAGGGAAAATCCAGCAGGCGGTCGAGTTTGCCGGTCTGGGCGCGATGATAAAGGCCCTTGGGATCGCGCTGGATGCAGATGTCCAGCGGCGCATGCACATAAATCCAGACCAGCCGCTGTCCCAGCACCTGCGCGGCGATGTCCCGGTGGCTGTGCTGGGGCGCCATGGTGGAAACCACCACGTTGAATCCCTGTTCCGCCGCCAGTTTTGAGAGCTCGGCAATCCGGCGATGATTTTCCAGGCGGGCTTCGCTGGAAAACCCCAGGTCGGAGCACAGGCCGGAACGCAGTTCGTCACCGTCCAGGATAAACACCGGGATTTTCCGGTCCATCAAGGCCTGGTGCAACTGTTTGGCCAAGGTGGTCTTGCCGGCGCCGGAACGTCCATAAAGCCAGAATATTTTTGTCATATGTGCTGAAGGATTCGGATGGCCGGTGAGCGGCGTTGTGCGACATCTTCCGGCGGCGGCACCACCTTAGGGAAAAGCTTTCGCCGGGTCAAGATGGGCATGAATCCGGCGGGCCGGGATTGAGCTGTAGTGTCGGCGCTGTGCACCAATCGCTTCGAGCCATAGAGCATTTTACATAAAACTGTGGCCTGGCTCTGAAGCCCGATTGGAAAATTCCGCGAGGTTTTGGAGTGCGGCAGCCCTCTGCCGCTCTGCGCCCACCAAGCTTGCGGAAGACATAGCGGCAGGGGGCTGCCGCAGTCCAAGACGCTGGCGCGCCATCCGCTTAACCCAAGCCGTTATGCCGGCTACAGTATTTTTGAAATCGCTCTAGGCTCGACACTACAAGCAAATCGGCCCGCCCGGCCGTCAAACCTCCAGGACCTGCTGGTATTCCGGCACGAGCACTTCGGCCCGGGGCTTCATTTGACGGAGCGTTTCGGCGTGGGCGAGGCATTGCGAGGCCTCACCGTGGATGCAACAGATTTTTTTGAGATCGCCGGTAATTTTTTCAACATACCGTTTCAGTTCGTTCCGGTCGGCGTGGCCGGAGTAGGTGTCGAGTGACGCGATTTGGGCGCGGACCGCGTGGGGTTCGCCGAAAATGTTGACGGGGCTTTGGCCGGCCCGGATCTGTGCGCCGAGGGTGTGTTCGGCGCAGTAACCGATGAACAGAACCAGGTTTTTCGCGTCGCCGAGGTTGTTTTTCAGGTGGTGGCGGATGCGGCCGGCTTCACACATGCCCGAGGCGCTGATGATGATGACGGGTTCCTTGAGGTCGTTCAATTTTTTGGAAGCTTCGGCCTCGCGGATGTACGTGAGATTTTCCATGCCGAAGGGATTGGCATTTTCGCGCAGGAACCGGGCGATGCGGTCGTTGAAACATTCCGTGTGTTTCCGGTAGATCTCCGTGGCATTCACGCTCAACGGGCTGTCCACAAAAATCGGCACGCGCGGCAGGCAGCCGCTCAACGTGAGTTGGTGCAGCACGTAGACGATTTGCTGGGTGCGCCCGACGGAAAACGCGGGGATGATGACCTTGCCTTTTTTTTGCAAGGCCGCCGACACCAGCCGGCAGACTTCGGCGTCGGCATCCTGGCGGACGGCATGTTCGCGCCCGCCGTACGTGGACTCAATCTGGAGATAATCCACGTTTTCCACCGGCTCGGGGTCGCGTAAAATTTCGTCGCCGCCGCGGCCGATGTCACCGCTGAACAGCCAGCGGAATGTTCGTTCACCTTCGCGGACGTCCAGCACGACCTGCGCGGCGCCGAGGATATGGCCCGCGTCGCGGAACGTGACGGTGACGCCGTCCACGGGTTCAAAGGGCCGGTCGTAATCGGCGGCAACAAATTGCCGCACGGCCTTTTCGGCGTCGGCGATGGCATAAAGCGGTTCGACCGGCGGCATTTTGTGCCGGGCACGTTTTTTGGAGACGAACGTGGCGTCGTCCGTCTGGATGTGTGCCGAATCCACGAGCATGATGCCGCAGAGATCGCGGGTGGCGGGGGTGCAGTGGATGGGGCCGGCATAACCCTGTTTGACGAGGTTCGGCAGATTGCCGGCGTGATCAATGTGCGCGTGGCTCAACACGACGGCGTCGATTTGCCGGGGGTCAAAGGGAAAACAGCAGTTGCGCTGGATGGATTCGTCGCGGTGGCCCTGGAACAAGCCGCATTCGAGCAACAGCCGCCGGCCATTCACCTCCAGCAGATACATGGAACCGGTGGTGGTGCACGTGGCGCCGAGAAAATGGATTTTCATGCGCCGCAAGGAAAACGTCTGGCGTCCTGAAAGTCGAGTGGGATTCGGCAAATCTTGATCGTAATCGTCATCTTAATCTTAATCCGTTTGGCCGGAGATTATGATTAAGAGCAGGATTAAGATTAAGGCGGGCGGTCAGCTGTGCCGGTAGGTGATGCGTGCCTTGTCCAGGTCGTAGGGCGACATTTCGACGTTGACCTTGTCGCCGACGCTGATGCGGATGAAATGTTTGCGCATTTTGCCGGAGATATGGGCCAGGACTTCATGGCCATTGGGCAATGCGACCCGGAACATGGTGCCGGGCAGCACTTGCGTGACGTTGCCGGCCAATTCAATGGGCTCTTCTTTGGGCACAAATGAATGCGAAAAACTAGTGCCAGCCAACCGGCTTGAAATCAACCCCTTTCAGCGGCAAAAACGCAGTGGACATTTGCCGCCAATCCGCTAGATTCGCTGCATCCGTTATGAAATGTGAAACAACCAACACGGTTTTAACCCTGGCGCTGGCCGTTCTGGTGCTGGCCGACGTGTGGCTTGCGCTGCGCACGATCATTCTCCAGCGCGAGTCCCGCAACCTTCAGTCCCAGGTCATGGCGCGGCAAGGCACCATGAACCGTTTGAACGTGGTGCTCAACGAATCCGTTCAATACGGGAAGACACACCCGGACATCAATCATGTGTTGCAACCGTTTATCGCAAAGCCCGCCACACCCTGATTACCATGAACGAACCGCAAACGGACTCTCCCGCTCCCGATGATTTGGCTGATCTGGTCACGTCTCTGCGCCGTCAGGTGACACACTTGTTGCTGGCCTTGATTGTCATCAGCGGCACGCTCGCCACCTATTTGTTTTATGAATCGCACACCATGAGCGTCGAGCTCGATAACCTTCAACCGCAGGCCCGTGAAATTGTTCGGAACTACGACCTTAACCTGCCAAACGTGCAGAAATTTGTTCGCACGCTGGTGGCTTACGGTCAGACGCACCCGGATTACCAGCCCATTTTGAAGCAAAATGGACTTCCGGTGACGCTGTCCGCCCTCACCAATTCCGTGCCTACGAAGTAGCCGTCGCCAGCCGCGCGCCGCAGTTGGGACAGAAATTTGAATAGGGCGGGGCCTTTTGTCCGCAGCCCGCGCAAAGCGATTGTGCCGCCTTGTTCCTTCGGTGGATGATGAGATTCCGGCTGTAAGGAATCCAGGTGAAGGCGTAAGCGAAGATGACCACGGAATCTTTGAGGTAAAACAAGCCATAGCACAGGAGCGTTACGGAACCGACGAGGCTCAACCACCAGAACGCCTGCGGCACAACGACCTGCTTCTTTTTTTCCGTGGCATACCATTGGACGAAGAAGCGCGAGAAAAAAACGGCGTTGCCCAGCCAGCCGATGACTTTCCAGACGCTCCAATCAATGCCGAGCAGTTTGCCATGGTGCCAGAGAAGGTCTTGCCAGATGAAATGGGTCAGCCAATCCATAATGCGCGCAGCTTAACGCAAAGGCGTAAGGCTGCAAAATAAAACCAGCTTGGCCAGCGGATGGTGGGATGAGGGATGGGCGGATTCGTGGGCGCCAACCATTTATCCAACAATCCCTGAATCCATTGATTTCACCCGCCGGCGACAATTTTGACAATTTCCAGGCGGTCGCCCGCCTGGAGGGTGCGGCGGGAAAATTCCGACGGCGCCACCGCTTCGCCGTTGTGCTCCACGACGACACTGCGCGGCGGCAGTTGTTGAGCGACCAGAAAGGCCTCCAGGGAGCACGGCAGCTGAGCGGCAATGGGCTTTCCGTTGGCGATGACAGTTGGGTCGCTCACAATTTGGATTTCGAACTTCAGATTTCGCACCCCGCACTTCACGCGGTGAGCGCCGCATCCCAGTCCTTCCACACCGGTTCGTAGCCGAGGCGGCGGATCAAATCAGCCACCTCCTGCGGCGAACGCTCGTCGGCGATGTCAAATTGTCCGGTGGCATTTGTCAGTGGGTGGGGCGACGCTGCTGACGAGCCGCCATTTTGGGATTCGGCGCGCAAGGACGCCCGCCCCACCGGCGCCCATTCGCTGGCGCCGGACGCCAGTTCCACGATCCGTCCGCGCACGGTTTGGTGCAGTTTTTCCCGGCCCGCGCCGGTGTAGCCCCCGGGTTCGGTATGGCTGCCCGCGCTCATCATCGTGATGCCGAGCGGAAGCAGGCCATCGCGCAGCCGGGCCGGTTCGCGCGTGGAAAGCACCAGGCCGGCATCGGGGAACATGATCCGGAAGGCGCAAACCAGTTGTGCCAGATCGCGGTCGGTCATGTGCGTGAGCGGCTGGAATTCGCCCGCGCACGGGCGCAGGCGCGGCAGCGAAATGGTCACCTGCGCCTTCCAGCAATTCCGTAACAGGTAATCGGCGTGCGCTGCCACACTGATGGCTTCAAACCGCCAGTCGGCCAGGCCGTACAGCGGGCTGATGCCGAGCCGCCGGAAGCCCGCCGCATAGGCGCGTTCCGGGGTTTCGAGGCGCCAATCAAAATTCCGCTTGGGCCCGGCGGTGTGCATTTGCGCATAAACGCCGCGGTCATAGGTTTCCTGATAAACCACCAGCCCGTCCGCGCCCGCGGCCACGAGTGAGCGGTAATCCGCAGTTTCCAGCGGCCCGACTTCCAGGGACACGCTGGGGATGGCCGCGTGCAACGCGCGCACGCATTCTTCGAGATAGGCCGGCGAGACGAATTTGGGATGCTCGCCGGCGACGAGCAGGACGTTGCGGAAGCCCTGTTGCTGGAGCGCCTTGGCCTCCCGCTTCACGTCGTCCAGGGACAAGGTCACGCGCAGAATCGCGTTGTCACGGGAGAAACCGCAATATTGGCAGTTGTTGATGCATTCGTTGGAAAGATACAACGGCGCGAACAGGCGGATGACCTTGCCGAAACGCTGCTGGGTCAGCCGGCGCGAACGTTGCGACAGGGTTTCGAGGAATGCCGAGGCCGCCGGAGAAATCAGATGCGCAAAGTCCGTCAGCGTCAACCGGGGTTTGGACAGGCTCTCATGCACCGGTGCCGCGCCCGCGGACAATGATTTCTGCACCAGTGATGACAACGGCAGTGTATTGAATTCAGCGACAAAACTCACGATGCCAACATAACAAAGCGGCGGGCAAAGTCGAGACGCGGAAATGAACCGGCGATTGCGGGGGGGAATTAATTGGACGGGCGATATCGCCGCGTCCCGGTTCTTTGGACGCATTCTGAAATCAAATCCGGGCGGGACGGGCAGAGTTTTTTGGGGGATCAGCCCGAACGAGATTGGCTCATGAACGAGCAAGGTGCTGGTGAGTTAGCCAGGACAGATTTCGCTTTGAAAATCTTCTCCCCGGAGGAATATAGGTCGAATCAGGCATGAAAAATGCCACAACCTGACCGAATTTCACATGGCGAGCGACACTTCACAAAAAGACGGCAACGGAATCAAGAGGCGGACATATTACGCCGCGCCGTTCATGGGCGTTTGGGCGCGAGTTGGCTTGTTAACCGGCGCGCTTTTTTTGATCAAAATTTTGTTGTTGTGGACCTATCGAAGGCATCTTTTCGGAATTCATTGGCGGGTCAGTTCGATGAAGTCAGACTGGCTGAACCCGATGGCATTTTATCTGTTCGCGTTGCTGGTCGGATTGAATTTGTGGGGGTTGGGCGGGCGCCGTGCCGCCATCGGCGTGAAAGCCATGCGAATGATCAATGGTTGCGTGTTGGCGCTGGGCGCGGCATTTATTTTTTTGACGTTTCATGCCGGGGACAAAAATTATCTGTTCCCGTTGATGAACGGAACCTTGACCTGGGGGAATATCAGCTGGTATCTGGCCATGAACTTTTGCTTTGGACCGCCTTATCTGGCCGCCTGGATGCTCGCTTACGCCGGCGGCTACTATTTCCTGGGGCGAACCGGGCGTGAACCTTGGATGTTGCGGGTCACGGCAGTTTGTGCGGCGGCGTACACGGCAGTCTGCCTGCGTGATCTCATGGTCAATCGCAACGCCCTGGTGGCCGTTGATTGCGTCGGCCTCGCGTCACTGGTTGCCCGTCTGGCCGCCGGTCAGCGGGCCCTGCGTCTGGCATGGGTTGGTTTGCCTCTCCTGGGAATGGTTTTTTTTTACGCACTGTTCGTTCCGCTGGGAAATCTGTTACGCCATCCGGATCCTGAATTTGAGACGTTATTCGTCGGCAGTATCATTCTTTTCGCAGGGGTGACGTTGCTGGTGTGGCGCAGCGGTGGTTACGCGGCGTGGTCGTGGGGGCTGCCGTTTGCCTTTTCGGCTTTCGTGCTTCTGACCAACACCAATTATGTTGCTGCGGCCAACTATAACAATGTGCTGACCCTCGGGCTGGAGCTGCCGCGTTATTTTGTGGGTGAACTGGCCGTGGCAGCCGCGCTGGGCGCCCTGGCTTTTGGTCAGAGGCTGTTATTGCCGAAAGATCCATTGTGGTGGCTGGACGTGATCAATCTGATCCTGATTGCGCTGGCATTGGCCGACCTGCGGCTTTCGCAAGTCATGGGGGTGCGGCTTGACTGGCAGCTGTTGGAATTCGGCAACAGTCCGACCATGATGTGGCGTCTGGCCCGGCCGTATTTGCCGTCGTTCATGGGGCTGCTGGCCGGGCTGCTGGTGGTCTATGTGATCGGTCTGTGGGTGATTCAAAAATGGTGTGGTCGAATTATCGAAACGCGAAAAAATCCGGCGGGGAGCGGGGCGGTGTTTGCCCTGAGCATGTTTTTTCTATTGGGCATTGCCGGTCTGGGTTTCGCCAGTCGGGACAAGGTGGAGGGAGAAACGGAGGTTCTGTTGGTGGACACTAATCCATTTTGGCGGAAGGCCGCGGAACAGCCCATGAGCCGTGAACAACTCCTGGTGGCGGCGCAGCGGCTTGATATTCATTTGTTGGCGACACCGGCGGTGGTGTCCGAATCCGAAAGGGTGCCGCGTGATTTAAACGTGGTGTTGATTTTTCAGGAATCGTCCTACAACAAGTATTTGTCGCTGTTTGACGGCACCGATAATACCGAGCCGTTGCTCTCCCGGTACAAAGACCGTATGGAGCTGTTCCCCAACTTTTTTTCCAGTTTCGCCGGGTCCATTAATGCCCGGTTCGCCACGTTCACGGGACTTTACCCGGTGGGGGATTTTAGAAGGTTTACGCAACAAAGGGTTCCGGTAAAAAGCCTCTTCGAGATTCTGCATGACCATGGCTATAACTGTTCATTCTTTGATTCATGTTTCTTCGACTACGATGATGAGCGGGATTTTCTGAAGGGCCGCGGGCTGGATGAGATGTATGATGCGGATACGATGCCGGTTCCGCGAAAATTACCGCCGGTTTCCTGGGGGTTGCGCGAAGAGGAGACATTGGCTGTGATGCAGGATCAAATCAGGCAATGCGCTGCAGCCAAGACCAGGTTTTTTCTGACGTATGCTCCCGTGGCTCCGCACAATCCGTTTGATGCCCAGCCGGACCGCTTCCGTGAACGCCATTTGGAACAAATGGGGGATTTTACGCCGATTTACCTCAACTCCCTGAATTACATGGATTGGATTATTTCATCGCTCATTGACCAGTTGAAAGCATCCGGTTTGCTGGACAAAACCTTGATCGTCATCACGGACGATCACGGTGAAATGCTCGGCGCAAATGGCGGCCCGGTTGGTCATGGTTGGGCGATAACCCCGGAATTGGCAAACATTCCTCTGATCATCATGGATCCGGCCAGGCGGGGTTACAGCCTCAACGAGGTTGTCGGCTCACAGGTGGATGTGCTGCCGACCATCCTTGACCGGCTGAACATCCCGCTTCCCGGTGGTCAGATTTATGAGGGTGCTGCCCTTGGCTCATCCGCCCCGGATACAAACCGGTTAATCTACCTTAATTCTTTCCAACAATATGCGGTTGTTCAAGATCATCAATTGGCTTGTGGTGACCGGGCCAACGAAGGCGCAACCACTCCCACGGCTTCCTACGTGCTGACAAACCAGGGGGCGCGCACCTTTTTCACGCAAACCAATGCGTTGGATTTCAGCCTGCCTTCCATCGCCCAATTCGACGCCTTTCAGCAAAATTTCCTCGCCAATTACGCGCATTATTGCCGGTTGTTGCAATGACCCGGCACAGCAAGCCAGCTGAACGAAATGGGGAAACGCTTGTCCCATGATGTGAGTGCCGGAGGGTTGGGCGATGTCCAGAAACATGACAAAGTGCCTACCACGGGCAAGGCACCCGGAACGTTCTGGAAAATGTTTTTTTGTTGATGGTCAGGGGGATACAGCCAAGAGCCATCTCTGGATTGCCAGAGATCGAATGGCTTTTATTTTGCTCAATCCACCAGAAAGCGAAACCAAACGGCCAAACCGTTGTTTTAATGGTTGGCATTGAGGCTGCTTTATTTGATGACAATGCGGTAGCGGCAGGCAATCAAGTGAACAAAAACGAACTCATAGTAACCCGCCTGCTGTGTCGTTCACACCGCGCAAAACAGAAAGAAAGAGTAGTATGAAAAACAAGATCGCCCGCAAAGCGGGTTTTACGCTGGTGGAAATCATGATCGTCGTGGCCATCATTGGTTTGTTGGCCGCCATCGCGATTCCCAACTTCCTGAAGGCGCGTGCGACGTCGCAACAGAACGCCTGCATCAACAACCTGCGGCAGATTGATGCTGCCAAACAGCAATGGGCGTTGGAAACCGGACAAGGGCCATCGGCCAGTCCGGCGGGAACCGACATTCAGCCCTATCTTGGTCGTGGTGCTGGCGGCAGCTTGAACAGTGT